>JAKALB010000005.1 GCA_021813365.1 Pseudomonadota bacterium | reverse complement strand
TTCCGATCTCTGTTCGTCTCGGCCGCGATCACCGATTACTTCGACGGCTATCTGGCCCGGCTGTGGAAACAGGAATCGAAGTTCGGCACCATGCTGGACCCGATCGCCGACAAGGCGATGGTGGTGATCGCCCTGCTGATCCTGACCGGCTATTCCGGCATGAACCCCTGGCTGATCCTGCCCGCCACGGTGATCCTGTTCCGCGAGGTCTTTGTCGGTGGGCTGCGGGAATATCTTGGATCGAAGGCCGGGCTGCTGAAAGTGACCAGGCTGGCCAAATGGAAAACCACCGCGCAGATGATCGCCATCGCGGTGCTGTTCCTGGGCACCGGTCTCGAGCATCTGGAAGGCATCGCACGGCAAGGCAAGACGGTCGAGGAATATGCCGGCCTGGTCGCCAAGGGCCTGGCCGACCCGATCCGCTCCTGCGGGACGCGGGGCTGTTCCTCCTATGCCACCTGGGCCGGGCTGTTCCTGATCTGGATCGCCGCCGTGTTGACGGCGCTGACCGGCTGGGATTACTTCCGCAAGTCCCTGCCCTTCCTGAAGGACTAGACCATGGATCTGCTGTATTTCGCCTGGGTGCGCGAGCGCATCGGCCTGCCGCGGGAACGGGTCGAAACCCGGGCCGCGACGGTCGCCCAGCTGATCGAAGAGCTCAAGGCCCGCGAGCCGCGCTATGCCGCGGCCTTTGCCGACCTGAACAGCCTGCGCGTGGCCCTGGATCAAAAGCTGTCGTCCTTCGATGCGCCGCTGGCCGGTGTGCGCGAGGTCGCCTTCTTCCCGCCGATGACCGGAGGCTAGAATGGATCTGCGCGTCCAGGCCGAGGCCTTCGATGCCGGCGCCGAGCTGAACGCCTTCACCGCCCGCGTTTCCGGCGCCGGGGCCGTGGTCAGCTTCACCGGCGTGGTGCGCGATGCGGGCCAGCCGCAAGGGGGCGGGCTGCAGAGGATGGAGATCGAGCATTATCCCGGCATGACGCAGGCCGCCATCACCGAGATCATGGGGCAGGCATTGGCCCGCTGGCCGCTGGTCGATGCGCTGGTGATCCACCGCTTCGGCACGCTGCACCCCGGTGATCCGATCATGATGGTCGCCACCGCCTCCCCCCACCGCGAGGCGGCGTTTCAGGCGGCAGAGTTCCTGATGGACTACCTGAAATCCCGCGCGCCCTTCTGGAAGAAGGAAGTGGGCGCGGAAGGCGCGGCATGGGTCGCCGCCAGGGACGAGGACGAGGGCGCGCTCGGCCGGTGGTGAATGCCCCTCCGTGGTGGCCCGCCCTACCGATGCAGGCTGCGCCAGGCCGGCTGCAGATCGCCCGCCATCGCCCGCGCCTCGTAAACCCCGCGCGCGATGGCGCGGGCCAGACAGGTCGCGGCGGCATGACCGATCTGGAACTGGTCGCGCACCGGGTCGCTCAGCGGCCGCCGCCCGGTCGCCGCTGCAAACACCAGATCGCCGTCCAGCAGCGTATGCGAGGGCACGATCGCCCGCGCCATCCCGTCATGCGCGGCCACCGCCATCCGGTGCGCCTCGGCCTTGGTCAGCACGGCATCGGTGGCCACGATGGCAATCGTCGTCGCCTCTCCCAGCCGCTTGCGGGGCTCCGGATCGTCCGGCGGCGGCGCCTGGCGTGGCAGACCCAGCCCGCCAAACTCGTCCCCCATCTCCCAGGGCGCGGCCCAGAACTGCGGGCCATCGCCCACCGTCACCGAGCCCAGCGCATTCACCGCCACCAGCGCGCCCACGGTGATCCCGCTGCCCAGCACGCAACTGGCCGACCCCATCCCGCCCTTGCAGCGCCCGGTCATCGCGCCAAACCCCGCCCCGGCACTGCCCAGCGCAAAATCCGGCCCGGCGGACGCCAGCGCCGCCCGGCCCAGATCGGCATAGGGGTTGCGGCTCCAGGTCTTGTCGCCACCGTTCAGCAGATCAAACAGGATCGCTCCGGGCACGATGGGCACCCTCTGGTCGCCCACCGCAAAGCCCCGCCCACGCGCCCGCAAGCCATCCGCCACCCCGGTGCAGGCATCCAGACCGAAGGCGCTGCCGCCCGACAGGACCAGCGCATCCACCGCCGGCACCAGCCGGTCAGGGGCCAGCATGTCGGTCTCGCGCGTGCCCGGCGCACCGCCCATCACCGACACGCCCGCCACAAGCGGCGCCTCGCCCAACAGCACAGTGACCCCAGACCGCAGCCGACGATCCTCGGCCTGGCCGACCAGCAGCCCCGCAACATCGGTGATCAGATTGCGCTTACCCGGCTGCATCCGGCCTCTTTCAGCTTGCTCCAAATATCCCACGGGGGTCCGGGGGTGTGAAACCCCCGGGATTGCCGCCCGCGGCCCGCAGCGGCAGCTTGGGCCCGAATCACCGCGGATTGAAGGCGGAAAGCTGGCATTCCCTCCCCTGTGGTTGGAGGACGGATCATCCGCGCCAGGCCGGGCGCGGATGATCCCGGGCCGGTTGCCCTGGCGTCAGTCGTCGGAATCCGGGCCCGAATGCGATTCGGACTCCCCGCCGTTGTCGTCGCCGCCCGAATGCTCGCCGCCCGAATGCTCACCACCCGCATCGTCGTCTCCGCCCGAGCTCCTGCCGGTGTTGTGACCCGAGATGTCGCCCTGGACCCGACCCTTGATCAGGCCGCCGTTGCTGCCAGAGTCGCTGCCAGAGTCGGTGCCGGACCCGGTGGCGCCGTCGTCGAACAGCGCGGCGTCCGGGCTGTTGTCGGCGACCTTGACCGCCTGGCCGGTGCCGGGATCGACGATGAAGTGGAATTGCCCGCCGGCCTTTTCGGCCGTGACCAGCCATTGGCCGTTCACCTGCCGCACTTCGACATTGGAATAGCCGGCCGATTCATAGGCCTGCCGGATCGTGTCGGCATAACCGCCGGCAAAGGCGGCGATGCCGGTCAGGGACAGGGCAAACACGGCACAAGCCAGATGACGTTTCATGAGAGCACCTCTATCAGTTGTAGTTGCATGTGGCCTCGATATCGGCCAGGGCGCCGGTTGCGTCCATAAACCGGGGAAGGATCGGCCTGCAGCTTGGGGCCGAGCCGGGCGCGATGCGACTTGCGTTGATGCCGGGCGCCACCCCCGGCCACCTGCCCGCCCGGATTGACTGTCTGTCAGGACGGGTGCATGTTGCCGCCGAGCCGTGACGATGGCGTCGTCACAGGGGCCGCCTCGCAGGGGCCATGCGCCCCGCCGCTTGCAGGGAAACCTGCTTCAGTCCTGTACGCCGGGACCTTTCGGGGTCCCGTCCGGTCTGGTCGGACCCCCAGCATGAGGTCTGACATGACAGCCGATCTGACGGAACGTCCGCAACGCTACCGCTTTCATCAGGGCGATCGGGTGCTGCCCTTTGCCGCTGCGGAATATGATGCGCGCCTGGCCGGGCTGCGCGAGGCGATGGAGGTGCACGGGCTGGATGCCTGCGTCTTCACCTCGATGCAGAACATCGCCTATTACTCTGGCTTCCTCTATTGCGCGTTCGGCCGTCCCTATGGCCTGGTCGTCACCAGGACCGACAGCGTGACGATTTCGGCGGGCATCGACGCCGGCCAGCCCTGGCGCCGCTGCCACGGCGACAACATCACCTATACCGACTGGCAGCGCGACAACTTCTGGCGCGCCGTGGCCTCTGTCACCGGCGAGGGCAAGGTCATCGGCTGCGAGGCCGACCACCTGACACTGGAACGCAGCGAAAAGCTGAACGCCTTCCTGAAGCCGCGCAAAGGCATCGACATCGCCCCGGCCGCCATGGAACAGCGGATGCGGAAATCCGCCGCCGAGATCGAGCTGATCCGCCATGTCGCCGCGGTGGCCGATGTCGGCGGCTTTGCCATTCGCGACGCGATCAGGGAAGGCCTGCGCGAGATCGACATTGCCATGGCTGGCCGCGACGCGATGGAGATGGAAATCGCCAGGCGCTTTCCGGATGCCGAATACCGCGACACCTGGGTCTGGTTCCAGTCGGGCATCAACACCGACGGCGCGCACAACCCGGTCACCAGCCGCAAGCTCCGGCGCGGCGACATCCTGTCGCTGAACACCTTTCCGATGATTTCGGGCTATTACACCGCGCTGGAACGCACGCTGTTCGTGAAGGAAGTCGATGCCGCCTCCAGGCGGATCTGGGACATCAACCTGGCCGCCCACGAATACGGGATGAGCCTGCTCAAGCCCGGCGTCACCTGCGCCGAAGTGACCCGCAAGCTCAACACCTTCTTCGAAGAGCATCAGGTGCTGCAATACCGCACCTTCGGCTATGGTCACTCGTTCGGGGTGCTGTCGCACTATTACGGCCGCGAGGCCGGCCTGGAGCTGCGCGAAGACATCGACACGGTGCTGGAGCCCGGCATGGTGATCTCGATGGAGCCGATGTTGACCATTCCCGAGGGCCAGCCGGGAGCGGGCGGTTACCGCGAGCATGACATTCTGGTGATCACCGAGACCGGCAACGAAGACATCACCAGATATCCCTACGGCCCCGAATTCAACGTCGTCGGCTAGGCCGCCGCTGCGGCGGAAAGGTCACAAACCCCTGCCTGCGACGCGGGCAGGGGCCTGCTGCGGGCGGCAAGGTGCCGGTCCGGGCCCGCCGACCCTTGATTCGCGGCACATCCGCATGTTTGGTGCAGCCAACTGCGATTCTCCTCCGGCTCACTCAGGTCCGATCCCGTGATTCCCGTGATGTCGCGCCTTCTGGCGCTGCTTGCCCTGCTGACCCTGGCCGCCTGTGGCGGCACGCCCCCGGTCGAGGAACCCCCGGCCGTGCCCGCAACCCTGCCCGGATACGAGGCGGTGACGGACGAGGGCTTCGAGATTCCCGCCGTGTCGATGGAGCATCTGCGGAATGGTCAGGCCCGGACCGAGGTGGATTATGCCGGCGACGAAAAGCCGGGCAGCATCGTGGTCGATACCTTTGCCCGGCGGCTGTATTTCATCCTGCCCGACCACCGCGCCATCCGCTATGCCATCGCCGTCGGGCGCGAGGGGCTTTCCTTCCGCGGCTCGGGCGTGATCGGCCGCAAGGAAAAGTGGCCATCCTGGACGCCCACGGCCAACATGATCCGCACCCGACCCGACCTTTATGCCGAATATGCCGGCGGCCTGCCGGGCGGTCTGATCAACCCGCTGGGCGCGCGGGCCATGTATCTGTACCGAGGCGGCAAGGACAGCTACTTCCGCATTCATGGCACGATCGACAATGCCTCGATCGGGCATGCCACCTCGGCCGGCTGCATCCGGCTGTTCAATCAGGATGCGATCGACCTGTTCGACCGGGTTGAAATGGGGGCACGGGTCAAGGTCCGCAGCCTGGAAGAAAGCATCGAGATGGAAGGCCCCTACATGCAGGACGCCTGGGGCCGCGCCGTGCCCGACACGCCGGAAAACCGGGCGCAGCTGGCGGCCGATCTGCTGATCGTCGAACAGCAGGAGGCGGAACGCGAGGCGATGCTGCTGGAGCACCCCGAACTGGCCGACCAGATGTCGGAAAGCCTGGAACCGCCGCCCGGGCATTCGTAAGACGCAAGCGACGTTTCTCTCGGGTCTTCGGTCCGGTGCTGCCGCAGGGCTGTCGCCGACCGCTCCGACAAGAGGTGGAGAGCGGAGAGCGGCAGCGCCCCGGCCCGTTGCAGAGATGCGCCCCGGCCCCGCGCCCGGCGCAAGCCTTCGCTGCACTGCGGCGGGGTTGTCTGTGGCGCGGGACTGTGGTCCTATGTCCGCAAGATTGGGGGAGGTTCCCGATGTCCGCCACGTCGCCGCAGCGCCCGGTCCTTCCGCCGGATATTTCTGCCCGCAAGGGCACCGACCCGCTGGTCGTGCTGACCGCCTATACCACGCCGATGGCGCGTCTGGTCGATCCGCATTGCGACATCGCGCTGGTGGGCGACAGCCTGGGCATGGTGCTGCATGGTCTGCCCTCGACGCTTGGTGTCACGCTGGAAATGATGATCCTGCATGGCCAGGCGGTGATGCGTGGCCTGTCGCGCGCGATGTGCGTGATCGACCTGCCCTTCGGCTCTTATGAACGCGGCCCCGAACAGGCCTTTGACGCGGCCGTGCGGCTGATCCGCGAAACCGGGGCACCTGCGGTCAAGCTGGAGGGTGGGGTGCACATGGCCTCGACCATCGCTTTCTTGACCCGGCGCGGCATTCCCGTCATGGCGCATATCGGCCTGACGCCGCAGTCGGTGAACACGCTGGGCGGCTACAAGGTCGTGGGCCGCGAAGGCGAGGCGACCCGCGTGCTGGAAGACGCCCGCGCGGTCGAAGCGGCGGGCGCCTTCGCCGTGGTGCTGGAAAAGGTGCCGGTCGGCCTGGCCGCCCGCGTGACCCAGAGCCTGCAGATCCCGACCATCGGCATCGGCGCCGGGGCGCAATGCGACGGCCAGGTGCTGGTGGTGGATGACATGCTGGGCATGTTCACCGCATTCCGCCCGAAATTCGTCAAGCGCTATGCCGATCTCGGCGCGCAGGCCGAGACCGCCATCGCCACCTATGCCGCCGAAGTGCGGGCCCGGACCTTTCCGGCTCCGGAACACGGCTTTGCCGATTCGGCCCCGGGCAAGTCATGATCCTGCGTACGGTCGAGGCGTTGCGCGCCCAGGTCCGCACCTGGAAGGCGGCCGGCCAGCAGATCGGCGTCGTGCCCACCATGGGCGCGCTGCATGGCGGGCACCTGAGCCTGGTGCGCGCCGCCAGGGCGGAATGCCCGCGGGTGATCGTGACGATCTTCGTGAACCCCAGGCAGTTCGACAACCCCGAGGATCTGTCGAATTATCCGCGGACCGAGGCGGCGGATGCCGGTCAGCTGGCGCCGCTCGGCGTGGACGCGATCTTTGCCCCCACGCCCGACCAGGTCTATCCGCCCGGCTTTGCCACCACGGTCTCGGTGGGCGGCGTGGCCGAGCCGCTGGAAGGCGCGATGCGCCCCGGCCATTTCGACGGCGTGGCGACGGTGGTGGCCAAGCTCTTCGGCGCGACCCTGGCCGATCGCGCCTATTTCGGCGAAAAGGACTGGCAGCAGTTGCAGGTCGTGCGCCGGATGGTGGCCGATCTGAACCTCCCCGTCACGGTCGTGGGCTGCCCCACGCTGCGCGAGGCCTCCGGCCTGGCCATGTCGTCGCGCAACATGCGCCTTTCGCCCCAGGCACGGGCGGTGGTGGCCCCGGCGCTTTACGCCGCGATGACCGAGGCCGCCCAGGCCATCCGCCAGGGCCAGGCGCCCGGCACCGCGCTGCCCGCGGCGCGCGAGCGGCTGTTGCGCGCGGGGTTCGAAAAGGTCGATTACATCGTCACCCGCGATGCCGAAACGCTTCAGGACTGGTCCGACCCGGCCCGCCCGGCACGGATGCTTGCGGCGGCCTGGCTGGACGGGGTGCGCCTGATCGACAATATCGCAGTCTGATGCCGGGAGCGGGGATGAAACCCGCGCTCACCCGCCTTATCTGAGGCGGATGATGCCCGCTGCTTTCGGCTTCCAGAACGGTGTCCTGCCTATCGCCGGGCTGATGGCCCTGGCGGTGCTTCTGCCCATGCCATTCGCCCGGTTCATCGGCCGCAGCCAGGGACGGCTGGCGCTGATCATGCTGGCTGCGGCGGTGGATGTGATGCTGGCCGGCGCGGCGGTGCTTCATGTCCTGACCCTCGCCGAAGATCCGGCTGCGACCACGGAACCGCTGGTATTGCTGGGCCGTTCGGTCAAGATGGCGCTCGGCTGGGGCCCGGTCTGGGCGCTGGTCTGGCTGGTGCGCGCGCAGGGAATCGAGCGGCGGAACGGTCTGATGATGGGGCGGGAGGCCGAAGATGATCGCCATTCTTGAAGCCCTGGCGCTGGGGTTCCTGATCCTGACCGTGGTCTATGTCCTGGTCTCGGTCTATGCGCGCTCGGTCCAGCGGGAAAAACTGGAAAAGGAATGGGATGCCGGCGGCATCCCGGGCGAACGCCAGGCCTTCGTCGACGCAGGAATGGCACGCTATGCCCATTCGCTGCGCCGCAAGCTGATCGTGCTGGTCTATGTGCTGCCGGCGCTTGCCGTGGCCATGGTGATTTACCTGATCAACCGGAACTAGAAGGCCAAGCCATGCGCAAGCTGAAATGGGGTTTCTGGGGTGTGGTGGCACTGATCGCCGCCCTGTTCCTGCAATACACGCTGCCAAGCCATGACGTCGTGCGGATCACCGAGGTCTACAACCGCCTGACCACCGTCAGTTGGGAGAACAGGTATTTCTACGCCTCGCCCGATTCCGGCACCGCCGAAGCAAGAGACACCCGCGACATCCGCTTCATCGCCGCCGCCTTCCCGGATGGCCGCGTGAAGGTCTATCGCAACGAGGACACCGGCTGGATCTGGCCGCCCTATTTCAAATACGACAGCTCAAACCTGCAGGCCGTGGCGTCGAATCTGAAATCCTCCGATGCCAATCCGAAATGGGTGATGGTCACGCATTACGGCTGGCGGCTGGCCTGGCTGTCGATCTATCCCAACGCGGTGCGGATCACGGAAGTCCCCGGCCCGGACTACCGCTATTTCCCCTGGCTGAACGTGGTGATCCTGGCCCTGCTCGCCTTCGTGGTCTTCATGGTGCGGCGGATGTGGCTGCAATTCGTGGAACGGGTGGTCGACCCGGCCAGGGCCCGGGCGCAGAACTGGTGGGACCGGCTGCGCGCCCGGCTCGGCCGCAAGACCTGATCCCGCGCCAGATCCGGCCACAGGCGGCGTCCCGGCCGCGCGCATGGCACGACCCTTGGTCCGACGCCGCCGTCGACGTCAGGCCCTGACCCGTGGCCGGGAGGGCCGGCTGCCCTCCCAGACCCTCCCGCGGATATTTCCGGCAAGGTGAAAGAACGGGCGCCGCAGCCGGCCGCTCCGGCCGCAGGCCGCTGCGGGCCCGGCTTGCTTTCATCTTGCCCCAAATATCCCACGGGGGGGCGGGGGGTGTGAAACCCCCCGTCGCGTCACCTGTGACCGGGTGACGGCGGCGGCAGGCGGGGGCGGTCACAGGCGCGCGGTCGCGACGCCGCCTATTTCCGCAGCGTGCCGCCGGTGGCCTTGACGACCTTTTCCACGATCCGGGCCGATACCGCCTCGATCTCGGCATCGGTCAGGGTCTTTTCGCTGGGCTGCAGCCTGACGGTCAGGGCGATGGATTTCCGGCCCGGGCCCATCTGGGCTTCGGCCTTCTCGCCGGCGAACTGGTCGAAGACCCGCACGCTTTCGATCAGAGTCTTGTCGGCGCCCTGGGCGGCGTTGACCGCTGTCAGCGCCTCGACCCTGGCATCCACGACAAAGGCGAAGTCGCGCTCCACCGCTTGCAGGTCGGCCAGGACCAGCGCCGGGCGGGTGGGTGTCTTGGCCCTGGGTTCCGGCACGGCGGCGAGCGTCACGGCAAAGGCCATGGCCGGGCCCTTCACATCCATCGCGGCCAGCACGCGCGGGTGCAGTTCGCCGAAGGTGGCGATGGCATTGGGCCCCAGGCCGATCACGCCGGCCCGGCCGGGGTGGAACCAGGCTGCGACCTTGCGGGTGATCTGCACGCGGGCCGGTGCGCCCAGGGTGGACAACACCGCCTCGACATCGGCCTTCACGTCGAACACGTCGACCGGGCGGCGGCTGCCATGCGGATCGCGCGGGCCGGTCTGGCCGACCAGCAGGCCGGCGGCCTGGATCGTCTGCTCGCCGGGTTCTCCGCCAAAGAACACCGGGCCGACCTCGAACAGCGCCAGATCGGCGAAACCGCGGGCCTGGTTGCGTGCCGCGGCGCGCAGCAGGCCGGGCAGCAGGTCGGGGCGCAGGTGTGTCATCTCGGAGGAGATCGGGTTTTCGATCCGCACCGCATCGGTTCCGCCGCCGAACAGGACAGCACTCTGGCTGTCGATGAAGCTGTAGGTGACGCATTCGTTGTAGCCCAGCCCCGCGATCATCCGCCGCGCAGCCTTCTCGCGCTTCTGCATCGGTGTCAGGATCGGGCGCGGCACGCCTGGCACGGCGCGTTTCAGCGGCTGGCCCTGCAGCCTGGTCAGGCTGGCGATGCGCGCCACCTCCTCGACCAGGTCAGCCTCGCCCAGCACATCGGGGCGCCAGCTGGGGGGCGTTGCCATGTCGCCCCTCAGGGTGAAGCCCAGGGCCTGCAGCGTGGCGCGCTGGGTCTCGGCGGGGATATCCATCCCCACCAGCGAAACCACCCGTGCCGGGTCCAGCCGGTATTCCCGCGCGACATCCAGGGGCGCGCCGTCCTGCACCACCTCGGATGCCTCGCCACCGCAGAGATCCAGCACCATCTGCGTCGCCAGTTCCAGCCCCGGCAGGGTAAAGGCCGGGTCCACGCCGCGTTCGAACCGATAGCGGGCGTCGGAGTTGATCTTCAGCGCCCGGCCGGTGGTGGCCACGGTGATCGGATCCCACCAGGCGCTTTCCAGAAACACCTCGGTGGTGGCTTCGGTGCAGCCCGCATGTTCGCCGCCCATGATGCCGGCCAGGCTTTCCACCCCGGCATCATCCGAAATCGCCATCATGCCGTCGCGCAGGACATAGGTCTTGCCGTCCAGCGCCAGAAAGGTCTCGCCGCCCTGCGCCGGATGGATGCGCAGGTTGCCCTTCACCCGGGCCGCGTCGAACACATGCAGCGGGCGGTTCAGGTCATAGGTGAAGAAGTTGGTGATATCGACCAGGGCCGAGATCGGCCGCAGCCCGATCGCCTTCAGCCGGGCCTGCAGCCATTCGGGCGAAGGCCCGTTGGTCACGCCGCGGATCACGCGCCCGGCGAAATGCGGGCAGCCCCGGGCCTTCAGCGCCCGGTCGATCTGCACGCCGATCGGGCTGGCGAAACCGCCCGGCACCGGCTGAACGTCCAGGGGTTTCAGCACGCCCAGGCCGCGCGCCGCCAGATCGCGGGCCACGCCGCGGACGCCCAGGGCATCGGGGCGGTTGGGGGTGATCTTGATCTCGATGACCGGGTCGGTCAGGGCAGGGCGATTGTCGGCCAGCCAGTCCACGAACCGTTCGCCCACCGTGCCCGACGGCAGCTCGATGATGCCATTGTGTTCGTCCGACAGCATCAGCTCGCGTTCCGAGCACATCATCCCCTGGCTTTCCACGCCGCGAATCTTGCCGACGCCCAGTGTCACGTCGATACCGGGCACATAGTCGCCAGGCTTGGCCAGCACGACCGTGATCCCCGCCCTCGCATTGGGTGCGCCGCAGACGATCTGCTTGATGCCTTCATCGGTTTCCACCTTGCAGACGCGCAGGCGGTCGGCATCGGGGTGCTGCACGGCCTCCAGCACGCGGGCCAGGGTGAAATGGGTCAGCTTGCCGACCGGGTTCACCACATCTTCGACTTCCAGGCCCAGATCGGTCAGGGCCGTCAGGATCGTGTCCAGGCTGGCGCTGGTGTCCAGGTGGTCTTTGAGCCAGGACAGGGTGAACTTCATCGGGGGCCCCCAAGGTCGGCGGATTGTCCGCTGCCGATTACCGCAACCCGACCCAAAGGGGAAGCGCCACCAAGCGCAAGGCCCGGGCAGCCCGGCGATTGCGGCAGGACTGCGGCGAGTTTACGGTTTGGAAACGGCTTGTCGCCGCATTTGCACGGCTTTCGCCACAAAGTTTGGGCGAGATTGTGTTAGCAGGGCGCCATGGGTGACATTTTGACCGTTCCGATTGATCTTCCGCGCCACCGCCCGTTTCGGCTGGTGGTGATGATGGGGCTGACCGTCCTCTTGTATCTTGCGATTGCAGCACAGTCCGGTCTGCTCGGCGGCAACGGCGGCTGACCAACATCCTGGCGCGCGGCCCGCATCGGCGCCGCCAGGCGCGCGTCAGGTCTTGAAGAAGGGGGTCTTCGGACCCCTTTCTTCATTTCGCGGCTCAGCGCGACAGCCCGCCTGGCAGATCGGGCAGGTCCAGCGCCTGAAAGCCGTAGTGACGCAGCCAGCGCAGGTCGCTGTCGAAAAAGGCGCGCAGGTCGGGGATGCCGTATTTCAGCATGGCGATCCGGTCGATGCCCATGCCGAAGGCAAAGCCCTGCCACTGGGTCGGGTCGACTCCGGCCGCCGCCAGAACCTTGGGATGCACCATGCCGCTTCCCAGGATTTCCAGCCAGCTTTCGCCCTGACCGATCTTCAGCTGGCCGCCCTCCCAGGAGCAGCGGATGTCGACCTCGGCACTGGGCTCGGTAAAGGGGAAATGGCTGGCGCGAAAGCGCAGCTCCACTTCCGGCACTTCAAAGAAGGCACGGCAGAACTCTTCCAGCACCCATTTCAGGTTGGCCATGCTGATGTCGCGGTCGATGGCCAGGCCCTCGACCTGGTGGAACATCGGCGCATGGGTCTGGTCCATGTCCATCCGGTAGACACGGCCGGGCGCGATCACCCGGATCGGGGCGCCATTGGCGGCCATGGCGCGGATCTGCACCGGGCTGGTATGGGTGCGCAGCACATGCGGCGGGCGGCTGTCGCCCTCGGCGCGGGCCATGAAGAACGTGTCATGCTCCTGCCTTGCGGGGTGCTCGGGCGGAATGTTCAGCGCGTCGAAATTGTACCAGTCGCTTTCGACCTGCGGCCCTTCGGCGACCGAGAATCCCATGTCGGCGAAAATCGCGGTCAGTTCATCCATCACCTGGCTGACGGGATGGATCGTCCCGCTCCGGCGGGGGCGACCGGGCAGGGTCACGTCGAGCCACTCATTGCGCAGGCGTTCGTCCAGCGCGGCATCGGCCAGCGCGGCCTTCTTGGCCCGCAATGCGCTGTCGATCTCGTCGCGCAGCGCGTTCAGCTCGGCCCCGGCGGCGCGGCGCGCTTCGGGCTCCATCTTGCCCAGGGTGGCCATCAGGGCAGAAATCTCGCCCTTCTTGCCAAGGGCCGCCAGGCGGACCTCCTCCAGCGCGGCTTCGTCGCGCGCGCCCGACAGGGCAGAGAGATATTTCGCCTTCAGACTGTCTAGCCCGTCCATCGAAGCCTCCTTGGCTGGCGTGGTGGTGCTAGCGAGGAAGCCCCTGCGATGCAAGGGCGCGATCAGGCGACCAGGCGCAGCGGTTGCGGTGCCCAGCAGGGGCGCCAACCCAGGAACACATGCGGCGGATGCGCGGCGCGGCGGCCGGGGCGCAGCACGGCGGCGGGCAGGGGCATCGGCCCGGTCGCGCCGAACAGCGCCTGGATCAGCGCCTGCTGGCCGGCCGACAGGCGATAGCGGGCGACCGGAAAGCGGCCCTCGGCCAGGCGGCGGTGCAGTTCGCGCGCCACAAGGGCACCAGCCGGCGGCGCCAGATGCGCCGGTGCGCCCAGGTGCAGGCCGGCGCCGACCATCCGCGCCAGCAGCAGAACGGCGGTGGCCCGGCAACAACCCTCCTGCCGGACGATCCATTGCGTGGTCAGCAGCAGGTCGATCGTGGCCTGCGGATCGGTGAAGTCGATGCCGCAGGCGATCTCGTGCCACATGTCGGGGCCCTGGGTCCGGGTCCAGGCCAGCAGGCCTTCGGGCATTGGCAAGGCGGATGCAAGGCGCGGGGCGTGGCAGATCATGGATGAAACTCCTGAAAGACTGCCACCGGTTCTTTCGCGTCAATGCGGCGGGATTGGGGTGGATTGTTGAAAACGGCGCGACAATCGAACTTTCGCACGGCCCGGTCGTCGCGCAGCCCGTCGACGGCCCGGGCTCCGGCAGGCCGAAAACGAAAAGCCCCGCCGAAACGGCGGGGCATTCCAGAGCCAAGGGTGCTGCCGATCAGGCGGGCAGGGCGGCCCTGGCTTGAGCGGCGATGGCGTTGAACGCCTCGGGCTCGTGCACCGCCAGATCGGCCAGAACCTTGCGGTCGACCACGATGCCGGCCTTGTTCAGGCCGTCGATCAGGCGCGAATAGGTAAGGGCCGGGTCGAACAGCCGCACGGCGGCGTTGATCCGCTGGATCCACAGCGCACGGAACTGGCGCTTGCGAACCTTGCGGTCGCGGGTCGCATACTGGTTGGCCTTGTCGACCGCCTGAGTCGCGGTGCGGAAGTTGGTGGAGCGGGCGGCATAATAGCCGGCCGCGGCCTTGACCACCTTGCGGTGACGGGCGTGGGTGACCTTGCCGGATTTGACGCGGGACATGTTTCGCTCTCCTTACCGGTTATAGGGCATGTATTTCTTGACGATCTTCTCGTCGCTGGCATCCAGGATCATCGTCCCGGTGGCCTGACGGGTGAATTTCGTCGTGCGCTTGATCATGCCGTGGCGCTTGCCGGCCACACCGGCCTTCACATGGCCATTGGCCGTGAAGGAGAACCGCTTCTTCGCAGCGGATTTGGTCTTCATCTTGGGCATTTCGATCTCCATCGTTCAAAGCACGACTCGGCATGCCACATTGGCCGGCCCTGCAGGGTATTCAGACCGGCGCGTATAGGGGGCGCGCCGGGGCGCGTCAAGGGCCGGTCGGTTGCCGCGGTCATGGCAACACCCCGTTTCCGGCACCCCGCGCCGGCGGCGATCCGGTCCCGGCAGGCCACACCCGACCCGACCCGACCAGACCAGGCCAGGCCCGACCAGACCGCGCACGATCAGTTCAGATAGCGCGAAACCACCCGGACAAAGACATCCGGGATTTCGGCAAAGCGATAGCCGGATGCATGCCTGGTCAGCGCCACCACGACCAGGACGCCGCCGATCAGCAGCAGGATCGCCCCGGTTCGCGGCGCCTGGCTTTCGGAATAGGCGGCCAGCAGCGAGGGGACCGACAGGACCAGCACAACAATCCCGATGACCAGAATCAGGTCGGTATCCATCTTCACCCTCGCACAACGCAACGAGAGAGGATTATTCGGGGTCGACGCGCAAAATCAACCGTTCATCGCAGGGTGCGACACGAAGCACATTGGTCGTGCCGCGCACGTTGAAGGGCACACCGGCGGTCAGCACGATCGTGTCTTCCTGGCTGGCAAATCCCTCGGCCCTTGCGGCCTTCACCGCGGCCAGAACCGCGCCCTTCAGCCGCTCCTGCGGTTCGCAGATCACGCAATGCACGCCCCATGTCAGGGCGATGCGCCGCGCGGTCGACATCAGCGGCGTCAGCACGATGATCGGCACGCGCGGCCGCTCGCGGGCCACCAGGGCCGGCGTGTTGCCCGACTGGCTGAACGACGCGATGACCTTGATGTTGGTGGCCTCGGCAATCTCGCGGGCGGCAGAGACGATGCCGTCGGCCACGGTCTCGCGGCGCACCACGCGCGAGCTTTCGATCACCTGGCGATAGGTCGGATCCTTCTCGACCGCCTGGGCCACATTGTCCATCGTGCGGACGGCCTCGACCGGATACTTGCCCGCGGCCGATTCCGCCGAAAGCATCACCGCATCGGCGCCTTCATAGATGGCGGTTGCCACGTCCGAGACCTCGGCGCGGGTCGGAACCGGCGATTCGATCATCGATTCCAGCATCTGCGTCGCCACGATCACCGGCTTGGCCGCCGCGCGCGCACCGCGGATCAGCCGCTTCTGGATTGGCGGCACGCTGTAGACCGGCAGTTCCACGCCCAGGTCGCCGCGGGCAACCATGATCCCGTCCGACACCTGCAGAATGGCATCATAGGCCTTCACGGCGGCCGGCTTCTCGATCTTGGCCAGGATGGCGGCCCGACCCCGGGCCAGGCTGCGCGCCTCGATCACGTCTTCGGGGCGCTGCACGAAGGACAGGGCCAGCCAGTCCGCGCCCAGTTCGCAGGCGAATTCCAGGTCGATCCGATCCTTCTCGGACAGGGCCGCCACCGGCAGCACCACATCGGGCACGTTCACGCCCTTCCGGTTCGAGATCGTGCCGCCCACCGTCACGGTGCATTCGGCGAAATCCTTGCCGCAGGTGTCAACCTTCAGCCGGATCTTGCCATCATTCACCAAAAGCGAGCTGTCCGGCTCCAGCGCTGCGAAGATTTCGGGATGCGGCAATTGCACGCGGTGCACATCGCCAGGGGTCGATGACAGGTCCATGCGGAAGCGGGCGCCTTCGACCAGGTCTTCGGACCCGTTGGCAAAGGTGCCGACGCGCAGCTTCGGCCCCTGCAGATCGGCCAGAACGCCGATCGGCCGGCCCAGATCGGCCTCGACCTGACGGATATGGACATAGCGGGCACGGATGTCGTCGTGCGTGCCGTGGCTCATGTTCAGGCGGAACACGTCGGCGCCCGCCTCGAACAGCGCGCGGATGGTCGCATAATCGCTGGAGGCCGGGCCCAGGGTGGCCACGATCTTCACATTCCGAAGGCGTCTCATGCCTTGAATCCTTTTCGTCGTTTCACATCGTGGTGGGCCGCGGGTCTTATGGACCAAACCGCCCAGAGGGGCAACGGGGGCTGTGTTTGCGCTATCGCGCTGGCCGGCGCCTGCACAAGGCCCGGCCAGGTGGCCCGGCCAGGTGGCCCGGGTGGTGCGCAGGCGATTCCCTTTCGTCGGGCGTGCCTTTATGACGAAGGCATGGAAGATGCCTTTCATATCCTGGGCGCCGGGCGCCCGTCGCGCTGGCTGGTGACTTGCGATCACGCCAGCAACCGCGTGCCCGCCAGCGTGGCCGGCGGTGACCTGGGAATTTCCGCCGAGGACATGTCGCGCCACATCGCCTATGATGTGGGCGCGGCGGGTGTGGCCGTGGAACTGGGCCGGCTGCTGGATGCGCCGGTGATCCTGTCGGATTTCAGCCGCCTGGTGATCGACCCGAACCGCGGCGAGGATGATCCGACCCTGGTGATGAAGCTCTATGATGGCACGATCATCCCGGCCAATGCCCGCGCCGACGCCGCCGAGGTCGAACGCCGTCTGACCCTGTTCCACCGCCCCTATCACCAGGCCCTGTCGCGTCTGGCTTCGCGCCGCCCCGATACGGTCATCCTGGCGGTCCATTCCTTCACCCCCTGCCTGAAGGGCCGCGCGCCGCGCCCCTGGGACGTGGGCGTGCTCTATTCCCATCTGGACGAACGCCTGTCCCGCCCGCTGCTGGCCCGGCTGAAGGCCGTTCCCGGCCTGTGCCTGGGCGACAACGAGCCCTATTCCGGCCACCTGCCCGGCGATGCGATCGATCGTCACGCCCTGCGCCCGGGTCGACTGAACACCTTGATCGAGATCCGCAATGATCGCATCTCTACCTGTGATGGCCAAAGGCTCTGGGCTGGCCGCCTGGCGCCGATCCTGGCCGCTGCCCTGGAGGATGCCGATGGCCGATCTTGATGCCGCCACCCGCGAAAAGCTGGAAGCCGCCGCTTTCCGCGCCCTGCTGGACCATCTGATGGTCCGACGGCCGGATGTGCAGAACATCGACATGATGAACCTGGCGGGCTTCTGCCGGAACTGCCTGTCGCGCTGGTATCAGGAGGCCGCCGAGGCGCAGGGCATCGCGATGACCAAGGACGAGGCGCGCGCCGTGGTCTATGGCATGCCCTATGCCGACTGGGTCGCGCAGCACCAGACCCAGGCGGACGAGGCCAGGAAGGCCGCCTTCGAACAGGCTTACCGCGAGAATGTCGGGGGCGAGCCGCCCCGGCACTGAACGCGCCACCCGACCCGGCTCGCCGCGGAAACAATGCCGGTGCCGCCCCGGGCGGCGTTTCCGCCGGCGCGGCGAATGATGGCAACAATTTGACAAAACCATGGTCGATCTGCCTTTCTTGCCGCGGGGGCAAAGGAGGCAATGATGGGATTCGCCATGCTGCTGGTTTTGCCGGCCATGCTGTTCGTGGGCACGCTGCTGGACGTGGCCACATCGGATGATTCCCCTGACCATGACCCGACCGAGCCCGAAGGTGCGGCGGTGCATGGTGATTTGCTGGATGGTAACGACGCCGCCGCCTGACCTTGGCCTGCGGTCAATCGGTTTCAGGGGAATGACTTGGACGAGATCCTTTCGCGCCTTCTGCCGCTTCGCCACGGGCTGTTGCAACCGGGCGCGATGGGGATGGTGACAGGCACCAGCGGGCCTGACAGGCTGATCGGCAGCGCCGGCGGCGACCGCATCGATGCCGGCGACGGCGATGACACGGTTTCAGGCAGCTCCGGCATCGACGTGATCCTTCTGGGCCTCGGCAATGATGTCTATGGCCGGACCGACCGCGTCTCGGGCATCGAGGTCGAGGAAAAGGGCGACGATTCCGTCGACGGCGGCAATGGCAACGACATCCTGGACGATTGGCGCGGCGCCAACACGCTGCTGGGCGGACAGGGCAGCGACTCGCTCGACGGGGCGGCCCTTGCGGCCACCGACACCACCTCGGACATCCTGCAGGGCGGGTCCGGCAGCGACACACTGCTGGGCGATTACGGCGACACGCTGACCGGTGGCGTCGCGGCGGCCGACACGTTCATGATCCTGCCGGGCGGGCGCCCGGTGGTGATCGCCGATGCCCAGTCGGCAAACCAGGCCGGTCCCGCCGCTGACCAGATCATCCTGCTCCTGCCCGACAATGCCAATCTGGACCCGAGCTTGCTGTTCCACTTTGGCAAGGGGCCGGCTCCGGCCGATAGCGCGCTGATGCTGGGCAATTCCACCGCTGCCATCCTGCCGGGCGAGTCCGGGCAGTTCCCCTCGGTCACGGTCAGCCCGACCAGCCAGCGGATGCCCGGCTGGGGGGGCGACACCGCCGACACGCTGGGCGGGACCAGCGGCGACGACTTCCTGTTCGGCGGCAATGGCAACGATTCCCTGTCGGCCGGAAAGGCGAATGATTTCGTCAACGATGGCTGGGGCAACGACTGGGTCGGTCTGGGCGCGGGCGACGATTACATGCTGGGTGGCGACCACCTGTCCGGCCTGTCCGACAATGACGATGTGCATGGCGGCGCGGGCAATGATTTCATCCAGAGCGCGCTCGGCGCGGACACCGTTCATGGCGACGACGGCCACGACTGGCTGGATGTCACCGATCTGCCCGGCCAGGCTGGCGCCACGGCCGACAGCGTCTCGGGTGGGCTGGGCAATGACACGATCCTGGCCGACGCCGGCGATACGTTGACCGGCAACGACGGCTGCGACAGTTTCGTGATCTTCGGAACCGGGCCGGTGGTGATCAAGGATTTTGCCCCGGGCACCGATTCCGTCATCCTGGCGGTGCCCGATTTCGACGCCATCACCGCCGAGCAGGCTGCCAATGGTGCCGACGTTCTGATCGAGGTGAACGGCACGCTGATGGTGACGCTGCGCCATGTCGATCTGGCCGACATTCATCTCGACAACGGCATGATCTTTTAGGGTCGGGCCCGTCCGCGCCCGCCCTTGGGCATCGGCAGGAAGCGGGCAGGACGGGGGGCAGGAAGCGGGCAGGCTGGGTGCGCCCCCACCCGTGCCGCATCAGATCGCCGATTTGCGCATTTCTTCCAGGTAGATTTCGCGCAGCCGGGCCACCACCGGCCCGGGGGTGCCCTTGCCGATCATGGCGCCGTCCACTTCGACCACCGGCATGACGAAGGCGCTGGCCGAGGTGACAAAGGCCTCGTCCGCTTCCTTGGCCTCGGCGATGGTGAAGGGCCGCTCCACCACTTCCATCTGCGCCTCGCGCGCAAGACGGATCACCGCTGCGCGGGTGATGCCATGCAGGATGTCCTCGCTCAGGTGCCGGGTGATGATCCGGTGGCCCTTGACGATATAGGCGTTGTTCGACGTGCCTTCGGTCACCGCGCCATCCTCGACGAACCAGGCGTCATCGACCTGCGCCTTCCGGGCCGCCATCTTGGCCATCGAGGGGTAAAGCAGTTGCACCGTCTTGATGTCGCGGCGGCCCCAGCGCAGGTCGGGAATGGAAATCACCCTCCAGCCGGTCCTGGCGGCAGGGTTCTCGGCCAGACCTGGCTTGGACTGGGTGAACAGCACCACCGTGGGACGGGTGTCAGCGCCCGGATAGGCGAAATCGCGGTCGCCCGGATTGCCGCGCGTGACCTGCAGATAGACCATGCCGTCAACCACCCCGTTGCGCGCCACCAGTTCGCGGTGCAGGTCCAGCCATTCGGCATCGGTATGCGGATTCTGCATCTCCAGTTCGGCCAGTGACCGCGCCAGCCTCGCGCAATGGCCGGCAAAGTCGATCAGCTTGCCGCCCAATACCGAAGTGACCTCATAAACGCCATCGGCCATCAGGAAGCCCCGGTCAAAGACCGAAACCACAGCCTGATCTTCGGGCAGGAATTGGCCGTTCACATGAACGATGCGGGTCATTTGCGCCTCCGGTCTGGGGTTGCAGGCGACATTCAACAGACCCGCCGCCGGGTCAAGCGAAAACGGATGCATCCGGCACAGGGCGCGATCCGGCTCCGGCGTGGCCCGGGCAGATCGCGGGGCTCCGCGCTGCCCGAGCGGCCATTCGGCCGGGGACATCAGTCAGGTGGTGCCGACCGGGGTGCCGGACGGGTGTCAGCCCTGCCCGCCGCCGGCCAGGCCCATCAGCTTGACGGTCAGTGTCCTGGCCAGGCCGTCCAGCGCCAGGCGCGACATGTCCACTGCCGAGACATAGGCGGCCATCGCATCCGCCAGTGCCGGCACCCTGGCCGCCAGGACGGGGGCCGCGGCATAGAGTGCCGCGCCCAGGATTGCCAGGGCCATCACCGTCACAAAGCCCCGGCGGAAACCGCCCGAGCCAGCGCGTGCGCCGGCCAGCGTCTCGGCCACCGCACCATCGTCGATGTCGCGCCTTTCGCCCGCCGACCGCAGGGTCGAGTTGATCAGGTCGATCTCGGGCAGCAATTCGCGGCGCGGGCGGGCCGGTTCGGCGCTGGTGGGCGCAGGCGGTCTGGGCTCCGGCTGACCGCGCAACCGGGCGATCTTGCGCAGGGCTGAAAGCGCCGGGCCAGGCTGGGCCGCGGGCGCAGAGGGCGCAGAGGGCGCCGAGGGCGCGGGGGAGGCCGCGGGCGCAGAGGGCGCCGGGGCCATCGCATCGGCAGAGGTCGGGGCTGCGACCGGGGCACCGGGTGGCGTGGCCATCGGCGCCAGCGGCATTTCCGTCTGGGTCTCGATCAGGGCGGCTTCCAGCTTGCGCGCCGCCGTCTCGCGCTCGGCTTCCTCGCGCAGCACCGCCAGCAGGCTCTCGTCCAGGCTGCGCCCGCGCAGCGGCAGATCCTCGGGCCGCGCCGGCCCGGGCGCAGGTTGCGCCGCCCCCGCGGCCGGTCGCGGTCCCGTCCCGGAGCCGGGCACGGTGACAGGTTCGGGGGCAGCTTCGGGCGGGGTCGGGGTTGCCGCCGCCGTGGCGCCCGGCGGCAGCGGCGGAGCGTCATACAGTTCCGCCTCGTCCTCTTCCGCCGCGATCACCTCGGGCGGCAGCTGGAACCAGGCATGACCGCAGGCCGAACACTGCACATCACGGCCACCTTCCGGAATCGCCGAGGCGTCGACCTCGTATTCCGCATCGCAATTCGGGCAAATCAGCCGCATCGCCCCGCCCCTTCACCATTCCTGCTCATCGCACCCCGCCTTTTGACCCATGGGCCCTCGGGCCCGGTCCTGACAGTGTTGTGTATTGATCCACATCTCTAGCAACGATGTGCGAAAACTCCAAGCCTTTGTCGGCCGCCGCCCCCGGTTGCCCCGCCGCCTGTGGCGGCAAACGGCGCTTTCGCACCCCATCAGCAATTGCATCCGCCCCCTCCTTGGGCAATTCTGCACGCCGTTTCCGTTCGGGGAGTCCTCTGGTGATCGCTTTCGAGAACGCAGCCTACTCTTATGGGGGCGGCGAGCTTCTGTCCGAGATCACCCTGAAACTCGCCCCCGGGTCTTTCCATTTCCTGACCGGCCCCTCCGGCTCGGGCAAGTCCACCTTCCTCAAGCTCTGCTACGCCGAACTGGTCCCCACCGCCGGCACCGCCCGGCTGTTCGAGCGCGAGGTGCGTGGCCTGACCCGGGACGAAGTCGCCCTGACCCGGCGCCGCATCGGCGTGGTGCATCAGGATTGCCAGTTCCTGGACCATCTGCCGGTGGCGGCCAATGTCGCCCTGCCGCTGGTCGTGGCGGGCAAGGCGGCCGATGCCACCGACCTGGGCGACCTGATGTCCTGGGTCGGCCTGGCGCATGTGGCCGATGCCCTGCCGCCCTCGCTGTCGGGCGGGGAACGCCAGCGCGCCGCCCTGGCCCGCGCCGTCATCATGGGCCCCGACGTGATCCTGGCCGATGAACCGACCGGCAACCTGGACTGGGACATGTCGCTGCGCCTGCTGATGCTGCTGGTCGAGCTGAACCGGATGGGCAAGACCGTGCTGATCGCCACCCATGACCTGAACCTGATCCGTCAGGCGAAAGCCCAGGTCTCGGCCCGGGTGCTGCGCATCAGCAGACGGCGCATCCAGCTGGCGGGGGCCGATCTCTGATGGCCAGACTGCGCCTGATGGACCCGACCTCCTATGCCTCGGACCGGGTGGTGCCGCCCTCGGGCTCCTCGGCCTGGCTGACCTCGTTCACCGCAGGCGCCATGACCTTCCTGGCCGTCTTTGCCCTGGCCCTCTCGCTCGCCTCGGGCCGGCTGGCCACCCGCTGGGCCTCTGCCCTGGACAAGACCGCCACGATCCGCATTTCCGCCCCCGACGATCAGTTGACCCAGCAGACCCGGGCCGTCCTGGCACTCCTGTCCCGGACCCCCGGCATCGCGACCGCGACCGAGATGACACGCGACGAAACCAAGGCCCTGCTGGAACCCTGGCTCGGCCCCGACCTGCCGATCGAGGCGCTGCCCCTGCCGCAGCTGATCGAGATCACCGAGACGGCGACCGGCTATGACGCCGAGGGCCTGCGCCAGCGCCTGGCCGCCGAGGCGCCGGGCGCCGTGCTCGACGATCACACCCGCTGGCGCCGCCCGATGGTCGAGGCGGCGGATCGCCTGCGCCTGCTGGGCCTTCTGTCCATGGCGCTGATCGGTGCGGCCATGGCGGGCATGATCACCCTGGCTGCCAATGCGGCGCTGGCGGCCAATGCCCAGGTGATCCGCGTGCTGCGCCTCGTGGGGGCCAGAGACGGCTATATCGCCTCGGCCTTCGTGCGCCGTTTCACGCTGCGCGCCTTCACCGGCAGCGCGGTGGGCGCGGTGCTGGGCACCCTGGGTGTGGCCGCCTTGCCCGCGGTGAACGAGGCCGGAGGCTTCCTGACCGGCCTGGGCTTCACCGGACTGGCCTGGACCCTGCCGCTGGCGCTGCCCTTCATCGCCGGGGCGGTCGCCTTAGCCGCGACCCGGCTTGCCGCCTTCCAGACGCTGAAAGGGCTGACCTGATGCCGAAACCGATCCAGTGGATCCTGTCGCTGATCTTCATCGCCCAGATGTATCTGGCCATGCTGGTGGCCGCGCTGGTCTTTGCCATTCCGGCGCTGATCTCGCGCGATCTGGCCGTGGCGGCGGTGCATGCCTATGCCCGCTATGTCATGTGGTCGGCCCGCGTTCTGGTCGGGCTGAAAACCGAAATCCGCGGCCCGATCCCGCAAGGCGGCGTGCTGGTCGCGGCCAAGCACCAAAGCTTCTACGACATCCTGGTGCTCTGCGCCGTGCTGCCGCGCCCGCGCTTCATCATGAAGCGGGAACTGATCTATGCCCCGTTCCTGGGCCAGTATGCGCTGCGCATCGGCTGCGTGCCGGTGGACCGCGGCGCGCGCGGCAAGGCGGTGGGCAGGATGAAGGCCGATGTCGCCAAGGGTGCCGATTTTCCCGGCCAGCTGGTGATCTATCCGCAAGGCACACGGGTGCCCCCGGGCGAAAAGCGGCCCTACAAGGTGGGGGCCGGGCTGCTGTACACCCAGTTGGGCCAGACCTGTCACCTGATGGCCACCAACATCGGCCATTTCTGGCCAAAGCGCGGCATCCTGCGGCATCGCGGCACCGCCGTGGTGGAGTTTCTCGACCCGCCGGTCGCGCCGGGCCTGGGTCTGGCCGAATTCCTGCGCGGGATCGAGGCGCGTATCGAAGCGGCTTCCGACCGGCTCGGCGCCGAAGCGCAGACCTAGGCCGCGGCCACCCGGGCCAGAACTGCGGCTTCGCCATGGCTCCTGTCTCGTCGTCGGCTGCGCCGCCGCCTCGGACAGGGGGGCTCTGCCCCCCGGCTTCGCCGCCCCCCGGGATATTTGTGGCAAGATGAAAGGGTGAAGGCTCTGCAATTTCACCTTGCCCCAAATATCCCCGCCGGAGGCAGATCGGAGCCGGTTGCGCGTCAGCGCAGAGGCGACCCAGGCGGCTTGCGCCGCAGGCGCACCAAGGGCAAACCGCCGGGCGTGACGGGATTCGTGGTTAACGAACCCTGAAAATCATTCAGGGAATCGTTCCAGGTCAATGGGTTGCCTGAATTCCCGCGCGTGTTACGCCGGTGGGTTCAGGCGGCCAGCCCCTTTGAACCCATCTCGAGGAACTTCTCGCGCCGGTCCCGGATCAGGGCGTCGGGCTTCTTGCCGGACAATTCCTTCAGCATGGCTTCCAGCGCCTTGCCCACCGCCTCGATCGTCTCTTTCCTGCCTCGCTGGGCCCCGCCCAGCGGTTCCTTCACGATCCGGTCGATCACGCCCAGTTTCTGCAGGTCCTGTGCGGTCAGTCGCAGCGCCTCGGCCGCCTCGCGCATCTTTTCGGCATCCTTCCACAGGATCGAGGCACAGCCTTCGGGCGAAATGACCGAATAGATCGAATGTTCCAGCATGGCGATCCGGTTGGCCGTGGCAAAGGCCACCGCCCCACCCGACCCGCCCTCGCCGATGATGACCGAAACCAGCGGCACGCCGATGGTCAGGCATTTCTCGGTCGCCCTTGCGATCGCCTCGGCCTGGCCACGTTCTTCGGCGCCCTTGCCGGGATAGGCGCCGGGCGTGTCGACCAGGGTGAACACCGGCAGCTTGAAGCGATGCGCCAGGTCCATCAGGCGGATCGCCTTGCGATAGCCTTCCGGTCGCGCCATGCCGAAATTCCGCTCGATCCGGCTTTTCGTGTCCGAACCCTTTTCGTGGCCGATCACCATCACCGGCTGGTCATTGAACCGCGCCAGGCCGCCCATCACCGCGGCGTCCTCGGCGAAGTTCCGGTCCCCGGCAAGCGGGGTGAATTCGGTGAACAGCGCCTCGATATAGTCCTTGCAATGCGGACGTTCGGGATGGCGGGCAACCTGGCATTTCTGCCAGGGTGTCAGGCCTTTGTAGAGATCCCGCAGCATCGCGTCGGCCTTCCTGTCGAGGGCCTCGGCTTCCTTGGTCACGTCGGTCGCCGGGTTCGACCGGGCCATGGCGCGCAGTTCCTCGGCCTTGCCCTCGATCTCTGCCAGGGGCTTTTCGAATTCCAGGTAGTTCATCGCACTCTCCGGGATCAGACCGACGCCCTATATGGCCGGCCGCGCGGCCGGATGCAATCCGGGCCAAAGGCAACCTGCCCCGCAGGCGTCCTGCGGAGCGCGTGTTCCCCCTGAAACGCTGCGTCGGGCCTCCGCTCCCCGGGCAGCCGGGCCACTTGCGACCTGGCGTCAGTGACCGCGCCGCCCCCGTATCGAGCGAAGCCCGTCACGCCCCGCCGATCAGGTCGGCCTGCGCCACGATCACCTCTGCCTGCCGGATCGAAGCGATGTCCACCAGCCTCCCCTTGTAGACCGTCGCGCCCTGTCCGGCCGCCTTGGCCGCCGCCATCGCCGCCAGAATCTCGCGCGCTTCGGTCAATTGCGATGCCGAGGGGGTAAACACCTCATTGGCCAGCGCCACCTGCTTGGGGTGGATCGCCCATTTCCCCACCATGCCGAGCGTGGCCGCGCGCCGCGCCTGGGCGCGGAAGCCTTCGTCATCGTTGAAATCGCCGAACGGCCCGTCGACCGGCAGCAACCCATGTGTGCGGCAGGCCGCCACGATGGCCGCCTGCGCCCAATGCCACGGGTCCGACCAGTGCCGCACGCCATCGCGCAACATGTAGTAGTTTTCCTGCGTCCCGCCGATGCCGGTGGTCTGCATCCCCATGCTGGCCGCAAAATCCGCCGCGCCCAGACTCATCGCCACCAGACGAGGGCTGGCGGCCGCAATCGCCTCGACATGGGAAATTCCGGCGGCGCTTTCGATGATCACCTCGAACCGGATCGGCTTTTTGCGGCCCATGGCGCGTTCCACTGCGGTCACAAGGGCATCCACGGCATAGATGTCCTCGGCGCAGCCCACCTTGGGGATCATGACCTGGTCCAGCCGGTCGCCGGCTTTTTCAAGCAGATCAACCACATCACGATACCAGAACGGCGTGTCCAGCGCGTTGATGCGCACCGACAGCACCTTCCTGCCCCAATCGACCGCCGAAATTGCCGCGATGATGGCCTCGCGTGCTTTCGGCTTGTCATCCGGTGCCACCGAATCTTCCAGATCCAGGTTGATCACATCCGCGCCTGAGGCCGCCATCTTGACAAACAGTTCGGGCCGCGACCCCGGAGCGAACAATTGGCAGCGATTGGCGCGGGCGGGTGCGGGCGGTTGCAGACGAAAAGACATGAGCACTCTCGGCAAGTAAGTTTCGTGTGTGAACCTGATCGGGTTATAATGTTGCGTGCCTTCTCGCAAGCGCAATGTGCGGGCGCAGAAAATTCCGCGCCTGCATTCTGAACGGAAGGTCGCGGCCGCGGCCAAAGCGCAAGACTCGGTGGGGCTGTTGCGAAGCGTGACATCCCCACCAGCCCGCCGCGGGCCCGGCCCCCATTTCACCTTGCCCGAAATATCCCGGGGGTCGCAGGGGGCAGCGCCCCCTCTTCGAGACGGCAGCCGTCGCAAGGCGAGGATGTCGCTCTGGCGGGCGCTTCGCAGCGGCCGGGCCCGGTCTCAAAACAGATCCAGCAGCCGCTTCAGGTAGCTGCGTTCGTCTTCGGGGCGGTTCTGTTCGCCGGCGCGCTTGCGAATTTCGTCCAGCAGATCCTGCGCGCGGCGATAGACATCCGGTCCCTGCAGCATGTTGGCATCCGAGCCCATCCGGCCCTCGGCGCCCAGCGACCGGCCCAGCGGGTCGCGGCCGACGGTCGGATCCTGCCGGTCGGCCTCGGTCGCGCCGCCCTGGTTGCCGGTCGGGTCGTTCTGCGCCAGGGCCCGGCCGAAATCCTTCATGCCTTCGCGCAGGGCATCCATCGCCTCGGCCTGCTTGTCCAGCGCATCGCCCAGGTTGCCGTCGCGCAGCGCCTGTTCGGCTTCGTCCATGGCACGGGCCGCGCGATCCAGCTGTTTCTGGCCTTCCTCGCCCTGGGGGTTGCCGGCTCCGGGCAGAGTGCCCTTCAGCCGGCCCAGCTTGTCGCGCAATTCGCCCTGGCGGTCGGCCAGGCCCTGGCCATCCTGGCCGTCGCCGTCCTGGTTCTGCTGCTGCAGGCCCTTGAAACTGTCGTCGGCCAGGCCCTGCTGATCCTTCAGCGTCTGGCCGAGTTCGCGCATCGCCTGCTGGCCAGGGTTGCCCTGGCCGGAGCCCTGCCCCTGGGTCACGCGCATGTTTTCCAGGAACTGGCGCAGTTGATCCATCAGTTCCTGTGCCTCGGCGGTGCGACCTTCGTTCATCAGCTGTTGCAGCTTGTCCAGCATCGATTGCAGCTGGTCCTGGGTCATGGTCATCGAGGGGCCGTTCTGCGCCTGGTCCTGCTGTTGGCCATTCTGTTCGGCCTGCTGGCGCAGGTAATTGTCCAGCGCCTGGCGCATCTCCTGCATCAGCTTGTCGATCTCGTCCTGCGAAGCGCCGTTCCGGATGGCTTCGGACAGGCGGTCCTCGGCCCGGCGCAGGCGCTCGAGGGCCGAGGCGAGATCGCCTTCCTCGACCAGAACCGCGATCTTCCACAGCTCCTGAACCATGGCATCGCGGGATTCGGCGCTGAGGCTGACGCCGGCGCCGTCCAGCTGGCGGATCAGGACGCGCAGCCGCAGATAGGCGCGGTCGTTGACGATGAAACCCTCCGGCTTCCAGGTGAGGGCCTTCAGGATCTTCGCGGTCCGGGCGGCATTGGCGCGGTTCCACATCAGATCGCGGCGCATTTCGATCAGCGCCCGGGCCAGCGGATCGAAGAAGCGGCGGCCGGGCAGGGCGGCATGGATAGCCGGGGCGGTGCCGGTCTGGCCCGCGGCATCGGTGACCGAGAGGGTCAGGGTGACGGGCAGGTTGGACAGCAGGCTTTGCGACAGGTCGTCGGTCAACTGTTCGGCGATCCGGGTGCGGTCGCGCTTCATCGGCAGGGGCAGATCCAGCGTCACCGGGGCCAGGGCCTGGGGTTCGGGGTCGATGGCCAGGCCATGGCGGCGATCCAGCTGGTCCATGTCCAGCGCGATCGAGACTTCGCCCTTCATCACGCCGTAATCGTCCTGGGCCTGGAATCGCAGGCCGAACTTGCCGTCGGGCTCGCGGGTGACGGGCCCCGAGACGGTCAGCGTCGGCGGTTGGTCGGGCGTGGCCTCAAGCCGCCATTCGCGCCCGCCGTCACCTTCGATCGCCAGCTTGCCCGACCGCGTGACGGTGAATTCCTGCGCCGGGGCCGATGCGGGCGGCACCTCGGTCCGGCCCGAGACGGTTTCGGCCAGGATCAGCCTGCCCGGATCGCCATAGAGCCGCAGGCGGATGCGGGTGCCCACCGGCAGCGACAGGTCGGGGCCGGTCTGATCGGCCAGGTAAAGGCGCGGCTTGCCGGTGTAGGCGGGTGGCTCGGCCCAGCCTTCCCAGGCGGGGCCGACGGCCAGTTGCGCGGCGGCGCCCCCCGGCACCAGGCCCGTGACCGAGGCCGCCTGCCAGATCGAGCCGAACATCAGCGCCATGGTGAACGCCAGCAGCGCGACATAGCGCAGCGCATAGGGGTCGCGGCGGGCCAGTTTCAGGTCGGGTGCAACAGCGGCGGCCTTGGCGGCCCGGGCGGCCATGCGTTGCTGATGCGCGGCCCACAGCGCGCGACCCACCGGGTCGTTCTGGCCCAGGGCGGGTTTGTCCAGCAGGGCAGCGATGGGCTGGCCGGGCAGGCGGGCGTCGACGCGGGCGCGCGCCTCGGTCAGGGTCGGGAGGCGGAACTGGCGCAGGCCCCAGATCGCGGCCCACAGCCCGCCCAGCAGGATCGAAACGGTGCCGAACCAGAACGCCTCCAGCGGCAGCCGGTCCTGCGCGTCGAAGGCCAATGCCGCGAAAGCGGTGATCAGCAAGGACCAGAGCGGCCAGAAACACCGGACAAGCCGTTCCGCCCAGAGGCCCAGAAGGGTCAGCCGGATCGGGCGCCGCATGCGCCGCAGGCCCAGATCGGTTTCAGCTTCGGTCACGGATCCTCTGCTTTGCTGCCCCTTTGGTTAAAGCCATGGCGGGATGCTATCCCGCTTCAAGATTTCGTCATAGCTGGGACGCGCGCGGATGACGGCGAAGTGATCCCTGGCCACCAGAACCTCGGGCACGAGGGGCCGGGTGTTGTATTCGGACGCCATGACCGCGCCATAGGCCCCGGCCGAGCGGAAGGCGACCAGGTCGCCCTCGGCAAACAGCGGCAGTTCGCGGGCTCTGGCGAAGGTATCGCCGGTCTCGCACACCGGGCCCACCACATCATAGGGCTGGCTGGGCGCGCCTGCAGGCGGTTCCCGCACGGCCAGAATATCGTGATGTGCCCCATACATGCTGGGGCGAACCAGGTCGTTCATCGCGGCATCCAGGATCAGGAAATCGCGGCCTTCGCCATGTTTCACATAGATGACCTGCGACACCAGCACCCCGGAATTGCCGGAAATCAGTCGGCCCGGCTCGATCTCGATCTCGGCTCCAAGATCGCCCAGCACCTGTTTCACCATCGCACCGTAATCGTTGGGCAGGGGCGGGGCCTCGTTGGAGCGGGTATAGGGGATTCCCAGTCCACCACCCAGGTCCAGCCGGGTGATCGCATGGCCATCGGCGCGCAGTTGCAGGGTCAGCTCGCGCACCAGGGTGAAGGCGGCCTCGAATGGAGACAACTCGGTCAACTGGCTGCCGATGTGGACATCGACGCCCACAACCTCCAGACCAGGCAGGCGCGCGGCTTCGGCATAGACCTCACGCGCACGGGAAATCGGGATTCCGAACTTGTTTTCCTTCTTGCCGGTGGCGATTTTCTCATGCGTTCTGGCGTCGACATCGGGGTTGACCCGGATGGCGATCGGTGCCCTGACCCCCAGGCTGACGGCGACGTCCGAGAGCGCCCGCATCTCGGGCTCGCTTTCCACGTTGAACTGGCGGATGCCACCTTGCAGGGCCTGGTGCATCTCGTTCCGGGTCTTGCCTACTCCCGAAAAGACGATCCGGTTGCCGGGCACGCCCGCCGCCCTGGCGCGCAGGTATTCACCGATCGAAACGACATCCATCCCGGCGCCCAGATCGCCCAGCAGCTTGAGCACGGCCACGTTGGACAGGCTCTTGATCGCAAAGCACACCAGGTGTGGCAGGGGAGACAGTGCCTCGGTGAACAGGCGGTAATGCCGGGTCAGGGTTGCGGCGGAATAGCAGTAGAAGGGCGTGCCGACCTGAGCCGCGATTTCGGCAAGGGACACGTCCTCGGCATGCAGGTTGCCGCCCTTGTAGGTAAAGTGATCCAAGTCCCGTCTCCGCGCCGCCTCTGTGCGCGGTATAGCAGCTTCCCCCCGCGCGACAACCTGGCCGCACCGGCCGGGTTTCGACTTTGCGGACAAGCTCGCACCGGGAAAGGGAAAGGCCGCAGGCCCGGCCGCTGCATCACGATGTGCCGCCGAGGAAGCATTGCGGGAGTCACGCCCGTGCCTTGGCGGCCTGATAGGCCCTGCGGCGGGCGTCGAAGGCGGCGATCAGCCGGGCGTTGCGCGCCTCGATCGCGGCAAAGGTCGGGGCGAAATCGGCGTTCAGCACGCCGCGGCCCGAAGCCAGCTGGTAAAGCCCGTGGCCGGTGTTTTCGTTGCATTCGATCAGGCAGGCGCCCTCCGGCGTCAGTGCAATGTCCCAGCCCAGGATCCCGTTGTCAGGCACCACGGCATGGGCAGCGGTCGCCAGGTCCACCACGGCCTGCCAGTTCGGCAGGGCGATCCCCTGCAGGGGCAGGCCGGTGGCCGGGTGCGCCGTGACCCATTGCGTGTCAATGCCCGAACCATGGCGCACCTTCTCGACCATGCCGGTCACGCAGTTGACCAGGGCGATCAGGCTGCCGGCCTGCCAGAAATTGTCGCTCATCGCCGTGGCCGCGGGCAGCTTCCACAGGGCATAGAGCATCTGCGGGCGGTCATTGGCATTCACGGTGACCGCGCGGATCGTGGAAACGGCCCGGGCACCCGAGACGGCCTCGATCAGGGGATGCGGGGTCACGGCGTCCTGAAAGACATAGCCGTAATCCGAGCAGCCTTCGATCTGGGCGCAAAGCACGGTCAGGTCGAGCGAGGTGCCATTGGCCAGTCGGGCGACCTCGCCCTGAAGCCCCAGGATCGAGACCGATCCGAAGGACCCCGCGCCGCGGATCGGCTTGCCGAACAGGGGAAAGCGGGCCTGATCGGTCAGGAAGCTGCGAATCTCGGCGGCCGAGCGCAGGGTGCGCGTGCCGCCGAAGCCGCGAAACGGGTGATAGCAGGCCTGGATGCGGGTGGTGGGAAGGCCGAGGCCGCCCATCAGCGTGGTCAGCCCGACCTTGTCGGCCAGGAAGTTGCGCATGTTGGTAAAGCCGGGAGGAGCCAGGCGCAGGTTCAGTGCCAGGCTGCCCCTCTCGCCGACGAATTCCTTTTTCTGCGCCAGCGACAGGTCGGGGAGGTAAAGCTGGTATTCGTAATATTCCCTGGCGACGATCCGGGTCTGCCCGCCCTTCAGCCGCCACATGTCGGCAAACTGCCTCAGCGGGCTGACTCCGAATTTGCGCGCCACCACTTCCACCAGCGCGCGGCTGTGCATTGTCGGGGCGCTGGCGCGGGTCAGGCCGGCGTTCGGAGTTTCAGAGGCGGCCATGTGGCTCTCCCGGTCGCATTGTTTCGAAACCGGAAACTGACAGGCAATCGTGCAGGAAATGTGGCGGGATTGCGGATTTCGCCGTGCAAGCCTGGCCAGCGCGAGGAATCGCCCCTGCCGCAGCGAGCCCGGTCAGCCGCCGTCCCTGGCGATGCCGACGCTTGCGCTGCCACTCATCGTCACACCGGGCGCGACCGGGGCGCCATCCGCGCCACAAGAGGCCAGAAATCCGAAGGCCAGAAATCCGACAACCGGAAGCAACAACACCGCACGCACCATGAAACCCTCCCTGATTGCGGCCAGCCTGACCTAACCCAGCGCGGCTTTCCAGCGGGCGATCTGGGAGCGCACCTGATCCGGCGCGGTTCCGCCGTAGCTCTGCCGCGAGCGCACCGAATTCTCGACGCCAAGGACGGAAAAGACCTCTTCGGATATGCCGGGATGGGCGGATTGCATCTCGGCCAGCGTCAGATCGGGCAGATCGCAGCCCTTCGCCTCGGCCAGGGCGACCAGGCTGCCGGTGACGTGATGCGCGGTGCGGAACGGCAGGCCCAGCGACCGGACCAGCCAGTCGGCCAGATCGGTCGCGGTCGAGAATCCGCTGGCGGCGGCGGCTCTCAGCGCGTCGCGGTTGGCCGTCATGTCGGCCACCATGCCGGTCATGGCGGCCAGCGCCAGCATCAGCGTATCGGCGGCGTCGAAGACCTGCTCCTTGTCCTCCTGCATGTCCTTGGAATAGGTCAGCGGCAGGCCCTTCATCACCGTGAAGAGCGCAAAGGTCGCCCCCAGGATACGCCCGATCTTGGCCCGCAGCAGTTCGGCCGCGTCGGGGTTCTTCTTTTGCGGCATGATGGAACTGCCGGTGGTCCACTTGTCGGAAAGCCGAACGAAGCGAAACTGGGCCGAGGACCAGATCACCAGCTCCTCGGCAAAGCGCGACAGATGCATGGCGCAGATCGAGGCAGCGCCGAGGAACTCGAGCGCGAAGTCGCGGTCGGCCACGGAATCGAGACTGTTGGCCGTGGGTCGGTCAAAGCCCAGGGCCCTGGCGGTCATGTGGCGGTCGATGGGAAAGCCCGTGCCGGCCAGCGCCGCCGCACCCAGGGGGCATTCGTTCATCCGGCGGCGCGCATCTTCAAAGCGGCCGCGGTCGCGCGCGAACATCTCGACATAGGCCATCATGTGATGACCCCAGGTGACCGGCTGGGCCGTCTGCAAATGGGTGAAGCCCGGCATGACCCAATCTGCCCCGGCCTCGGCCTGGGCCAGGAAGGCCCGCATCAGCGTGGTCAGGCCGGACATCGCCGCATCGCACTGGTCACGCACCCACAGGCGGAAATCCACCGCCACCTGGTCGTTCCGGCTGCGGGCGGTGTGCAGGCGCTTGCCGGCCTCGCCCACCAGCTCGGTCAGGCGCGATTCCACGTTCAGATGGATGTCTTCCAGATCGGCGCGGAAGGCGAACTGGCCGGATTCGATTTCTGACAAGACCGTGAGCAGCCCTTCCCGGATGGCTTCGGCATCGCTAGCACTGAGGATACCGGTGGCGGCCAGCATGGCGGCATGGGCGCGGCTGCCGGCGATGTCCTGGGCATAGAGCCGCTTGTCGAACCCGATCGAGGCGTTGATCGCCGTCATGATCGCATCCGGCCCGGTGGCAAAGCGCCCGCCCCACATGGTATTGGCGGCGGTATCGGGTTTCACTTGGGTCATGGCGGCCTCGAAAGGTGCGGAAATGCGGAAGATGCTTTGGGCAGTCCTGTATACGGGCTTGATGCTTGGCGCAAATGCCGCAGCGACCGGCGTGATGGCCGATGTGGCGTCGGCGCGGCCCTTGGCCACTGGCGAGATGGAAAAGCTGGTGTTCGGCGAGGCACCCAGGGCCCTGCCCGAGGTGCAGCTGCTTGATGACATGGATGTGGCGAAGAGCCTGCAGCCCTATGCCGGAAAATGGATGGTGTTGAACTTCTGGGCGACCTGGTGTGCGCCCTGCCGCAAGGAGATGCCCTCGCTGGAGCGGCTGCAGGCAGCGATGCCGGGCATCGCGGTGGTGCCGGTGGCCACGGGGCGCAATACCGTGGAAGGCATACGCAGGTTCTTTGCCGAGGCCGGGGTGACCAGCCTGCCGCTGCTGCGCGACCCGCAATCGGATCTGGCCAGGCAGATGGGGGTGCTGGGACTGCCGGTGACGGTGATCGTGAGCCCGGCAGGCGAGGAGGTCGCGCGGCTGATCGGCGGCGCCGAATGGGACAGCCCCGAGGCGCTGGCGGTGCTGGCCGCGCTGATGGATTGAGCGGCGGGCCGGATCACCCGGACCTGGCAACCGGAGGCTCAACCCGTGCGGCCCCGCAAAGGCGGCAACTTCAGCCGGCCAGTGTCGGGTGACGACCGGGTGACAGGCAATCCCCGCCGCCCCGCTCGCCGGCCGGCCGGTTTTCAGGCGGCGCGCCTTCGGCGCAAGCCAATTGCTCGGGCTGCGCGGCCGTGCCGCTCGCCCTTGGTGCCTCCGGCGGGGATATTTGGGGCAAGGTGAAGGGCAGGGTCGATCTTCGCCGCTTCACCTTGCTCCAAACATCCCGCGGGGGGCCTGGGGGGCTGCGCAAGCCCCCCTCACCGAGCCGGTTGCGCGTCAGCGCAGAGGCGAGAGGAGCGAACGGCCGAAGGCGCCTTCGGTTTACCGGCCCCGTCGCCCGAGCCCGGCCACCCTGTCATGGACGTGACAGGTCACGAGGTGGTCGTTCACCATGCCCACGGCCTGCATGAAGGCATAGGTGATGGTGGGGCCGCAGAAGCCCATGCCGGCCTGCTTGAGCGCCCTGGACATGGCTTCCGAGACCGGGGTCGCCGTGGGGATCTGCCCGCTGGAGGTGCGGCGGGTCTGCAGGGGTGTGCCGTCGACAAAGCGCCAGAGGAAGGGGGCAAAGCCGGCGCGGGCTTCGATCTCCAGATAGGCGCGGGCGTTCCGGATCGTGGTTTCGATCTTGCCGCGGTGGCGGATGATGCCCGGGTCGGCCAGCAGGCGCTGCACGTCGGCCTCGCTCCAGGTGGCGATGGTGACGGGGTCGAATCCGGCGAAGGCCGCGCGGAAATTCTCGCGTTTGCGCAGGATGGTGATCCAGCTGAGGCCTGCCTGAAACCCATCCAGGACCAGCTTTTCCCAGAGCGCGCGGCTGTCCCATTCGGGCACGCCCCATTCCTTGTCGTGATAGGCGCAATAGAGCGGATCGTTGCCGCACCAGGGGCAGCGCGGCGTGGTGGGATCGAACGGAAAATCAGCGCACATCGTGGAAAATCCGAAGTTTCAGGCTTTGTTTACGGGGAAAGGTTCAGGGTGTCGACGGCGGGGGCATGGCCTGCCGGGTTGGGATCGAGGCATTCATGGCACCGGGCAGGGGCAAGGCCAGGGTTGACGCGCAGGCGGGCGTTGCGAGCCCGCTGGGTGTGGCGATTTCGGAAAACGAGAGTCAGACGCTGACCATGGTGCGCGAGGCGCTTGACCGCAAGCTGGTCAAGCTGGCCTTCCAGCCGGTCGTGCTGGCACGCGACACGAATCGCATCGCCTTTTACGAGGCATTGATCCGGCTGACCGATGCGCAGGGGCGGATCATCCCGGCGCGGGATTTCATGGATGCGGTCGAGGCCAGGGAAATGGGCCGGGAAATCGACTGTGCCGCGCTGGAGGCGGGGCTGGACACATTGTCGCAGAATCCGACGCTGCGGATTGCGGTCAACATGTCGGCGCGGTCGATCGGCTATCCGCGGTTCCAGAAGGTGCTGGAACAGGGTCTGTCCAGGGCGCCCTCGGTCGCGGAGCGGCTGATTTTGGAAATCACCGAGGATTCCGCCATGCTGGTGCCGGAAATCGTGCAGGCCTTCATGGACGACCTGCATGAGCGCGGCGTGGCCTTTTCGCTGGACGACTTTGGGTCAGGGCCGACGATCATCCGCTATTTCAAGGACTTCTTCTTTGACATGGTGAAGATCGACGGCCAGTTCATACGCAACCTGCATGCCGATATCGGCACCCAGACAGTGGCGGCAGCCCTGGTGGGCGTGGCCCGGCAGTTCGACATGTTCACCGTGGCCGAGGCGGTGGAAACCGAGGCTGAGGCCGCGGTGCTGCGGACCATGGGGGTCGATTGCCTGCAGGGCTATCTGTATGGCGCGCCGACGGTGAAGCCGTTCTGGCTGCGTGAGGATGCCAGGCGGGCCTGATGGGCCCGCCTGTCACGCTGCTCTGCGGCAACAAGGCCGGTATGCGATGGTGAACAATTCTTGCTTTTGAAATTGTGACCGCCTAGGGCATGCTGCAGAGCGGCAAAGACAGGCTTTGCCGGGGGAGCCAGAGGTCAGGGTCATGACGAATGTGGTGATCGTTTCGGCGGCGCGGACCGCCGTGGGCAGCTTCAACGGGTCGTTTGCCGCGACCCCGGCGCATGAGTTGGGCGCCGCCGTGATCGAGGCGCTGGTCGCCCGTGCCGGGATCGAGAAGGCCGAAGTCAGTGAGACGATCCTGGGCCAGGTGCTGACCGCGGGTCAGGGCCAGAACCCGGCACGTCAAGCAGCGATCCGGGCTGGCCTGGCCAAGGAGGCCAGCGCATGGGGCATCAACCAGGTCTGCGGCTCGGGGCTGCGGGCGGTCGCCCTGGGCGCGCAGCACATCCAGTTGGGCGATGCCGACATCGTGGTGGCCGGCGGCCAGGAGAGCATGAGCCTGAGCCCCCATGTCGCGCATCTGCGCGCCGGGACCAAGATGGGCGATCTGTCCTTTGTCGATTCGATGATCAAGGATGGGCTGTGGGATGCCTTCAACGGCTACCACATGGGCCAGACGGCGGAAAACGTGGCCGCCCAGTGGCAGATCAGCCGTGAGATGCAGGACCAGTTTGCGCTGGCCAGCCAGAACAAGGCCGAGGCGGCCCAGAAGGCCGGCAAGTTCAAGGACGAGATCATCCCCTTCGTCGTCAAGACGAAGAAGGGCGATGTCGTGGTCGACCAGGACGAATACATCCGTCACGGCGCCACGCTGGAAAGCATGCAGAAACTGCGCCCGGCCTTCACCAAGGACGGCACGGTGACGGCGGCCAATGCCAGCGGGCTGAATGACGGTGCGGCCGGCGTTCTGCTGATGAGCGAGGCCGAAGCGGCCAGGCGTGGCCTCAAGGTTCTGGCGCGAATCGCTTCCTATGCGACGGCGGGCCTCGATCCGTCGATCATGGGTGTGGGGCCGATCTATGCCAGCCGAAAGGCGCTGGACAAGGCGGGCTGGAAAGTGGCGGATCTGGACCTGGTCGAGGCGAACGAGGCCTTTGCCGCCCAGGCCTGCGCGGTGAACAAGGACATGGGCTGGGATCCGAAGATCGTCAACGTGAACGGCGGCGCGATTGCCATCGGCCATCCGATCGGCGCCTCGGGCGCGCGAATCCTGAACACGCTGATCCACGAAATGGGCCGGTCGGGCGCAAGGAAGGGCCTGGCAACGCTGTGCATCGGCGGCGGCATGGGCATCGCCATGTGCCTGGAGCGGGCATAGGGCCCGCGGCGCCTTTGCGCCGGATTTGCAAAACGCCCGCGCAATAAAGTTGCGTGGGCGTTTTTGTTTGGGTAACAGGATTTCATCCGGCATTTGAAGGAGCAAGATATGGCCAGGGTGGCTTTGGTGACGGGCGGATCGCGCGGGATTGGCGCGGCAATTTCGGTGGCGTTGAAGGCGGCGGGTTACACCGTGGCGGCCAATTATGCCGGCAATGACGAGGCGGCGGCCAGGTTCTCGGCCGAGACCGGAATCAAGACCTACAAGTGGAACGTGGCGGATTATGACGCTTCGAAAGCCGGGATTGCCCAGGTCGAAGCGGATCTTGGCCCGATCGAAGTGGTCGTGGCCAATGCCGGGATCACCCGCGATGCGCCATTTCACAAGATGACCCCGGATCAGTGGCGCCAGGTGGTCGACACCAATCTGACCGGCGTGTTCAACACCCTGCACCCGGTCTGGCCGGGCATGCGCGAGCGCAAGTTCGGGCGGGTCGTGGTCATCAGCTCGATCAACGGGCAGAAGGGCCAGTTCGGCCAGGTGAACTATGCCGCAACCAAAGCGGGCGATCTGGGCATCGTGAAGAGCCTGGCGCAGGAAGGCGCACGGTTCAACATCACGGCCAATGCCGTCTGCCCCGGCTATATCGCCACGGAAATGGTGATGGCCGTGCCCGAGAAGGTGCGGGAATCGATCATTGCGGCCATTCCGGCGGGCCGGCTGGGCAAACCGGAAGAAATAGCGCGCTGCGTGACCTTCCTGGTTTCGGACGATGCCGGGTTCATCAACGGATCCACCATCTCGGCCAACGGCGCGCAGTTCTTCGTCTGATCCACGCGAACCTTTGCGAGGGGGCAGCCCCCTCCAGGCGCAGCCGAGGATATTCGCGGACAGAGAAGCGAAGGGCGTGGTGCAGACCGCGCCCTTTTGTTATCCGGACGCAGGTCTGGAGAGCGGGATGACAAGGGTCAGGACGACAAGGGTCAAGACGACGGGGGTCAGGGCGACGGGCGTGGCAAGGGGCAAGGCGACCGCAATCGGCTTCACTGCGGTGCTGATGTGGGCGCTGCTGGCGGTGCTGACCATCGGCTCGGCCCCGGTGCCGCCATTGCAGCTGAATGCCCTGTGCTTTGCCCTGGGGGGCGGCCTGGGTCTGGCCTGGACGGCACGGCGCGGGCTCGGCGTGCTGCGGACCGTGCCCTGGACGGCCTATGCCCTGGGGACGGCCGGGCTGTTCCTCTACCATCTGGTCTATTTTACCGCCTTTCGGCTGGCACCTTCGCCCGAGACCGGACTGATCGCCTATCTCTGGCCGCTGCTGATCGTGCTGATGTCGGGCCTCTTGCCGGGCGAAAAGCTGCGACCCCTGCATCTGGCGGGCGCCGGCCTGGCCCTGGCTGGAGCGGCGCTGATCGTGTTGCCGGGCGATGGGCAGTCCGCCAGTCAGGCCGCGCCGCTGGGCCTGGCGCTGGCCTTGCTGTGCGCGCTGATCTGGTCGGGCTATTCGGTCCTCTCCCGCCGGTTCGGCCAGGTGCCGACCGAGGCGGTGGCCATCTACTGCCTGGCGACGGCGGGACTGAGCGCGCTGGCGCACCTGGCGGTCGAGACGACGGTCTGGCCAGCATCGCCCCTTGGCTGGGGGGCGATACTGGCGCTGGGGCTGGGCCCGGTGGGGGCAGCCTTCTTTACCTGGGACGTCGGCATGAAGCGCGGCGACATCCAGCTGCTGGGAACGGCAAGCTATGCCGCACCGCTGCTTTCCACGCTGGCGCTGTTGGCCACCGGCCATGGCCAGGCCTCTGCCCGGTTGGTATTGGCGGCTGTGCTGATTGCGGCCGGCGCCGGCCTGGCGGCGGTTGCCGGCCGTCAGGTCAATGCGCGCTGAGCCGGGTGATTTCTTCCTTCAGCTTCAGTTTCTGCTTCTTCAGATCGGCGATTTCGATGTCGGCCACACCGGGGCTGCGCTGGGCTTCTTCCACCTTTTGGGAAAGCGCCTCGTGCTTTTTCTTCAGCTCGGCGACATGGGACGCGACGGTCATAGGCGATCCTCCTGCATGGTCTGAACCCGTTCAGTGCAACACGAAAGCGGAGTCGTGTCACGCGATCTTCGCATGACGTTTCGTCGCAATGCGCGCGATTTGGCTCAAAGTTCGGGAATCAGGCGAACTCCCTGTCGAGCGCCATGCCGTCGCGCAGGATCTGGTTCGCCCGGGCCGTATAACTTTCGCGGTCGCCGTCATGTGCGGGTCCGCGGTGGAGCACCAGCGGCGGCAAGAGCCGCAAGGCCCCGCGGCCGCCCTTGCGCGCCCGCAACAGCAGGCGCAGGGCCGGGCGGCCCTCACGCGGCGCCAGCGGCAAGAGGCTGGCCGAGCCCAGGCGTGGTGGCAGGGCGGCCAGCACCTCGCCCAGGACATCGGTGGCGAAGATCATCGTCAACCATCCGCCGGGGCGCAGCCGGCGGGCGGCGGCGTCGATCCAGGCGGCGATCGGCAGGTCTCCCTGCAGGGCCAGTGCGCGACCCGCATCCGGCGAGGCTGTGCCATTCCTGGGATAGTAGGGCGGGTTGGCGATGGCCTGGTCGAAGGCGCGGCGCAGGGGGGGCGGCATCTGCGCCAGATCGCCGGTGACAACCTCCAGCGCAATGCCGTTTTCCGCCGCATTGCGCCGAGCCAGATCGGCGTAAGACGGTTGCAGTTCAAGCCCGGTCAGCACGAGGCCGGGAACCCGGGCGGCGAGACATAAGGCCGCAGCCCCGCCGCCGGTGCCGAGGTCGAGCACGGCATCGCCCGGCCTGGCCGGGCAGGCGGCGGCCAGCAGGACGGGATCGGTGGCCGCACGAAAGCCGCGGGCCGGCTGCCACAGGTGCAACTTGCCGCCAAGAAACGCATCCCGGGTCAGGCCGTCGTCCATCGGCGGCGCCCCATCAATCCTCGGCAAGGCCGTTATCGCGCAGGATCGCGCAGGCCACGAAGTGATCGCGGTCGGCCACCATCACCCGGCGCGGCAGGGCCCAGGACGATCCTTCCAGGACGCTCGTGTGGACGTCGAGTTCAAAGGCAGCTATACCCTCGCCGGCAAGCAAGGATTTGGCAAAGGCGATCCGCACCGGATCGTTCGAGGCGAAGAGAAGCTTCATGGCCAAGGCTACCGCGAGCCTCGGGCCAGAGTCGAGAGTTGAGGTTGAGGAGCGCATGAGCCTGGACGACGCAGCCCGCAAACCGCATGACCGGCTGGCCGAGGCCCTGGCCGAGGACATGGCGGCGGTGAATGTGCTGATCCGGGAACGGATGGCCAGCCGCCATGCGCCGCGGATTCCGGAAGTGACGGCGCATCTGGTCGAGGCCGGGGGCAAACGGCTGCGACCGATGCTGACCCTGGCGGCGGCGCGGTTGTGCGGATACCGCGGCAAACACCATGTCAGCCTGGCCGCGACGGTCGAATTCATCCATACCGCGACGTTGCTGCACGACGATGTGGTGGACGAAAGCACCAGGCGGCGCGGGCGGCCTACAGCCAATCTGCTGTGGGACAACAAGTCTTCCGTTCTGGTGGGCGACTACCTGTTTGCCCGCAGTTTCCAGTTGATGGTCGAAACGGGTAGCCTGCGTGTGCTGGACATTCTGGCCAATGCCAGTGCCACGATCGCCGAGGGCGAAGTGTTGCAGTTGACCGCGGCGCAGGATCTGAAGACCGACGAGGCGGTCTATCTGCAGGTGGTGCGCGGCAAGACGGCGGCGCTGTTTGCGGCGGCCTGCGAGGTGGGCGGCGAGATTTCCGGCGTGGCGCCGGCGCAGGTGCAGGCGCTGCGCGATTATGGCGATGCGCTGGGCATCGCGTTCCAGATTGCCGATGATCTTCTGGACTATGGCATCTCGACCGGGGATATCGGCAAGAATGTCGGCGATGATTTCCGGGAACGGAAAGTGACGCTGCCGGTGATCCGCGCCTATGCCGCAGGCGATGCCGAGTCGCGGGCCTTCTGGAGCCGGGTGATCGAGGCGGGAGAGCAGCGCGAGGGCGATCTGGAAACCGCGCTGGCGCTGCTGGCGCGTTCGGGGGCCATGGACCAGTCCAGCGCGACGGCCAGGGCCTGGGCCGAAAAGGCCCGGAATGCGTTGCAGTTGCTGCCCGCGCATCCGCTGCGCGACATGCTGGACGATCTGGCCAGTTACGTGGTGGCGCGGCTGAACTGAGCGGTTCTGCGGGCAGCGACATATCTTCCCAGTGACAGGGCGCCGGGAATCGGCTAAGCCCTGCGCCAACCAAGTTGAAGAGGTCAGACATGGGCGATTACAAGCCAGGCAGCATGGACATCCGCGAACAGGAAAAGACCTTCGCCGGGTTCATCAGGTTGGTGACCTGGGGCGCGGTTCTGACCGTCGTCATTCTGATCATCCTCGCCCTGTCCAACGCCTGACCGTCTTGGCCCTGGCCGTTTCGTCTCGCCTTCTGCTGGCTTTGCCGGTTCTGCTGGCCGTAGCGGCCTGCGGGGCGGACAATATCTACGCGACCGATGCGGAAGTGTCGCGAGCGGCCTATGTCGACCCGACCGATCCGCCCTATGTGACGCTGTTCACGGTCATCAACAACCAGAACAACTCGGGCGCACATTCGGGTCTGCTGATCAACGGCAGCCAGCGCGTGCTGTTCGATCCGGCGGGCACCTGGTTCAGCCCGAACGCGCCGGAACGGCATGATCTGCATTACGGCATCACCGATCCGATCCTGCGGTTCTATGTCGATTACCACGCGCGCCAATCCTATCGTGTGCTGGAGCAGACCGTGCCGGTCAGTCTGGAGACAGCCAACAGGCTGATCGCACTGGCCGAGGCCAATGGCGCGGTCAACAAGGCCTATTGCTCGGTCTCGATCTCGTCGATGCTGGATCAGATCCCCGAATTCCGTCCGGTGGTGCGGACCACCTGGTTCCCCAAGACCCTGTCGAAGGAATTCGCCAAGTTGCCGGGCGTCAGCGAGATCGTGGTCTTTGACAACGATTCCAACGACCACCGTGACATGCTGCTTGGCAATGCGCAGGGGGCCGGCGCGGCGGAAACGGCGGCGGCCGGGTTCCAAGATGTCAAGACGCCATGACGGCGCGACGGTCGGCGGCGCGCCTTTCGGCCTGATCCTGGCCGGAGGCGAGGGGCGGCGCATGGGTGGCGTCGACAAGGCGCTGCTGGCTTTCGGCAGGGCCACGCTGCTGGATCAGATTCTGGACAGGTTTCAGCCGCAGGTGGCGCAGCTTGCGCTTTCGGCCAATGGCGATGCGGCGCGGTTCGCGCGCTGGCAGCTTCCGGTTCTGCCGGACGCCGGGCCGTCATTCGGGCCATTGTCCGGCGTTCTGGCGGGATTGGACTGGGCAGCGGCGCTTGGTGCGACAGAGTTGGTGACCGTGCCGGTCGACGCGCCTTTCCTGCCGCAAGACCTGGTGCCCCGGCTGATCCGGGCCGGTGAGGCCGCACCGGGCGCGCCAGTGATCGCGCGCAGCGCCTCGGGCCTGCATCCGACCTTTGCATTGTGGCCCGTGCGTCTGGCTCCGGCCTTGCGGGCATTTCTGGACAGTGGCGCCGCGCCCCGCCTGCGCGACTTTGCTGCTGGCAGCGGGGCAGTGATGGCCGATTTTCCGTCGGATGCCGAATTTGCCAACCTGAACACGCCGGACGATCTGGCCCGGGCAGCGCGGGACGCGCCTTGACCACGCCCTGATCGTCCACCGCTGGGCGATGGGCGCCCTGGCCCTGCTTTTCCCTGCTCTGCCGGACGTGGCACGCGAAGGGGGCTGGATTTTGCGTGCACAACATGGCGAATTGATCGGCACGGCAGCAACGGGGCGCCATGATGCGGGATGACCGGGCGGGTGGGGGCGATCAGGGTGGCCTGGGCGGCGTCCGGGTGCAACCGGGCCTGCCCGAGGCATTGCGCCCCCAGGCGGCGCGGCTGTACTGGCAGGCCTTCGGTGGCAAGCTGGGTGGCGTCTTTGGCCCCGAAGCCCGGGCCTTGCGGTATCTGGAATTCACCCTGCGGGCCGATCATGCCATTTCGGCCATCTCGTCGGATGGCCGACAGCTCTATGGCATCGCCGGATTCAAATCGCCGGCCGGGTCGTTTGCCGGCGGCTCGCTGACCGACATGCAGGGCGCCTATGGTGTGATGGGGGCAACCTGGCGTGCCTGGGTTCTGGCACGCCTGTCGCGCGAGGTCGACAATGGCCGCTTCCTGATCGACGGGATCTGCGTCGCGCCCGAGGCGCGCTGCCATGGCATCGGCACGGCGCTGATCGACGCCCTGTGCCAGGAAGGCCACCGCCGCGGCTATGCCGAAATCCGGCTGGAGGTCGTCGATACCAACTGGCGGGCCCGCAAACTCTATGAACGTTGCGGCTTCAGGGAACTGAAGACCGAGACGATCGGCCTGCTGCGCCTGATCTTCGGCTTTGCAGCCGCCACCACGATGGTCCGACCGCTGCCCTTGCGCTGAGTTCACGACGGATTTCCCCCTGTCTCGGGGGGCGGCCTGCCGTTGGCCCAATGGCGCGAAGGGCGGTCGAATGCAGATTCCGACCCGGCCATGCGCCGTGGTTCGGCATCGCCCGCAAGGGCAAGGGCGGAGCAGGCCCGTTCCGGTCGGGACGAAAGAGCCGCCCGACTGGCCGTGGCTTTCAGGAAAGCGGGAGCGTTCCTGCGACCGTCGCCCAGACCGAGGTTCGCAGCCAACGGCCCATGCTGCGGGCCAGGCCGGGGTCGCCACTCAGGAAAAGCCCGCCCCTTTCCTTTTCGCGCGCGATACTGGAGCGGCCCTCGAGGATGGCTGCCAGAGAAACGGTGCCGGTCTCGACGTAAAGGTCGATGTCCCGGCCGGGATCGAGCGAGCATAGTTCGGGCAAAACTGCACCCGGCTCGACCACGATCCAGTAGTGGGGATATTTCGGTGGCGGGTCGTCGCGGAAATGGAAGCGGATGACCGCGCGCCTTCGCGGCAGTTCGGCAAGGTCGATCATCCGCCGCAGGCCCCACATGATGGTCGAAGCCTCTGCGCCGCCGAGCGCGATTTCTGCCTCGATGTGGCATTGCGCCCATTCTGCAAGCGCGTTCATTGCCGGTTCGAGCTTGATCGACTTCTCGGTGCGGTAATAGTCGACGTGGCCTGCCGCCTTGTCCTCGATGCGTTCGATCAGGCCCAGGGCTTCCATCTGCCTGAGCCGCCGCGACAGGAGAGCCGACGAAATGTTGCCCAGACCCCTGCGAATGTCGTTGAACCGGGTCGAGCCGTTCCAGAGCTCTGTCAGGATCTGGATCGTCCAGCGCGGCTGGAGAATTTCGCAGGCGCGCGAGATCGGGCAGATCAGCCCGTAAGGCCGTCGGGTCATCGCCGAGCCCTCCTTTGTTGCAGGTTAGTCCCTGCAGAGGCCCGGGGCCAGTTCACAAAGTGAAGCGAAACGCTTCCGATGCTGCGCTGGCGGCTGCACGCCCCTTGCCGTCAAGATGATCGCCATCCGGCATCCCCCGGGACGCCACCATGACCAGTCTTGGCCTGATACGGCGAGGCCCGGGCGGAGCCGAATTGCACAGGCGCAAGACCGTGGCGCGGGGCCACGGCGCAAATGCCGAGACGGGAGGGAGAAACGTCATGCCGGCCAAACTCTTGCAGATCAACTACAATCTCAGCGGGCCCAGGGCCGAGTATGAGAGCGAAAACCTGCCCTATGCGCAACGCATTGCAGACATGGCTGGCCTGCGCTGGAAAGTCTGGATCATTGACGAGACCCGAGGTGAAGCAGGCGGGATCTACCTGTTTGAACATGATGCCGCAGCGCAGGCCTTTCTGGATGGGCCGATCATAGCAGAGATGAAATGTGACCCCACGCTGAGCATCAAGGCGTTCGACATCATGCCCGAACACACAACCATCACGCGCGGCCCGGTGGGATAGGCGCAGGGCTTGCCCGCTATGCGGCACGGCGGCGTGCCGGCGCCGATCCGGAGCCAGGGCCAGGGCCGTCCTCCGCGCCGACTTCAAACACCGGGGAAACCGCCGCCTTACCGAAGCCGATCCGCCCGCGGCGGGCCCGACATCCTAACCGAAGCGATAGCTGGACGCCGTCACGCCGCCGAACAGGTTGGTATCGTGATAGACCATCGTCGCCTTGTCCGCCTCGGCCGCGCCCAGGGCCGAAAACAGCGGCACCAGGTGATCTTCCTGCGCATGGCAGGTGCGGGCATAGGGGGCCTGTTCCCAGTTCATCAGCGCCGCAGTCCGCTCCTTGGCCGGAAGAGCCATGACCTGGGCCAGCCAGGCATCGAAGGCCTCGGACGGAACCTTGGCGCCCGGACCGAACAGACGCAGGTTGTGATAGCTGAGGCCCGACCCCACGATCAGCACGCCTTCGTCCCGCAAGGGCGCCAGCGCACGGCCCAGGGCGAAATGCGCGGCGGGCGCGTAGCCGTGCTGCATCGAAACCTGGAAGATCGGCACATCGGCCTTGGGATACATCACCACGGCGGGCGCGAAAGTGCCATGGTCAAAGCCGTAATCGGGGTCCAGCTTGACCGGCAGCCCGGCCGCCTGGATCAGGTTCGCGGCGCGCAGGGCGATTTCGGGGGCACCGGGGGCGGGGTAGGTGATCTTGTAGGTTTCCGGCGGGAAGCCGTAATAGTCATAGACCATGCCCGGCCTGGGCGAGGTCATCACCGAAAATGCCTCGGTTTCCCAATGTCCGGAAATCATCAGGATCGCCTGGGGCCTTTCGGGCAGTTCCTGCGGCATGTGGGCCAGTGAAGCCTCGAGGTTCTTCAGCATGGCACGCATGTTCGGCAGCCAGGGCCAGGGGCCGCCGCCGTGACTGATGAAATAGGTGGGCATGCGGGTCATCAGGACACCTCATTCGGTTCGGGCCAAGATGCGCCCGGATGCGTCAGCGCGCAATCGGCCAAATGGAAGAGGCGGTGTGCAGCCATGCAGAGTGTCGGGTCCGGGCAGACTGCGGCGCAGGCCCGAGCGCGCGAGAAGACCGGGGAGAGCCACCTGGATCCAGTCTGGAACCGGACGGGGCGCAGTCACCCCCGGGGCATCCGGGGCCGATCGGGTTTTCCGCCCTGAGCGGCCTGTCCGGCATGGCTGACCCAGGATGACCCGCTCGGGATGGCCGGCTCGGGATGGCTGGCTCTGGTCGGTTCGGCGCAGCAGGACGCCGGTGCAGGCGCCCCGGAGCGGCCATCACGCAGGCTTGCGCTGCCGAAGCCCTGTCGCGCATAGTCGCGGCATGGTTTTGTGACAGGGGGTTCCCATGAAGATTGCCGCAGCACTGGCCAGCCTTGCGCTGGGCCTGTCGACGACCGCCGCACTGGCGGAAGGCCTGCCCGACCTTGGGGGTCGGGAAATCACCATCGTGACCGAAAACGCCTATCCGCCGCTGCAGTTCCTGGACAAGTCGGGTCAGGCCGTCGGCTGGGAATACGACATGGTGGCAGAACTGGCCAAGCGGATGAATTTCACCGTCAAATACGAAAACATCAGTTGGGACGCGATGATCCCGGCGGTGTCGGAGGGCCAGTTCGACCTGGGCATGACCGGCATCACCATCACCGAAGAGCGGAAGGAAAAGGTCGACTTCTCGGACCCCTACATGCGCAGCGAAAGCATCATGATGGTGCGGGGCGATGAGAGCCGTTTTTCCGATGCGAAAAGCTTTGCCGCCAATCCCGACCTGCTGATCGGCGCGCAGCCGGGCACCACACCCTTCTACACCGCCGTTTACGAAGTGCTGGACGGCAACGAGGCCAACCCGCGCATCAAGCTGTTCGAAACCTTCGGTGCCACGGTCGAGGCGTTGAAGGCGGGCGATGTCGATGCCGTGCTGACCGACCAGACCGCGGGAAAGGGCTATGTCGATGCGTCGGCCGGCGGGCTGAGGCTGGTGGGTGAACCGATGGGGGCCGAGGACTTCGGCTTCATCTTCCCGAAAGGGTCGGATCTGGTGGTGCCGTTGAATGCGGGCATTGCCGCGCTGAAGGCGGATGGCACGCTGGATGCGCTGAACCGGAAGTGGTTCCTCGACTACAAGATGGGCGGGTGACGCCCCTTGGCGGCACCAAGGGCCGAACCTGCCGAATTTCCGTGGTGGCTGGCGATCCTGGCCACCACGGCAGCGTGGCTTTACTATGAAATCTGGGCCAATGACCTGTATGCCCAGGCGATGCAGACCCTCAGCCAGGGGATCGGGATCACCGCTCTTGTGACGGTGATCGCCTATTTCGGCGCCTGCATCATGGGGTTGCTGCTGGCGCTTGCCGGGATGAGCCGCTGGGTCGTGCTGCGCCAGGCGGCGCGGCTTTATGTCGAGATCGTGCGGGGCGTGCCGATCATCGTGCTGCTCTTGTACATCGCCTTTGTCATCGCTCCGGCCCTGGTGGTGGCGCTGAACGCACTCCTGGGCGGGCTTGGGCTGGAAACGATCCGGTCGCGCGACTTTCCGCTCTTGGCGCGCGCGGTGATTGCCCTGACCGTGGCCTATTCCGCCTTTCTGGCCGAGATCTTCCGCGCCGGGCTGCAATCGGTCGACAGGGGCCAGATCGAGGCCGCAATGTCGCTGGGACTGAATGGCTGGCAACGCTTTCGCCTGGTGGTGTTTCCCCAGGCGCTGCGCACCATGCTGCCGCCACTGGGAAATGACTTCGTGGCGATGGTGAAGGACAGTTCGCTGGTTTCGGTGCTGGGCGTCAGCGACATCACCCAGCTGGGCAAGGTGACGGCGGCGGGAAACTTCCGCTATTTCGAGACCTACAACATCGTGGCCTTGATGTATCTGACGATGACCATCAGCCTGAGCCTGCTGCTGCGGCAACTGGAAAAGCGGATGCAGGGCGGGGCCGGGCGGTAGGCGCCGGGGCTCTGCCCCGGACCCCGGGATATTTGTGAACAGATGAATGGGAAGGTCGGGATGAATGCTCTGCTGACGGAATGGACAGGGCCGTTCGGGCTGGCGCCGTTTGGCGAGATAAGGGATGCGGATTTTGCGCCGGCCTTCGATGTGGCGCTGCGCGAGGCCCGGGCGGCCGTGGCGGCGATCGCGGCGAATCCCGAGGCGCCGACCTTCGAGAACACCATCGCCGCTCTGGAGCGGGCGGATGGGCTGCTGAACCGGGTGGCGGGGGTGTTCTTCAACCTTGCGGCAGCGGATTCCAATGACGCGCGCGAGGCGCTGGAGCGAGAGCTGGCGCCGAAGCTGTCGGCCTATTCCAGCGAGATCACCTCGAACAAGGCGCTGTTTGCGCGGATCGAGGCGCTGTGGCAGGGGCGCGCGGGCCTGAGCCTGGGGGCCGAGGCGGCGCGGGTGCTGGAGTTGTATCGCCGCAGCTTCCTGCGGTCGGGTGCGCGGCTGGAGGGGGCCTGCAGCGACCGGATGGCGGCGATCATGGCGCGGCTGGCGGAACTGGGCACGCAGTTCGGTCAGAACGTGCTGGCGGACGAGCGCGGCTGGCACATGGCACTGGCCGAGGAGGATCTGGAGGGGCTGCCGGACTTCGTGGTGGCCACCGCCCGGACGGCGGGGCGGGAACGCGGGCTGAATGGGCCGGCGCTGACGCTGAACCGCAGCCTGATCGTGCCGTTCCTGCAGTTTTCTCCCAGGCGCGAGTTGCGGCGGCAGGCCTATGAGGCCTGGGTGGCGCGGGGGCGGAATGGCAATGCGGCCGACAACCGGGCGATCGTGGCCGAGACGCTGAAGCTGCGCGAGGAGCGGGCGCGGCTGCTGGGCTATGCCAGCTTTGCCGACTACAAGCTGGAGCCGGAGATGGCCAGGACACCGGCGGCGGTGCGGGGCTTGCTGGAGCGGGTCTGGGCGCCGGCCAAGGCGCGCGCCGAGGCGGATGCGGCGGTGCTGGAGGCGCGGTTGCGCGCCGACGGCATGACGGGGCCGCTGGAGCCCTGGGACTGGCGATATTACTCGGAACAGCGGCGGCGGGCCGAGCATGATCTGGATGAGGCGGCGTTGAAGCCCTACCTGAGCCTGGACCGGATGCTGGAGGCGCAATTCGATTGTGCAAACCGGTTGTTCGGGCTGGAGTTCAAGGCTCTGGACCTGACGCTGTATCACCCCGATGCGCGGGCCTGGGAGGTGCGCCGCGCCGGCAGGCATGTTGCGGTGTTCATCGGGGATTACTTCGCCCGTGGATCGAAACGCTCGGGCGCCTGGTGTTCGACCTTCCGCGAGCAGCATCGGCTGGACGGCGACGTGCGGCCCGTGGTGCTGAATGTCTGCAATTTTGCCAGGGGCGAGCCGACGCTGCTGTCATATGACGAGGCGCGGACCCTGTTCCACGAATTCGGCCATGCGCTGCACCAGATGCTGTCGGATGTGACCTATCGCATGATCAGCGGGACCAGCGTGGCGCGGGATTTCGTGGAGCTGCCGAGCCAGCTGTTCGAACACTGGCTGGAGGTGCCGGAGGTGCTGGAGACCCACGCCCGGCATTGGCAGACGGGTGAGGCGATGCCGCAGGCCATGCTGCAACGGTTGTTGGCTGCCAACACCTATGACCAGGGCTTTGCCACGGTGGAATTCCTGTCGAGTGCCCTGGTGGACCTGGCCTTTCACGAGGGGCCGGCGCCTGCCGATCCGATGGCGGTCGAGGCCAGGGTGCTGGAAGAACTGGGGATGCCGCGGGCGATCGGGATGCGGCACGCGACGCCGCATTTCCAGCATGTCTTTGCCGGTGACGGCTATTCCAGCGGTTATTACAGCTACATGTGGTCGGAGGTGATGGACGCCGATGCCTTTGCCGCCTTCGAGGAAGCGGGCGATCCGTTTGACCGGGCGACGGCCGAGCGGCTGGAGCGGTTCATCCTGTCGGCGGGTGGTTCGCAGGAGGCCGATCAGGCCTATGTGGCGTTCCGGGGCCGGATGCCCGGAGTGGAGCCCCTGCTGAAGGGACGCGGGTTGCTGGAGGTGGCGGGCTAGATGGCCACGGCACGGATGATCACCGAGATCGAGGATTTCTATCGCATCGGTTGCGGGCGCTGTGGCCGCTGGCAGACGCCGCAATGTTCCAGCCAGATATGGAAACCGGGTCTGCTGGCGTTGCGGCAGATCTGCCTTGAGGCGGGGCTTGGCGAGCATGTGAAATGGGCCCATCCCTGTTTCATGCATGCTGGCCGGAACATCTGCCTGATCGGGGCGCTACAGGGCGATTTCCGGCTGAATTTCTTCAACGCGGCCCTGATGAAGGATCCCGACCGGCTGCTGACCCGGCAGGGGCCGAACACACGGCATCCGGATTCCATCAGGTTCACCAGTGCGGCGCAGGTGGCGGAACGGGCCGACAGCCTGCGCGCCTATCTGGCCGAGGCCATGGATTATGCCGAGCGGGGCCTGCTGCCGGCGAAGGAACAGGGCGAGCTGGACCTGCCGGATGAGCTGGTCGAGGCGATGGATGCCGATCCCGAGCTGGCCGAGGCTTTCTGGGCGCTGACCCCTGGGCGGCAGCGCAGCTACGCGATCAACCTGAATGCGGCGAAGGCGGCCGAGACCCGATTCAGGCGGATCGAGAAGTTCCGGCCATTGATTCTGGCGGGCAAGGGCGCGCTGGAGCGTTAGGAGACCTGCCAGGGCGCGCCTTACCCCTGCGGGGAGAGATCGGACCCGGTCTGTCTGCCTGCCGGCGAAACCGCTGCTCGCTGCAATCGCAGCGCGCTGGGCGGTTGGCCATAGGTGCGGCGGAAGGCGCGTGAAAGGGCCGAGGCCGAGGAGAAGCCGGTGCGCAATGCGATCTCGGCCAGCGGGTGGCGGGTGTCGGTGATCATGCGGCGCGCGGCAGAAAGGCGCAGCGACAGGGCATGGGCAGCAGGGGGGGCGCCGACGGCCTGGACGAACAGCATCTCCAGCCGGCGGGGCGACAGGCCGACGGCGCGCGCGGTGACGCTGACCGGTTCGGGCGCGTCGATCCTGGCCTCCATCCGGGCGAGGGCACGCGCCACCCGGGGGTCGAGGTGCGGTTCGGCCGCGAGACGTTCAGGGCGGGCCACCTGCGGATCGGATCCTGGCCGCGGCAGGGTCAGGAAGCTGGCCGCGATCTGGCGGGCAACGGCGGGGCCGTGGCGGCGGGCGATCAGGTGCAGCATCAATTCCTGCGCCGGGGTGGCGCCCGAAGCGGTGAACACTCGGCCGTCGATCACCCAACGGTCGGGGACGACCTCGACCCCCGGGTGGGCGGCGGCGAAATCCTCGAGATCCTCCCAATGCACGGTGGCGCGGTGGCCATCCAGCAGACCTGCGCGCGCCAGCACCCAGGCGCCGGTGTCGATGCCGCCCAACGCGGCAAATCGAGGAGCAATGCGCGCCAGGTCGCGGATCAGGGCGGGGGTCGCCACCTCGGTCTGGCGATAACCGACGATGGCAACCAGTGCATCGGCGCCTTCGGCGGCAGAAAGCGGGCCGGAGGACGGAAGCTCGATCCCGCAGGTCAGCGGAACCGGGCGGCCATCGGGCGACACGACGCGCCAGCGAAACGCCTCCCATCCCAGATGGCGGTTGGCCGAGCGCAACGGATCCAGGGCAGAGGCGACCTCGAGGATGGAGGCCTGCGGCAGGACCAGCAGCGCCAGCGTCAGCATTTGCTGCGATGCGGCGAAGATTGTTGCGGGTTTGGCCATGCGAATTTCGTAAAGTGTCACGCGGGCGCGTGCAAGGCCGATAGGATCGGCGCAAATTCTGGAGGATGCCCCGATGCCCTTGGCCATGAACCGCGAAGTCTTCATCACCTGTGCCGTGACCGGCTCAGGCGGTACGCAGGATCGCAGCCCGCATGTGCCGCGCAGCCCTGAGCAGATTGCAAGATCGGCCATCGACGCCGCCAGGGCGGGCGCGGCGATCGTGCATTGTCATGTGCGCGACCCCGAAACCGGCAAGCCCAGCCGCGACGGCAGGCTCTACCGCGAAGTGACCGAACGCATCCGCGATTCGGGCACCGACGTGGTGTTGAACCTGACCGCCGGCATGGGCGGCGACATCTATTTCGAGGGCAGCGAAGCCATGGACCGCATGGGGCCGCGCAGCGACATGGCAGGCGCGACCGAACGGGTGGCACATGTGGTGGAATGCCGGCCGGAAATCTGCACGCTCGACTGCGGCACGATGAATTTCAACGAGGCCGACTATGTGATGGTCAACACCCCGGGCCTGTTGCGCGACATGGCCACCCGGATGACCAAGGCGGGCGTGCGCATCGAAATCGAGGCCTTCGACACCGGACATCTGTGGCTGGCCAGGCAACTGGCCAGCGAGGGCGTCATTCCCGACCCGGTCCTGGTGCAGCTGTGCATGGGCGTGCCATGGGGCGCGCCGGATGACCTGAATACCTTCATGGCCATGGTGAACAACGTGCCCAGGGACTGGTTCTTCAGCGCCTTTTCGCTGGGCCGCAACCAGATGGCCTATGTGGCGGCGGCGGTGCTGGCTGGCGGCAACGTGCGCGTGGGCCTCGAGGACAACCTGTGGCTGGACAAGGGCGTGCTGGCCACGAACGCCCAGCTCGTGGAACGCGCCGTGGATATCGTGACGGCAATGGGGGCGCGAATCCTGACGCCGGCCGAGGTGCGGGCGAAACTGAAACTGGAAAAGCGCGCGCCGGTGGCGAAGTGAGGGCAGAATGAACCGCAAGGCATCCATCATTGGCGGCGGGGTCATCGGCGGCGGCTGGGCCGCGCGGTTCCTGCTGAACGGCTGGGACGTGAGCGTGTTCGACCCCGATCCTCAGGCCGAGCGCAAGATCCATGCCGTCCTGGCGAATGCCCGGCTAGCGCTGCCCGCGCTGTCGGACGTGCCCATGCCGCCCGAAGGCCGGTTGAGCTTTCACGGCACGATCGGCGAGGCGGTCGAGGGAGCGGAATATGTGCAGGAAAGCGTTTCCGAACGGATCGAGCTGAAGCGATCGGTCTATGCCCAGTTGCAGCAGGCCAATCCGGGCGTGCTGATCGGCTCTTCGACCTCGGGCTTCAAGGCGTCCGACCTGCAGCAGGGCGCGCCGGCACCGCACAACATCATCGTGGCGCATCCGTTCAACCCGGTCTATCTGCTGCCGCTTTCGGAAGTATCCGGATCCGAGCGGAACCCGCCGGAGGTGGTCGAACGGACCGTGCAGATCATGAAGGACATCGGGATGTTCCCGCTGGTGATCCGCAAGGAAATCGATGCCTTCATCGGCAACCGCTTTCTCGAGGCGGTCTGGCGCGAGGCGCTGTGGATGCTGAAGGACGGCGTGGCCACCACCAGCGAGATCGACGAGGCGATCCGCATGGGATTCGGCCTGCGCTGGGGCCAGATGGGGCTGTTCGAAACCTACCGCGTGGCTGGCGGCGAGGCCGGGATGCGGCATTTCATGGCCCAGTTCGGCCCGGCGCTGAAATGGCCCTGGACCAAGCTGATGGACGTTCCCGAATTCAACGACGATCTGGTAAATCTGGTGGCCAACCAGTCGGATGCGCAATCCGGCGCCTATGGCATCCGCGAGCTGGAGCGGATCCGCGACCAGAACCTCGTGGGCTTTCTCCGCGCGCTGAAAGAGCGAAACTGGGGTGCGGGCAAGGTGCTGCGCGCCCATGACGAGGCCCGCGCCGCGGCGTTCCATGCCCAGACCGACCAGGGCCCCAAGGCGGCGCCGCTGGTGATGGCACATATGCAGGTGCTGCCGGGCTGGATCGACTACAATGGCCACATGACCGAGAGCCGGTATTACTTTGCCAATTCCGAAACGATCGATGCCTTTCTGCGGCTGATCGGCGCGGGGATGGATTACGTCGCGGCCGGGCACAGCTATTACTCCGCCGAAACCCACATCCGGCATCTGGGCGAAGCCAGGCTGGGCGATCGGCTGGTGGGTACGGTGCAGATCATCAGTGCAGACGAAAAGCGGTTCCGTTCCTTCGTGCGGATCATGAAGGGCGAGGAATGCGTGGCGACCGTCGAACAGCTGTGCCTGCACGTCGACATGAAGGCCGGCAAGACGGTTCCGGCCGCACCCGAGGTCTGGGCTCGGCTGAAGGCCATCGCCGACGCCCAGGCCGCCCTGCCCCTGCCCGAAGGCGCCGGTCGCGCCGTGGGGCAGAAGAAGTGAAGCGCGTCCTGATCACTGCGGGCGCCAACGGCATCGGGCTGGCGATGGCCCGGGCCTTTCAGGCCCGGGGCGACCGCGTCTGGGTGACGGATGTCGACACGCGGCAGGTGGCAGCCCTGCCGCCCGGCATCCGCGGGTCGGTTGTGGATGCCAGCCTCGAGCCCGGTATGGAGGCGCTCTTCGCCGACATCGCCCGCGACTGGGGCGGGTTGGACGTGGTCTGCGCCAATGCCGGGATCAAGGGGCCGACGGCGGCGATCGAGGACATGGACCTGGGTGCCTGGCATCAATGTCTGGCCGTGAACCTGGATGGCGCGATGATCACGGCCAAGCACGCCGCCCGGCTGATGAAGCCGGCGGGCGAGGGCTGCATCATCTTCACCTCCTCGACCAGCGGCCTCTACGGCACGCCGTTTCGCGCGCCCTATGTGGCGGCGAAATGGGGGGTGATCGGCCTGATGAAGACCGTGGCGATGGAGCTTGGCCCGCACGGCATCCGCGCCAACGCCATCTGCCCCGGGTCGGTGAACGGCCCCCGCATCGACCAGGTGATCGAGGCCGAAGCCGCCGCCAAGGGCATGACACCCGACGCCGTGCGCCACGGCTATGCCAGCGGCACGGCGCTGAAGCGGCTGAGCGACCCGCAGGACGTGGCCGACATGGCGCTGTTTCTGGCGTCTGACGCGGCACGCATGGTCTCGGGCCAGGCGCTGGCCGTGGACGGCATGACCTATAACGTTGATCCCTGAGGAGGATCCGGGATGGATTTCGGACTGAGCGACGAACAGAAAATGATCGTGGAGACCACGCGGGCCTTCGTGGAAGCCGAACTGTACCCGCATGAACAGATGGTCGAACGCACCGGACATCTGCCACTGGAGCTGATCCGCGAAATCCAGAAGAAGGCGATCGCCGCGGGGCTCTACGCCGCCAACATGCCCGCAGAAGTGGGCGGCGCCGGGCTGGATACCCTGTCATGGCTTCTCTATGAGAAGGAGTTGGGGCGGGCCAACTACGCCCTGCATTGGGCCTGCGTGGCGCGTCCGTCCAACATCCTGCTGGCCGGCACGGCCGAACAGCGCGAACGCTATCTCATTCCCTGCGTCAGGGGCGAGACCTGGGATTGCCTTGCCATGACCGAACCCGGCGCCGGCAGCGACCTGCGCGGAATGAAAGCTTCGGCCCGGCAGGATGGCGACGATTGGATCCTGAACGGCACCAAGCATTTCATCAGCCATGCCGACCTGGCAGGCTTCACCATCGCCTTCATGGCAACCGGCGAAGAGCAGACGCCGCGCGGGCCGAAGAAGAAGATCACCGCCTTCTTCGTCGACAAGGGCACACCCGGCTTCACCGTCCGTGACGGCTATCGCAATGTCAGCCACCGCGGCTATACCAATGCGATCCTGGAGTTCGACGAATGCCGGGTGCACAAGCGCCAGATCCTGGGCGAGGTGCACAAGGGCTTCGAAGTGGCCAATTCCTGGCTGGGCGCGACCCGGCTGCAAGTCGCCTCGACCTGTCTGGGCCGGGCCGAACGGGCGATGGGCCATGCGCTGCAATGGGCCGCAGAGCGCAAGCAGTTCGGCAGCCCGATCGGCAGGTTCCAGGGGATCAGCTTCAAGCTGGCCGACATGGCGATGGAGCTGAAGGCGGCGGAACTGCTGACCCGCGAGGCAGCCTGGAAATACGATCAGGGCACGGTGACCGAGGCCGACATGGCCATGGCCAAGCTGAAGGCGACCGAAGTCCTGGCCCAAATCGCCGACGAGGCGATCCAGATCCATGGCGGCATGGGGCTGATGGACGAACTGCCGCTGGAGCGCATCTGGCGAGACGCCCGCGTGGAGCGGATCTGGGAAGGCACGTCCGAAATTCAACGCCACATCATCAGCCGCGAACTGCTGCGGCCGCTTGGCGCCTAGGCGTGGCAAGCCGGGGGTTTCACACCCCCGGACCCCCGTGGGATATTTATGAACAGATGAAATCAACGCGATGTTAACCAAGTTCTGCGAATCTGAACGGGCCGTACAGGGAGGGATCCCGATGGCGGCAACAGGTGAAACCTCCCTGCCCAGCACCGCCCGGGCAGGGAGGGGCGCCGCCCTTCCCTCTTCATCTGTTCATAAATATCCCACGGGGGTCCGGGGGTGTGAAACCCCCGGCCCTGGTGTCGCAGGGAGGGCGTCGGTGTGATGAACCTCAACCGCCTCCTCCGACCGAAATCCATCGCCGTCCTGGGCGCGGGCTGGGCGCTGAATGTCATCGAACAGTGTCGCAAGATGGGGTTTGACGGTCCTGTCTGGCCGGTGCATCCGACCAAGGCCGAGATCGGTGGGCTGAAGGCCTATGCCTCGCTTGCCGAGCTGCCCGGCGTGCCGGATGCGACCTTCATCGGGGTCAATCGCCTGGCGACGCTGGATGTGGTGGCCGAACTTTCTGCCATGGGTGCGGGCGGGGCGATCTGTTTTGCCAGCGGCTGGACCGAGGCGGGCGAGCCGGAGTTGCAGGCCCGGCTGATTGCGGCGGCAGGGGACATGCCGATCCTGGGACCGAACTGCTATGGGGTCATCAACTATCTGGACGGGGCCTTGCTCTGGCCCGATCAGCATGGGGGCATCCGGGTCGACAGGGGGGTGGCGCTGGTCAGCCAGTCGTCCAACATCGTGATCAACCTGGGCATGCAGCAGCGGGCCCTGCCGGTGGCCTACGTCGCCTGTCTGGGCAATGCGGCGGTGGTGGGTCTGGCCGATCTTGCGGGGGCCGTCCTGGACGATCCGCGCGTGACGGCGCTGGGCATGTATGTCGAGGGGATCGACGACGCCGCTGCCTTTGCCGAACTGGCCCAGAGGGCGCGGGCGATGGGCAAGGGGATCGTTGTCATCAAGTCGGGCAAGACCGAGCTTTCGCGCACGGCGGCGGCCAGCCATACCGCCTCGCTGGCGGGGGCGGGCGCGGCCTCCAGCGCCTTCCTGCGCCAGGTGGGGGTGGCCGAAGTCAATACGCCGTCGGAACTGATCGAGACGCTGAAGATCCTGCATGTGCACGGTCTGGGGCTGGGACCGCGGCTTTGCTCGCTGTCCTGTTCGGGGGGTGAAGCGGGTCTGGTGGCCGATCTGGCGGCGCCGCATGGCATCGACTTTCCGCCGGTGCCGCCGGCCACGCGTGAGCGGCTGTTCCAGGTTCTGGGTCCGATCCCGACGATTTCCAACCCGCTGGACTATCACACCTTCATCTGGGGCGATGGGCCAAAGACGACCGAGGTGTTCACGGCCATGCTGGCGGCCTATGATGCCGGCATCTTCATCATCGACACCCCCCGGCCCGATCGCTGCGACCCGTCGGGCTATCAGCCGGCCCTGGATGCGATCGTGGCAGCACAGAAGGCGACGGGCAAGCCGGCCTTTCCGGTCGCCTCGATGGCCGAAAACTTCGGAGAGGCGCGGGCGGCCGGGCTGATGGCGCAGGGCGTCTGCACCCTGATGGGGCTGGAGACGGCGCTGGCAGCGATCAAGGCGGCGCGGGTGCCGGCGGGGCGGCCGGGCTGGCGGCCGGTGGCGCCGATCGCGCCCAGGGCCAGCACGCTGCTGAGCGAGGTCGAAGGCAAGCGCCTGCTGGCCGAAGCCGGGGTGCCGGTGCCGCGATCGGTGGCGGGCATGACACTGGCAGAGGTGGCCGAGAAAGCGGCGGCTTTGACCGCTCCCTTCGCGTTGAAGGGCCTGGGCTTTGCCCACAAGACCGAGGCCGGGGCGGTGCGGCTGGGGCTGGCCACGCTGGCGGGACAGGCCGAGATGGCGGGTGCCACCGGCTACCTGGTCGAGGAAATGGTCACGGGTGCGGTGGCCGAGATCCTGCTGGGTCTGCGCCGCGACCCGGTCTATGGCGTGACCTTGACGCTGGGGCTGGGCGGGGTCGCGGCCGAGCTTCTCGCCGACAGCGTGACGCTGATCCTGCCCGCGACCGAGGCCGAGGTTCTGGCGGCACTTGCCCGGCTGCGGCTCTATGCGCTCCTGGATGGCTATCGCGGCCGGCCGAAAGCCGACCTTGCGGCGCTGGCCGAGACAGCCCTGCGGCTGGGGGCGCGGATGATCGCAGACCCGAGCCTGGAGGAAATTGAAATCAACCCGATCCTCGTGAAGGCGGCAGGCGTCGTCGCGGTGGATGCCCTGATCCGGAGAGCGTGAGATGGCGATGGAAATGCGAACCGATGGCCCGGTGAAGACGCGGCGCGAAGGGGCCGTTCTGGAGGTGACGCTGGACCGGCCGAAAGCCAATGCGATCGATCTGGCGACCAGCCGGATCATGGGGCTGGTGTTCCGCGATTTCCGCGATGACGACAGCTTGCGGGTCTGCATCCTGCGCAGCGCCGGCGAGAAATTCTTCTGCCCGGGCTGGGATCTGAAGGCCGCGGCCCAGGGCGATGCGGTGGATGGCGATTACGGGGTGGGCGGCTTTGGCGGATTGCAGGAATTGCCCAACCTGAACAAGCCGGTCATTGCCGCCGTGCAGGGCATCTGCTGCGGCGGCGGCCTGGAACTGGCGCTGAGCGCCGATCTGATCCTGTGTTCCACCTCGGCGACCTTCGCCCTGCCGGAAATCCGGTCGGGCACGGTGGCGGATGCGGCCTCGATCAAGCTGCCGAAGCGGATACCCTATCACGTTGCGATGGATTTGCTGCTGACCGGGCGGTGGTTCGACGCCGAAGAGGCGCAGCGCTGGGGAATCGTGAAGGAGATCTGTCAACCGGCAGACCTGTATCAGAAGGCCTGGGATCTGGCACGGCTGCTGGAAAGCGGCCCGCCGCTGGTTTATGCGGCGATCAAGGAAATCGTGCGCGAGGCGGAAGCCCTGCGGTTCCAGGACGCACTGAACCGGGTCACAAAGCGGCAGATGGTGA
>JAKALB010000092.1 GCA_021813365.1 Pseudomonadota bacterium | reverse complement strand
CATATGGTTGAGGAACAGGTTGGTCTGGGTTTCCATCGGGTTCGCACCGACGATGAAGATCGTGTCGGTGACTTCATAGTCGCCATAGTTGTAGTTCAGTTCGTCCACACCCATGTCGCGGCTGGAGTGCACTTCCGACATATAGGCCGGGCGGTTGTGGATGCGGCAATGCTTCACCTTCATCGACTCGAAGTACAGCTTGCCGGTGCCCCAGGTGTTTTCGTAACCACCCGCCGAACCGCCATGGTCGAACATCGAGACGAACAGGTCGTCCTCGTTGTCCTTGTCGATGACCCGGGCCGTAACACGGGCAACCAGGTCCAGCGCATCCTCCCACGAGGTCGGCTGCCAGGTGCCATAGCGCCAGACCATGGGATCCGTCAGGCGCTGCTGCTGCGTGCCCGTGATGTCCGACCGCCGGTTCTCGGCCATGCGCGCACCGCGGATCGAGCCGAGGCCCGAGTTGACCTGGCAATTCTCGTCGGGCTTGATCACCAGGTGAACATCGACGCCGTTCTGCTTGACGACGTTGTACATCGACGGCGAATACCAGGCTTCGGTCGCCGTATCCTGTTGCTTGGAAAGATCCGCGCCAATCCAGTTGCTGTCGGTGGAGCCCTGCTTTTTCAGCGGCCAGGTATAGGCCTTGTAGCCGCAGCCGACGATGCAGTAGTGGCAGGTGACATTGTGCTCCTTGGCCCCGGCGGGGATGATCGGAAGACGGTCGATATTGCGTTTGTAAGCCATGATCGCCCCCTTAACCCTGCAGCACGTTGGACAGACGGCCGTAGATCAGCTCGTCCGCGCCTTCGGCATAGATGTCGCCAGCCTCATCCACGCGCAGCATGAACTGCGGCAGATTCTGCGTGGCATGTCCCCAGACCTGCTGGCCGCCCTTTTCGCAGTCAAACCGGCTGAAGTGGCCGGGACAGTTCAGGGTCTTGTCTGCCGCGTGGTAGGACATGTTGAAGCCCTTGTGCGGGCACAGGACCGAAAAGGCCACGATGTCGCCATCCGGGCCGGCACCACCCTCGACCGCGGTGCCGAGCTTCAGCAGAATGCCGGGGCTGTCGGCATCGGGATAGCTGATATCCATCGGCTCGTTCACCTTCAGATCCGCGACATTGGCCAGCTTGTTCGACGGGTAATCCACCATCGCGCGGGCTTGCTGTGCATTGGCCTGCCCCGCAGGCAAGGCCACCGCCGCGGCTGCGCCTGCGGCACTCAGGATGCCTCCGCGCAAGAACTGGCGGCGGCCGACATCGACCAACCGGTTGCATTTCATGGTAGCTAATCCTCCCTTGGCTGCCGTGTCGTCAGGGTATCGGACCGGGAACAGGCCGGACAATCATGCAGCTGCGCGCGCTGCGATGCGGCAAGACACTGTGGCGGAACACTTTTTTCTGGCGTCCGGATTTCCGAACATGCGCCGGCGGCCCCGGCCCCGGTTTCCGCGTCTTGCCCGAGGTTTTCCGGGCAGCCGGCCCGCCCGCGGGCTGGCCCGTTGACCGTCACCAGGCTGAAGGCAGCGGAGCCTGGCAGATGCAATGACGCCGAGGGCACCGGGCGGTTCCTGCACGTTGATCCGAACGGCGGGCGCTTTCGGATTCAACGCCTGAGATTCACGGCAAGCGGCGGGAAATCGGGCTGGGCTGTCTTCCGACTGCGGTCAGTTCCCCGGCGGCACGGCGGCCCGGGATCGGGGTGGACCCGCAGATCTGGCAAGTCAGGTTGTCGCGTCGTCGATCAGCGGATTCGGCTTGGCAAACTTCTCGAGTTCGGCCGCATTGGTGATCGTGACCCGTGTTCCGTCGACCTGCAGGCCATAGGGTTGCAACCCCCTGAAGGCGCGACTCAGGTTCTCGGGCGTCATTCCCAGCACCGAAGCGAGGCGGCGCTTTTCACATTCAAGTTCAAACGAGCGCGCCCCGCCGGCGCGCCGCTGATGCCTGAGCAGGTAGTTCGCCAGCCGCTCGAGCGAGGTGCGCAGCTTCAGATCCTTCTGCGCCTTTATGACAGAGCGGTAGCACTGCGCCAGTTCCGCCACCATGGCGCGGGCAAAGCTGCCGTCGTTGTCGAAAACCGCGCGCACGTTCTGGCTGGGGATCAAGGCTATCCGGCTTTTCTCGAGCGTGCGGGCCGACATCAGGTAGGGCGCATCCCTGACCGTGGCGGCAAGGATGAAGGTCGAAATGGGCCGGATGGTCGCGAGGCTGGTTTCACGGCCATTCCATGCCGAGAAGAGATCGACCGAACCCGACAGGACCACATGCAGGAAGTCGCTGGGGTCGCCCTCGGTGATGAGCTCGATCTGCGCAGGGAAGTTCTGCACAAAGGCCCCCCGCATGAGGGCCGAGAAACTCTCGTCCGCCATCTGCGAAAACAGCGCGAGGTTGCGAACATCCTTGAACGCTGAATCGGGCATCCGGCTGTCCTTGAAGGTGCTTTGGCAGAGTTCATTTCTACGGTTGATAATTGTCAAGGCTGAAACTGACAGGCGCGAGGGCTGCCTTGATTCACCCTCTGCGCCGACATGACAATTTTGCCTAAAGCATTTATTTCAGTCAGAAATTTCCGGCACATGATCTAGATCAAACGCACCGGCGCGCCCTGATTGCAGGTCTGGCATCGATCCCGATGAGGAAACTGCCTTCCATTTGCCGGAGTTCTCGCCATGCCGACCGCCCTGCCCGCCTCACGCGCCGACCAGACCCGCGCCCTGACGCTGAGCACGATTGCCTTCACCGCCTGTTTCGCGGTCTGGACGATCTTTTCCATCATCGGTGTCGCCATCAAGACCGAGCTGGGCCTGAACGATACCCAGTTCGGCCTCCTGGTGGCCACGCCGATCCTCACCGGATCGCTCACCCGCATCTTTCTGGGCGTGTGGACCGAGAGATACGGCGGACGCCTGGTCTTTTCGGGTCAGATGATCCTCGCCGCCCTGGCCACCTGGGCGCTGACGCTGGCTGACAGTTACATCATGTATCTGGTCGCGGCACTTGGGGTCGGGCTGGCCGGCGGATCCTTCATCATCGGCGTCGCCTATGTCAGCCGCTGGTATGACGCCGGCCACCAGGGCACGGCACTGGGCATCTTCGGTGCCGGCAATGTCGGGGCGGCGGTGACGAAGTTCGTCGCGCCCTTCGTGATGGTGGCCTATGGCTGGCATGGCGTGGCCGACGTATGGGCGGCGGGCCTGGCCCTGATGGGCGTCGTCTTTTACGTTTTCGCAAAGGACGACCCGGCCCTGGTCGAGCGCCGCAGGACCGGGGTGAAGGCGCCGTCCTTCGCGCAGCAGTTCGCGCCGCTGAAGAACCTCCAGGTCTGGCGCTTCTCGCTTTACTACTTCTTCGTCTTCGGGGCCTTCGTGGCGCTGGCGCTGTGGATGCCGCACTACCTGATCGACGTCTACGGTGTCGACGTGCGGACGGCGGGCATGGCGGCGGCCTCTTTCAGCCTGTCGGCCAGCCTGTTTCGCGCCTATGGCGGGCATCTCAGCGACAAGTTCGGCGCGCGGGCGGTGATGTACTGGACCTTCGGCTTCAGCCTGCTGTTCCTGTTCATGCTGTCCTATCCGCCGACGGACTATGTCATTCAGGGCAAGGACGGCCCCATCGCCTTTTCGACCAGCATGGGGCTCTGGCCCTTCATTGTCACGCTGTTTGCGCTGGGCTTCTTCATGAGCCTCGGCAAGGCCGCCGTCTTCAAGCACATCCCGGTCTATTACCCGAACCACGTCGGCGCGGTAGGTGGTCTTGTGGGCATGATCGGCGGGCTGGGCGGCTTTGTGCTGCCCATCGCCTTCGGTGCGCTTCTCGACCTGACCGGCATCTACACCTCGTGCTTCGCGCTGCTCTTCGGGCTTGTCGCCATCGCGCTGACCTGGATGCACCTGTCGATCCGCGCCATGGAGCGAGCGGCACAGGGCGAGGCGCTGGACCGGCTGCCGCAACTGCCCGAGATGCAGGCCATCCATCACCCCGAGCGCACAGCAATGCCGCGCGTGCTGGAGGACTGGCGGCCCGAGGATCCGCAGTTCTGGGCCGAAAAGGGCCGGCGCATCGCGCGCCGCAACCTGTGGATCTCGATCCCGGCGCTGCTGCTGGCCTTTTCGGTCTGGATGGTCTGGTCGATGGTCGTGGCGCGGCTGCCGGCGATCGGTTTCGACTTCACCCCCGAACAGTTGTTCTGGCTTGCCGCCCTGCCGGCGCTGTCCGGGGCGACGCTGCGGATCTTCTATGGTTTCATGGTGCCGATCTTCGGCGGCAGGCTCTGGACGACGCTGTCAACCGCATCCCTGCTGCTGCCTGCCATCGGTATCGGCTATACCGTGCAGAATCCGGAAACGCCCTACTTCATCTTTCTCGTGCTGGCGCTGCTTTGCGGCCTCGGCGGGGCGAACTTTGCCTCTTCAATGGCCAATATCGGCTATTTCTTCCCGAAGGCCGAAAAGGGTAACGCGCTGGCCCTGAACGCGGGGCTGGGCAACCTCGGGGTCAGCGTCATGCAGTTCGTGGTGCCGCTGGTCATCACCGTGGGCGTGTTCGGGGCCCTGGGCGGCGCGCCGCAGGAACTGGCAGATGGCGGAAAGCTGTGGATGCAGAACGCCGGGTTCATCTGGGTGCCGTTCATCCTGGCCTCGACCGCCGCGGCCTGGCTGGGCATGAACGACATCGCCGATGCCAAGGCCAGCTTTGCCCAGCAGGCGGTGATCTTCGGGCGGACCCACAACTGGCTGATGTGCGTGCTCTATATCGGCACATTCGGCAGCTTCATCGGGTATTCGGCGGGCTTTCCGCTCTTGTCGAAGATCGCCTTTCCGCAGGTGAACGCCCTGCAATACGTGTTCCTCGGGCCGCTGGTCGGTGCCCTGTCCCGCGCGGGCACGGGCTGGATTTCCGACCGGTTCGGCGGCGGGCGCGTCACCTTCTGGGTGTTCGTGGGCATGATTGCCTCGGTCCTTGGCGTGATCCTGTCCTTGCAGGCGGGCAGCTTTGCCGGCTTCTTTACCGGTTTCATGGCGCTGTTCTTCTTCACGGGGGTCGGCAATGCTTCGACCTTCCAGATGATCCCGGTCATCATGAGCAGAGAGGTTCCGCGCCTTCTGCCGCAGCTTTCCGGCGCTGATCTGGCCCGTCAGATCGCCATGGAATCGGGTGGGATCGTTGCCTTCTCCAGTGCGATCGGGGCCTATGGTGGCTTCTTCATCCCCAAGGCCTATGGCTCGTCCATCGCCATGACAGGCAGCCCGATCGGCGCGTTGTGGCTGTTCCTGGCCTTTTACGTGCTGTGCCTGGCCATCACCTGGGCCGTCTACACGCGCCCGGGCGGGCTTCTCCACGCGATCGAGCGCGGCCGTGCCAGCCAGGCCGCCCACCCTGCAGAATGACGAAAGGACGCCGAAATGAGCCACCTTCTGGACAGACTGAACTTCTTCCACAAGAAGGAGCTGGAGCAATTCTCGGACGGCTGGGGCCAGACCACAGGCGAAAACCGGGACTGGGAGGACACCTACAGAAACCGCTGGCGGCATGACAAGGTCGTGCGGTCCACCCATGGGGTGAACTGCACCGGATCGTGCTCGTGGAAGATCTACGTCAAGTCCGGCATCGTGACCTGGGAGACCCAGCAGACCGACTATCCGCGCACCCGCGTGGGGCTGCCCAACCATGAGCCGCGCGGCTGTGCGCGCGGTGCGTCCTACAGCTGGTATCTCTATTCCGCGAACCGTGTGAAGAACCCGCTGATCCGGGGCGCCCTGATGCGCGCCTGGCGCAAGATGCGCGCGACACTGACGCCGGTCGCCGCCTGGGCCGCGATCCAGAACGATCCCGAATTGCGGGGCTCCTACACCTCGACGCGAGGCAAGGGTGGGTTCGTGCGCGCCACCTGGGACGAGGCGACGGAGATTGTCGCCGCCGCCAACGCCCATACCGTGAGAACCTACGGCCCCGACCGGGTGTTCGGCTTCTCGCCGATCCCGGCCATGTCGATGGTCAGCTATGCGGCAGGCTCGCGCTATCTGTCGCTCTTGGGCGGCACCTGCATGTCGTTCTACGACTGGTATTGCGACCTGCCGCCCGCATCGCCGCAGACCTGGGGCGAGCAGACCGACGTGCCCGAATCTGCCGACTGGTATAACGCGGGCTTCCTGATCCTGTGGGGGTCGAACGTCCCGCAGACACGCACGCCGGATGCCCATTTCTACACCGAGGTCCGCTATCGCGGCACCAAATCCGCCGTGGTCAGCCCCGACTATTCCGAGGCCGCCAAGTTCGGCGACATCTGGCTGAACCCGCAAGCCGGCACCGATGCGGCGCTGGCGATGGCCATGGGCCATGTGATCCTGCGCGAATTCCACCTGGATCGGCAGGCCGTGTATTTCGAGGACTACGCCCGCAAATACACGGACATGCCGATGCTGGTGCGGCTGGAAGACCGCGACGGTCGCCTTGTGCCGGGCCGGTTGCTGCGGGCCGACGACTTCGACGGCAAGCTGGGAGAGACCAACAACCCCGACTGGAAGACGGTCGCCTATGACGAGACGTCGGACCGGATTGTGGCCCCCAACGGGTCCATCGGGTTCCGCTGGGGCGAGGAAGGCAAGTGGAACCTCGAACAGCGCGCCAGGGGAACCGATGCCCGGCTGCGCCTGAGCCTGATCCAGGATGGCGATCACGACGAGATCGTGGGCGTCGATTTCCCCTACTTCGGCGGCGCCGCGACCGGCAATTTCGTCAAATGCGACCACCCCGCGGTGCTGACCCGGAACATTCCCGCCCGCCGCGTCGCCTTGGCCGACGGCCAGTCGGCGCTGGTCGCCACGGTGTTCGACCTGCTCTGCGCAAATTACGGACTGGACCGGGGCCTCGGCGGCAAATGGGTGTCCAGGGATTTCAACGACGACAGCCCCTATACCCCGGCATGGGCCGAAAAGATCACGGGCGTCGAGCGCGAAAAGATCATCGCGGTCGCGCGCGAGTTCGCGGGCAACGCCGAAAAGACCCATGGCAAGTCCATGGTCATCCTCGGAGCCGGTCTGAACCACTGGTACCACATGGACATGAACTACCGCGCCATCATCAACATGCTGGTGATGTGCGGCTGCATCGGTCAGGAGGGTGGCGGCTGGTCGCATTATGTGGGGCAAGAGAAACTGCGCCCGCAGACCGGCTGGGCGCCGCTGGCCTTCGCGCTGGACTGGAACCGCCCTCCGCGCCACATGAACTCGACTTCCTGCTGGTATGCGCATACCGACCAGTGGCGCTACGAAACCCTCCGCGCGGGCGAGATCCTGTCACCCACCGCGCCCAGCGGTGACTGGGACATTGCCCTGATCGACTACAACATCCGGGCCGAGCGGATGGGCTGGCTGCCCTCGGCGCCGCAACTGAAGACCAACCCGCTCGAAGTGTCGAAAGCGGCCAGGGCAGCGGGCAAGGAGATCAGGGACTACGTCGCCGAGAAGCTGAAATCCGGCGAATTGCAGATGTCCTGCGAGGATCCGGATGCGCCTGAAAACTGGCCGCGCAACCTGTTCGTCTGGCGGTCGAACCTGCTGGGATCCTCGGGCAAGGGGCATGAATACTTCCTCAAGCATCTTCTCGGCACCGATCACGGCGTGATGGGCAAGGATCTGGGCGAGGAGGGACGCGCCAAGCCGGTCGAGGCCGTCTGGCATGACAAGGCGCCGAAGGGCAAGCTGGACCTGCTGGTGTGCATCGACTTCCGCATGTCCACCACGGCGGTCTATTCCGACATCGTTCTGCCAACGGCGTCCTGGTATGAAAAGGACGATCTGAACACCTCGGACATGCACCCGTTCATCCACCCGCTGCAAGCGGCGGTGGACCCGGCTTATGAGTCAAGGTCGGACTGGGATATCTTCAAGTCGATCGCGAAGAAGTTCAGCGAAGTCGCCCCCGAAGTGCTGGGGGTCGAGACCGACATCGTTCAGCTGCCGCTGTTGCACGACACCGCCGCCGAACTGGCGCAGGCGCATGTGAGGGACTGGAAAAAGGGGGAATGTGACCTGATCCCCGGCAAGACCGCGCCGAACTATATCGCGGTCGAACGGGACTATCCCAACCTTTACAGGAAGTTCACCTCGATCGGCCCGCTGCTGGAAAAGCTGGGCAACGGCGGCAAGGGCATCAACTGGGATACCAAGGTCGAGGTCGGCCGCCTGCGCGACCTGAACGGGGTCGTGCGGGACGAGGGGGTTTCGAAGGGTCACGCCAAGCTGGAGACCGCGATCGATGCCGCGGAAATGATCCTGATGCTGGCCCCGGAAACCAACGGCGAAGTGGCCGTCAAGGCCTGGGAACAACTGGAGAAACCCACCGGCCGTCACCATGCCCATCTGGCCGAAGGCGCGCACCACACCAGGATCCGCTTCCGCGACATCGCCGCTCAACCGCGCAAGATCATCTCCAGCCCCACCTGGTCGGGCATCGAGAGCGAGGAGGTCTGCTACAACGCGGGCTACACCAACGTGCACGAACTGATCCCGTGGCGCACCCTGACCGGGCGCCAGCAGCTCTACCAGGATCACCTGTGGATGCGTGCCTTCGGCGAGAGCCTGGTCAACTACCGTCCGCCGGTGGATCTCAAGACCATCACCAGTGCGATCCGCAACGACGCGGACGAGGGGCGCCCGCATGTGGTGCTGAACTTCATCACCCCCCACCAGAAATGGGGCATCCACAGCACCTACAGCGACAATCTGCTGATGCTGACGCTCAACAGGGGGGGGCCAGTGGTCTGGATGTCCGAGATCGACGCGAAAAAGGCAGGCCTTGTCGATAACGACTGGGTTGAGGCTTACAACGTCAACGGTGCCTTGACGGCGCGGGTGGTCGTGTCCCAGCGGATCAAGCAGGGCACGCTGTTCATGTATCACGCGCAGGAAAAGATCGTGAACACGCCCGGATCCGAAAAGACCGGCAACCGGGGCGGCATTCACAATTCGGTCACTCGCGCCACGCTGAAGCCCACGCACATGATCGGCGGCTATGCGCAACTGTCCTACGGCTTCAACTACTACGGCACCGTGGGCAGCAACCGCGACGAATTCGTCATCGTGCGGAAGATGAAAAAGGTTGACTGGCTGGACGCGCCCGCAACCCGCAAGATGGAGGCCGCAGAATGAAAGTTCGTGCGCAAATCGGCAAGGTTCTGAACCTCGACAAATGCATCGGGTGCCACACCTGCTCGGTGACCTGCAAGAACGTCTGGACCAGCCGCGAAGGCGTCGAATACGCCTGGTTCAACAACGTCGAGACCAAGCCCGGCACCGGCTATCCGACCGACTGGGAAAACCAGAAGCGCTGGAATGGCGGCTGGGTGCGGTCGGCCTCGGGCAAGCTGCAACCGAAGCAGGGGGCCAAATGGCGGATCCTGGCAAACATCTTCGCCAACCCGTCGATGCCCGAGATCGATGACTATTACGAGCCATTCGATTTCGACTACGACCACCTGAAATCCGCCCCCGACATGGATCATTTCCCCACGGCGCGGCCAAGGTCGAAGATCACCGGCGAGAGAATGGAAAAGATCGAGAAGGGCCCGAACTGGGAGGAGATCCTGGGCGGCGAATTCTCGAAGCGCTCGGCCGACTACAATTTCGACCGGGTGCAGAAGGACATCTACGGCGCCTACGAAAACACGTTCATGATGTATCTGCCGCGCCTGTGCGAGCATTGCCTGAACCCGACCTGCGCTGCCTCCTGCCCCTCGGGCGCGATCTACAAGCGCGAGGAGGACGGGATCGTCCTGATCGACCAGGAGAAGTGCCGGGGCTGGCGGATGTGCATCACCGGCTGTCCCTACAAGAAGGTCTATTACAACTGGGACACCGGCAAATCCGAGAAATGCACCTTCTGCTATCCGCGCATCGAATCCGGTCAGCCGACGGTCTGTTCGGAAACCTGCGTCGGACGCATCCGCTATCTTGGCGTCATCCTTTATGACGCCGACAAGATCGAGGCGGCCGCCAGCGCGGAACGCGAGACCGATCTTTATGCCGCGCAGATGGACGTTTTCCTTGACCCGAACGATCCCGAGGTGATCGCCGCCGCTCGCCGCGACGGTGTGCCGGAGGACTGGATCGAATCCGCCAGGGTCAGCCCGATCTGGAAGATGGCGATGGACTGGAAGGTCGCCTTCCCGCTGCACCCGGAATACCGCACCCTGCCGATGGTCTGGTATATCCCGCCGCTGTCACCGATCCAGAACGCGGCCCAGGCCGGCCAGATCGCGATGCGCGACCAGATGCCCGACGTGCGAAGCTTGCGCATTCCGGTGCAGTATCTCGCCAACATGCTGACCGCGGGGGATGAGGCGCCGATCGTCCGGGCGCTGGAGCGGATGTCGGCGATGCGGCTCTACATGCGGGCGCTGACCGTGGACGGCGTGCGCGACGAGGGTATTGCCGCCCTCGTCGGCATGTCGGGTCGGATGATCGAGGAAATGTACAAGGTCATGGCCCTGGCCGATTACGAGGACCGCTTCGCCATCCCCACGGCGCACCGCGAACAGAACGAGGCGGGTGCCGATATCCGCGGCGGCTGCGGCTTTACCGACGGCAACGGCTGCTCGTCCGGCGAGACCGGCAGGACCACCCTGTTCGGTGGCAAGAAGAAGCAATTCGCCCTCCCGCTGGAGTCATTCTGATGGACCGCACACTCAAGGCCTTGTCGCTGATCCTCAGCTATCCCACGGCGGAATTGCAGGGCTGCATGCAAGAGATCGACGCCATTCTGGCCGCCGAGCCCCGTCTCGCAGCGGCGACCCGTGCCGCGCTGCGGAGCCTGACCGCCGATCTGGCCCGCGCCGATCTCTACACCCTGCAAGAGCGTTATGTGATGCTCTTCGACCGGTCACGCAGCCTGTCACTCAACCTCTTCGAACATGTCCACGGTGAAAGCCGCGAACGCGGCGGCGCCATGGTGAGCCTGCTCGAAACCTATCGGGCAGCGGGTTTTGAGCCTGCGACCAGCGAACTGCCCGACCACCTGCCGGTGCTGCTCGAATTCCTGTCGACACGCCCCGCACGCGAAGCGCAGGAAATCCTGGCGGACGGCGCGCATATCCTTGACGCTCTCGCCAAGCGCCTCGGGCGGCGCGAAAGCGAATATGCCGCCGTGTTCACCGCTCTTTCCGCTCTGGCCGGCGGCGTCGCCGATGCCGAGGCCGTCGCCGGCATGCTGGCCCAGCCCGAGGATGACCCGACCGATCTGGCGGCACTCGACGCCGTGTGGGAGGAAACCGAGGTGACTTTTGGCCCCGATCCGAACGCGGGCTGCCCGCAGGTCCGAGACATGCTGGCCCTGATGGACCAGCCCGCCCCCACCCTCCGGAACAGGAGTGCATGACATGTTCGAAAGATTCGACATCAACTTCATCATTTTCGGGGTCATGCCCTATGTCGCGCTGACCGTGTTCCTGGTGGGGTCCATCGCGCGCTATGAACGCGATCCCTTCACCTGGAAATCTTCGTCCAGCCAGCTCTTGCGCCGCAGGCAACTGATCTGGGGATCGATCCTGTTCCATGTCGGCATCCTGACGGTGTTTCTCGGACACCTTGTCGGGTTGTTCACTCCCGTCTGGGTGCTGGATGCGCTGGGCATCCCTTACGGGCTCAAGCAATGGATGGCGGTGCTGATCGGCGGGCCTGCCGGTCTGGCCGCTCTGATCGGTGGCACCATGCTCCTTCACCGCCGCCTGACCGATCCGCGCATCCGCGCGACCTCGACCCGCCTGGATATCCTGATCCTGATCCTGCTCTGGATGCAGCTGGCCATCGGGCTGCTGACAATCACCCAGTCGCTGCAACACATGGACGGGGCCGAAATGATCCGCTTCATGCGGTGGTCGCAAAGCGTGGTTTCATGGAACGTGAATGCCTGGATCACGTTGGTTGACGTGCATTGGCTGTTCAAGCTGCACATTTTCCTGGGCATGATCATCATCACGCTGTTTCCCTTCACCCGGCTGGTGCACATCTTGTCCGGCTTTGCCGCGCCCTTCCGCTATCTCCTGACGCGGCCGGGTTATCAGATCGTGCGCTCGCGCCGTCGCCGGCCGCTTGCCGAGCGCCGCAAATCCTATGACGCCCGTCAGGCCAAACCCGGCCCATCGGTCACGACCCCGGCGGAGTGAGCGGCATGACCATCGCGCTCTTCTCCGATGTCGTCGTGAATGGTGAAACCATCCCCTCGGCGGCCATCGCCGCCGAGGCCCAGAACCACACCGCCCCCAGAGACAAACCCGGCATTGCCTGGCGCAGGGCGGCGCAGGCGCTGACAATCCGCGCCCTGCTGCTGCAAGAGGCGCGGGCGCGCGGGATCGAGCCCAACCCGATCGAGCTGACACCGGGCCGGGTCGAGACCGAGGACGAAGCCCTGATCCGTGCGCTGCTGGACGAAGTGCTGACCATCGCACCCGTGACGGAAGAAGCGATCCGCGCCGAATGGGCGAAGGATCCCGGGCGCTACCGATCCGCACCGCTGTGGGATGTCTCGCATATCCTGTGTGCCTGCGACCCGCACAACGAGGCCGAGCGCGGTCAGGCCGAGGCGCGGGCCATGGCCCTGCTCGCGCGGCTTGACGGGGACGCCAAGGGGTTTGCTGCCGCTGCCCGCGAAAGCGATTGCCGCTCCGGGGCATCGGGTGGCCATCTGGGTCAGCTTGGGCCGGGCGACACCGTGCCCGAGTTCGAGGCGGCGCTGCGCAGCCTGACCGAGGGCACCATCAGCCCCGCGCCCGTTCTCTCACGTTACGGCTGGCACATCATCCGCCTGAACGCCACTGCGGCAGGTCAGGTCCTGCCCTTTGACATCGCCCGCCCCAGGATCGCGCGGGCGCTGGAAAAGGCCGCCTGGGCGCGTGCATCGCGGGACTTCATCGAAACTCTGGCTCGGGGTGCAAAGATCACCGGCAGCAGCCTAGCGCCGATCTGAACCCCGCGAAAGGAGGCGTCATGGACCCGTCGAAACCGGCACTGCGCGGGAGCGGTGAGAGACCGACGAGCCCGAGTCTGCTTGCAAATCCTCTGGATTTCATCGGCGTGGATCACTTGCGCGAAAGGCAGGTCTGCGCGGTCATCGATGGGTTGGCGGCGGCGGATGCCCTCGATCGCCGATCGGCCACGGCGGTGCTGCGCTTTCTGAACGAAGAGCTGAACGTGCATCTGCGCGACGAGGAGGAGGATCTGTTTCCGCTTCTTGCGCGGCGCTGCACCGAAGAGGATGCGATCGAGGGTGCGATCGACCGGATCAGGGCCGATCAGGACGAGGCGATGCGTCTGCTGCCCGAGGTGCGGGCGATGCTTGCCGGTTGCCTGGACAGCGGGGGCAGCCTCACCGCCGAAGAGCGCGCCGTGCTGCTCAGGTTTGCAGCGCATGTGCGCCGCCACCTGGTTGCCGAGAACGCGATCCTCCTGCCGATTGCCCGCGCCCGGCTGACTCGTGCCGATCTGCGCACCTTGTCGAAACACATGCGAATGCGGCGCGGGCTAGCCGATCCCGCAGAGACGCCCGATGCCGAATGACTGTCTGGCGCGCAGCGTGGCGCGGTCGAAACAACGTCACGCCGAGGAGCCGGATTCCCTCGACCGCCCTTGGGTGAGCAGGCTCACGCAGTGAGTTCCAATGCGCAGATGGCATTCACCAGCCGCATCTGCTCGACCGTATCGCATTTTGCCTCGCGCAGACGCGGCGCGCCGAAGACCAGCGCCAGGCCCTTGGCGCGCGACACCGCCACGTTGATGCGATTGAGCGAAAACAGGAACTCCATCCCGCGCGAGGTTTCCTCGGCCGATGAGGCGGTCATCGAGACGAGGCAGACCGGCGCCTCCTGCCCCTGGAACTTGTCGACCGTGCCCACGCGGATGCTGGGCGGCAGGGCGTCGCGCAGGGCATTCACCTGCGCATCGTAGGGCAACGA
>JAKALB010000091.1 GCA_021813365.1 Pseudomonadota bacterium | reverse complement strand
GGCACGAATCAGCCCGTCGGATTGTCGGGTCTCAGGCCTGGCTGCGGGCCGCCTGCCAGGCGCGGGGATCGTTCAGGAAGCTTTCCACCTCCCTGAGCGTCGCCGCATCGAAGCATCCCTGCGCCCGGGCCTCGGCCAGCACGTCCCACCAGGTGCACAGATGGTGCAGCGTCACGCCATGATCGGCCAGCTTGCCCACGGTTTCCGGGAAGATGCCGTAGTAGAAGATCACCGCGGTATGGGCGCAGCTTGCCCCGGTCGCGCGGATCGCATCGACGAAGCTCAGCTTCGATCCGCCATCCGTCGTCAGGTCTTCCACCAGCAGCACCCTCTGGCCCTCGGTCATCATGCCTTCGATGCGGGCGTTGCGGCCGTAGCCCTTCGGCTTCTTGCGGACATAGGTCATCGGCAGCGCCAGCCGTTCGGCCACCAGCGCGGCAAAGGGGATGCCCGCGGTCTCGCCGCCCGCGATATTGTCAAAGGCCTCCATTCCGGCCTCGCGCAGCACCGTCACCGACAGGAAATCCATCAGCACCGAGCGGATCCTGGGGTAGGAAATCAGCTTGCGGCAGTCGATGTAGGTCGGGCTGGGCAGGCCGGAGGCCAGGGTAAAGGGCGTATCGGCGTTGAAATGCACCGCCTGGATCTCCAGCAGCGCGCGGGCGGTCAGGCGGGCGATGTCTTCCTTGGGGGGGAAACTGGCGGGGATCATGTCATCTCTCCTGATCGGCTTTCACCTTGCTTTCAAATATCCCCCGCGGAGCGCCTTTGTCGGGGCCGGGAGCCTCCGGCGGGGATATTTGGGGCAAGATGAAATCAGCCTGCCACGCGCCAATGCACGGGAAAGCCCGGGTTGAATAGGGTGACCGGGCCCTGACCGGTCTGGATCTTTTCGGGGAAGTCGACGGGTGCGGCGGTCTTTTCCAGGGTGATCGTGCCGGAGTTCAGGGGCAGACGGTAGAAGCGCGCGCCGTGAAGGCTGGTGAAAGCCTCCAGTTGCGGCAGGGCGCCCTCCTGCTCGAACACATGGGCCAGAAGCGGCATGGTGTTGGTGGCGGTGAAGCAGCCGGCACAGCCGCAGGCATGTTCCTTCAGCGCATCGACATGCGGGGCGCTGTCGGTACCCAGGAAATAGGCCGGGTTGCCGCTGGTCGCGGCGCGTCGCAGCGCCAGGCGGTGCTTTTCGCGCTTGGCCACGGGCAGGCAGTAGTAATGCGGCCTGATCCCGCCCACCAGGATGTGGTTGCGGTTGATGATCAGGTGATGCGTGGTGATCGTCGCCGCCAGATCGGCCCCGCCGGTTGCGGCATAGGCCACGCCTTCCTCGGTCGTGATATGCTCCATCACCACGCGCAGGCCGGGCAGACGGCGGCGCAGCGGGTCGAGCACGGTGTCGATGAACACGGCCTCGCGGTCAAAGATGTCGACCTCCGCCGTCGTCACTTCGCCATGGCAGCACAGGGGCAGGCCGATTTCGGCCATCGTTTCAAGAACGGGCATGACCCGGTCGATATGCGTCACCCCGGAATGCGAATTGGTCGTGGCCCCGGCGGGATAGAGTTTCACCGCCTGCACCAGCCCCGAGGCGGCGGCGGCGGCGACGTCGGCGGGCGCGGTCTCTTCGGTCAGATAGAGGGTCATCAGCGGCTGGAAATCGCTGCCGCCTGGCAGGGCGGCCAGGATACGGTTGCGGTAGGCGGCCGCTTGCGCAGCCGTCACCACGGGCGGCACCAGGTTCGGCATGATGATGGCACGGGCGAAATCGCGAGCGGTTTCGGGGGCCACGGCGGACAGCATCGCGCCATCGCGCAGATGCAGATGCATGTCGTCAGGGCGGCGGAGCGTCAGGCTTTGGATCATGGCCCTGCCCCTAGCCGAAAACCGCCAACCGATCCAGCGGCTTTCGCGCTTTCCAAGCCGGGCGGCGGGCCATAGCATCGCGGTCAATCGGGGGCCGACAGGGGCTCAGCAGGGGGGCGGCGATGCGGTTCGGTCATTGGATCCTGGGGGTGGGACTGGTTCTGGGCCTGGGTGGCGGTCTGGCTGGCAGCTCGGGAGAGGCCCGGGCCCAGGATACGCCGATGTCCGATGTCAATTGCGACACGGCCGAGACCCAGGCCGAGCTTGACACCTGCGCCAGCCTGGATTTCCAGGCGGCCGACAGCGATCTGGACGCGGCCTACAGGGCCGCCATGGCGCGGCTTCAGGCGATCGACGAGGCCCTGCCGCAGGACGAACAGGGCGCCGTTGCGGCTCTGGTGGCGGCAGAGCAGGCCTGGATCGCCTTCCGCGACCAGGCCTGTGCAGCAGAAGGCTTCACCGTCCACGGCGGTTCGATGGAGCCAATGGTGGTCATGGAATGCCGGACGCGGCTCAGCGCCGCCCGGGCCGAGGATCTGTGGAGCCTGAGCGAAAGCGCCTCGGATCCGTGAAGGCTAGCGCCGGCGGGACTGGATTTCGGCCATGTGCCGCGCGATTCGCGACACTTTCACCCGGGCGAGCGCGGCGCGGCAGAACTGCAGCTCGCGCCTGGGGTTGTCGGCTTCGGCCACCTCGATCAGCGTGGCTTTCAGATAACTCGCATCGTCGCGGCGTTTGCGCCAGCCGCGGGTCACGGCAAGGCGGGTCAGCCGGCCCATCGCGGCCATTTCGATGAGTTCGACCAGCACGCCCAGGCGCATCAACGTGGCCTCGATCCCGCCGCCGGCGTTGGCCCTGGGCAGCCCGACATGAGTGATCTGCGGGCCGCGGAACAGCACGGCATGCATGGCATCCAGCTGTTCATGCGGGTCATAGATCAGGAACACCTGGCCCGCACCTTCGACCATGTCGGGGGCATAGCCAAAGCGGGTGGTGAAATCGCGGCGCCGGATCTGGGCATCGCGCGGATCCCAACCGGCCAGCGCCGGGGTCATCGTGGCGCGTGGCGCCAGCAGCAGCACCTGCGCGCCCGGTGCGGCCACCGCATAGGCCGCCGCCGCATAGCCTGCCGGCCCCGCGCCATAGAACAGCACGCGGTCGAAATCCTCGAAAAAGGCATCGTCGATCAGCCGGTCCATGAAGGACCACAGCCCCTCGTCCCGCCAGAAGGTCTGGCCATCGGCGATCAATGTCAGATGCGACCAGCCGTTGCGGTCGGCCACGGTCTGCACCAGTGGGCGCTGATCCGGCCGCTTGCGCGCGCTGTCGATGGTTTCGAAACCGACCAGCAGGGTTGTGCCGGCATCGGCGAAACAGGCCCAGTGATTCTTTCCGGCGCGCTGGAAATAGCCGGCCGCCTCGCCCGCCTTGTCCATGGCGACGAGCCAGCTTTCGCGATCGGTGGCGGCCGCCACTTCGGCGACGAGAACCTCGATGTCGGACATGTGTTCGCTTCCCCACTCGGGCGCATTGTTGACGTCAATTTGCGGCCAGACAAGGCGCATCCGGGCCGGATTGGTGCCTGGATGCGAACGCAGTGTTGCCGTGGGCGAAACGGACTAGCGCTGCATCAGGCGGGGCGCGTGGATCAGTGCCGCCACCTCCGGCCCCAGCGCCCGAGACGGGCCGGCCATCAGCAGCTTGCCGAACAGGTCGCGCCAGGCTTCATGCTGCATCAGATCCGTGAATCTGCGCCGGCGCCAGGCCACGGCCTCGGCATGCAGGCGCGCCAGTTCCGGATCGGCCTTCAGCGCCGCCAGTTCATCCGAAATGTCCAGCCCCAGGATCGAGCGGTCCTCGACCTGGTTCAGGTTGCGCTCGATCCAGTAGCCGATGTCGAAACGCGATGCCTCGCGATTGGCGCGGCCCCGGTCAGCCTTGACCAGATAGCTTTCCATCGCGCCCAGGGCATAATGGTTCAGTTGCACCAGGCCGTAATTGTCCTGCCGGTAATCGGAAAACAGCCGCGTCGCGGGCGGCATCGCGCGGCCCGAGCCGTCGAACCAGCGTTCCCCGGCCAGGCGGTCCGGTTCGGGATTGCGCGGCTTGTGGACACCCAGCTTGCGGAAGGCGCCAGAGGGGCGGAACAGCGTCTTGAACATCTGCGCGCGCCAGGGCCAGGCCAGGATGGCGGGCGCGGCCCGGGTGAATTGCGTGCGCAGGGGTTGATCCTGATAGCGCACGATCCCGGCATTGCCGAACATCCGCCAGGTCAGGGTGATGGCCGTCGCCTCGGGGGGCAGCGCGGCCAGCAGGTCGGGCAGGCGGTGCGCACCTGCGTGGATGTTGACGAATTCGTCCACATCCAGAAACAGCACCCAGTCGGCGGCGCGCAGGGCAGGGTGGCCTTCTGCCCGCTTCAGGGCCGACCATTGCGGGCTGTCGGGATGCGGCCCGGGGTTGGGCACATGCATCACCAGTCCCAGGTCCTGCAGCCGGTCCAGCATCAGGTCGGTGCCATCGGTGCAATCGTTCGACAGCACCAGGAAATCGGTAAATCCGGCTGCGCGATGATGGGCCAGCCATTCCAGCAGGAAGGCCGCCTCGTTCTTGACCGTCAGGATGGCCAGCGCGCGCATGATCGGGGCCTAGCATGGCCAGGACGGGGGCCACAAGCTTGGCGGGGTTTTGCCGCTGACAGCGCCCGGCAGCGGACTGCTATCGCATATCAGTGCGGATCGGAGGCAAATGCGCCAGACCCGAAAGGGTAACGCGACCAATCCGGAAAGGTTTCCCATGCAACGATTGATCCATGCTGTGACTGCCCTTTCGGTGGGGCTCTATGTGGTCCCCCCGTTCAGCGTGACGCCCGTCATGGCCGAGGGCACGTCCACCGAAACCACATCCGCCGGCCTTGTGCCCCTGGTGCTGCCGGAAGGCGCCTTCACCGTCGAACTGGACGGCGAAACCGTGATCTGTCTGCCGGACAAGGCGCTGGAATGCCCCGAAGGCAGCTTTTGCGTTGTCGCCAGGAAGGAGGCCGGTTGCCTGAAGAAGGCCGAGGCAAAGAAGGCGCAAGAGGCGCTGGATGCCGCAAATGCGGCCACGGTCGAACCGACGGGGGCGACGGAGGCCGCCCCGAGCGAACCTGCCCCCGAACAGGCAACCGGGCCTGCCCCCGCCGAGCCTGCCTCCGGCGATCAGGCCAGCACCGACCAGGCGACGGCCGAGCCGACGGCCACCGAACCGGCCCCCGAACCGGCCCCCGAACCGGCGACCGCCCCCGCAGACCAGACCGCCCCTTCCGAAGGTCAGTCGAGCGCAACGACCGCGCCTGACGCAACCGTGACAGAAGGCACGTCGACCGAAGCGACGGTGACTGAAGGTGCCTCGAGCGAGGTGACATCGACATCCGACGCCGGAACCGCCGCCCAGACCGAGGCCGGCGTGGCGGGCCCCGCCGGCGCCAGGCTGATCACGATCGGTGATGCCCAGGTCTGGTGCCTGCCCAAGGACCCCAAGGTCACTTGCCCGGAAGGCTCAATCTGCGTGCGGCCGAAGAAGATGGAAAATTGCGAAGCCGCCGCCAGAGGCAAGCTGAAGCAACTGGCTGTCGCGGCGGCCGAGGACAAGGCCGCACTGGACGCCGCCAAGAAGGCTGCTGACGAGGCCGCCGCGGCGGCTGCCGCCGCCGAAGCCGCGGGCCAGGCGCTGGTCGATGCGCCACAGGTCAGCGAAACCGCGGTGCAAAGCCTGGATCAGGCGATTGCCGCCCCGGCCGATGCGGTCAGCCCGGCGACGCCGCCGGCCGCTGCCGCCGTGGCCGCCGCCGCGACGGAATCGGGCAAGCCCCCGGCAAGCCAGCCCCCGGCTCCCGACGCCGTGGTGACCGAACAGAAGGTGACGGCGGCCGACACTCGCGCCTCCAGCCAGGAATTCGCGGCCGCGCCGGCCGCGACGGCGGATCGCAAGAAGAAGACCGGCCTGTCGGATCTGGAAAAGGTCGGCCTGCTGGCGCTGGGTGCCCTGGTGGTCGGCGATATCCTGGCCGGCAACAACGAGGTCGTGTCGAACACCGGCGACCGCGTGGTTGTGAAGGATCCGCAGGGCAACTATCAGGTCTACAAGGACGATGACGTGCTGTTGCGCCAGCCCGGCGCCAATGTGCGGACCGAAACCTTCAGTGATGGCTCGACCCGGACGACCGTGCTGCGCGACGATGGCACTTCGGTCGTGACGATCCGCGATGCTTCGGGCCGCGTGCTGCGCCGTTCGGCCTATGACGCCCGTGGAATCGAGACCGTGCTGATCAATGACACGCTGCCCGAACAGCGGGTGGACGTGACCCGGCTGCCGCCGCCGGTCTATTCCGGTGGGCAGCAGGCCAGCGATGCCGATCTGGCCGCGGCCCTGGCCGCGATCGATGCCCAGACGGCGGGACAGCGGTTCTCGCTGCGCCAGATCCGCACGATCCCCGAAGTGAAGGCATTGGCCGCTCCGATTCCGGTGGACAACGTGACCTTCGAAACCGGGTCAGCGGCGATCCGGCCGGACCAGGCCGAAAATCTGGCGGCACTTGGCCGGGTGGTAAAGAAGATGATCGCGAAAAATCCGAACCGGGTTTTCCTGATCGAAGGCCATACCGATGCGGTGGGCGGCGCCGCGCTGAACCTGACGCTGTCGGATCGCCGCGCGGAATCTCTGGCCAAGGCGCTGACCGAGTATTTCGGCGTCCCGCCCGAGAACCTGGTGGTGCAGGGCTATGGCGAAAGCGAGCTGCTGATCGACACCGAACTGTCCGAGCGGGCCAACCGCCGGGTCGTGGTGCGCGACATCACGCCCCTGCTGCGCCAGCAGAAATGATGGCAGCGGGCCGCCCTTCATCGGCGGCCCGTCCACCCCGTGTCGGGACCGGCAAATGCCAAGGGCGCCCCATGGGCGCCCGTCGGCATTTCCGTCATTGCAGGTTTCGGGCCGAAATCCGGGCCGGTCGAGTGGTCGCGGTTCGGGCGGTTCAGCCCGCCCAGGTCCGGACCGGGCCGCAATCCATATGCACGAAGTTCGAGCGATTGTAGTGCCCCACACCCCCGGCCGAGCAGCTTTCGGCCGCGGCGCGAATCTGGCTGACGCTGCGCGAGGACAGGCGCAGATCGGCCGCCATTCCCTTCATGTGCAGCGAATTGCGCGCCACGCCACGCGAGTGTTTGCGCAGCATCGCGTTGGTGGCCGCGCTGCGGAAGCCGGACAGCAGCGAATAGGGCTCTTGCACATCCAGCAGGCGATGGGTGGCCGCGATGATGTCCAGGTTGCGCGGGTCCATGGCATAGACGTCATCCGTCCGCCAGTCGCGCATGAAATGGTTCATGTCCTTCAGCACTTCGGGAATGTATTCGCCGTCGATCCAGTAGATCGCATCGACGGATTCCCCGGTCCGTGGAGAGACCATCTTGACCCGGCGGATATCACCCGCGCCCTTCAGGAACCCGAATGCCTTGGAATAGGTAGGTGCGGCAGTGACCACCGTCGCGGCAAACACCCGAAGCAGGGCGCGGCGCGAGATGCCGTTGGAAGTGTTCTGCGTCATTCTGAGCGTCTGTCCCGTCGCCTGTTCACGACCGCCTTATCCGGCGATTCCGATCACTCGTCCCAAACTGCGACCTTTGATGCCACAGCCGAAACGATTGCCCAACAGGAGATTCGGCTCGCCCCCGCCACCTTGCCCGACATCGGCGAAAATTCGCTGAACGATTCCGGCCGCTTCGGCGAAAGGCCCCTGCCGTTGCGCGAACCCGCGGCAAGACCCGGTTTCATGGCGCATTGCGTGGCATTCCTGCGACAAGACCGGACCTGGCGCCTCAGGATTCGGGGCTTGTGGGCAGGGCTCGGTTTACACGCGCGCCGAATTGCCCGAAACTGGGCAGGATCGGAATGTTCAGGATCCTGTTTTCCATGGTGCCGCGCCGGATTGCCCGAACCACGACCCGACTGGGGCTGGCCCTGGTGCTGGGTGCCGCGCTGAGCTTGCCGGCCTGGTCGGCAGGCGCGGGGCCAGATGCGTTTCGGCAGGCCCTGGCCACCAGCGCGGCGGAAAGCGATGTCGTGGCGCGCTGGTATCGCGCGCATGGCTTCGTGACGCTGTGGACCGGTCCGCAGGATGCGCAGCGCCGTCAGGCGCTGCTGGCGGCACTCGACAGCGCCGCCGATCACGGCCTGCCGGTGAACCGTTATGACGCGCAGGCGCTGCGTGCGGCCTTCGCCACCGCCCGCACCGAAGGCGACAGGGGCCGGCTGGAAGTGGCCATGACCATGGCCTATCTGCAATTCGCCCGTGACCTGTCCTCGGGGGTGCTGACGCCGGCCCTGATCGATCCGGGGATCAAGCGCGAAACCACCCGGCCCGACCCGGACTGGCTGATGGCCGCAGCCCAGGGCCCCGATTTTCGCCGCTTCCTGACCAGTCTGGCGCCACATGCACCGGAATATGCCCGGCTGATGAAAGAGAAGTTCCGCCTGGAAGGCCTGATGGCCGCCGGCGGCTTTGGCCCGACCATTCCAGCCAGGGCGCTGGAGCCGGGCGATCGGGGCGTGGCCGTCATCGCGCTGCGCGACCGGCTGGTGGCGCTGGGCTATCTGACCCGCTCGGTCACCGCGGTCTATGACGCCGACATCCAGTCAGCCGTGCAGCGTTTCCAGGCCGACCGGGGCATCATCCCCGATGGTGTGGCGGGCGAGGCGACGGTGAAGGCACTGAACGCCGGCCCTGAAGACCGGCTCAGATCGGTCATCGTGGCGATGGAACGGCTGCGCTGGCTGGGCAATGGCCCCCTGGGCAGCCGCCACATCTGGGTCAACCAGCCGGCCTTCACCGCGCAGATCGTCGATGACGGCGCGGTGACTTTTGAGACCAGGGTGGTGATCGGCAAGGTCGGCAAGGATACCGAAAGCCCCGAGTTTTCCGACCAGATGGAATACATGGACATCAACCCGACCTGGTCGGTGCCGCGCTCCATCGTCGTCAAGGAATACCTGCCACAGTTGCAGGCCGATCCCAACGCGCAGGGTCAGTTGCAGGTCATCGACTCGGCCGGCCGCGTGGTGCCGCGCGGCTCGGTGGATTTCACCGCCTTCACCGCGTCCAACTTCCCCTTCGCCATGCGGCAGCCGCCGATGGATGGCAATGCCCTGGGCAAGGTGAAGTTCATGTTCCCGAACCCCTACAACATCTACCTGCACGACACCCCTTCCAAGAGCCTGTTCGCCAAGGAAGTGCGCAGCTTCAGCCATGGCTGCATCCGTCTGGCCGACCCGATGGATTTCGCCTATACGCTGCTGGCGCGTCAAAGCAGCAACCCGCGCAGCCTGTTCCAGTCCTATCTCGTCAAGGGGACAGAGGCGGAGCTGCCGTTGCAGCAGTCGATCCCGGTGCATCTGGTCTATTTCACCGCCTGGCCAAACGCCCGGGGCGGGATGGATTACTTCCGCGACATCTATGGCCGCGATGCCGCGGTCTTTGCCGCGCTGAGCGAGGCCGGCGTGCAGTTGGCCGGGCCGCAAGGCTAGGAAAGGCCGAAGGGGCAAGAAGTCATGACCGTCACCTTGGGCGAAATCGCGGCGGCGCTGGGGGCCGAGCTCGCGGGCGATGCCAGCCTGCCGATCCGGGGGGCGTCCGAGCCATCGGCGGCGGGCGAACTGGACCTGGCCCTGGCCATGGACCCGAAATATGCCGCCGGCATCACCCAGGGACAGGCCCGTGCCGCGATGCTCTGGCCGGGCGCGGATTGGCGATCCTTTGGCCTGCGGGGTGCGATCTTTGCCCCGCGCGGCCGGCTGGCCATGGCCGGCCTGTCAAGGATCTTCGATCCCGGCCCGGTCATCCAGCCGGGCATCAGCCCGCTGGCCGTGGTGGACCCGACGGCAGAGCTGGGCGAGGCTGCGGCCGTCGGCCCCTTCGTCGTCATCGGCCCCGGGGTCCGGATCGGACCGCGCGCCCGGATCGCTTCGCATGTCTCGATCGCCGAAGGCGCCAGGATCGGCGCCGATGCGCTGATCCTGCAGGGCGTGCGGATCGGGGCGCGGGTGGTGATCGGCGACCGGCTGATCGCGCAGCCGGGCGCGGTGGTGGGGGCGGATGGCTTCGCCTTTGTCACGGCCGAGAAATCCGGGGTGGAACAGATTCGCGAAACTCTCGGAAAACGCGAGGAAATCCGTGATCAATCGTGGCACCGCATCCACTCGCTGGGCAGCGTGACCATCGGCGATGACGTGGAGCTGGGCGCCAACAGTTGCATCGACCGCGGCACGGTGCGCGACACCGAGGTGGGCAACGGCACCAAGCTGGACAACCTGGTTCACCTTGGCCACAACGTGCGGGTCGGCCGCGATTGCCTGCTGTGCGCGCTGGTCGGTGTCGCGGGCTCGACCAGGATCGGCGACCGCGTCGTGCTGGGCGGGCAGGTGGGCGTATCGGACAACATCTTCGTGGGTGACGACGTGATCGCCGGCGGCGGCTCGAAGATCCTGACCAACGCGCCCAAGGGTCGTGTGCTGCTGGGTTATCCGGCGATGAAGATGGATTCCCACATCGAATTGCAAAAGGCGCTGCGCCGCCTGACGCGGCTGGCCCAGCGGGTGGCCGAACTGGAGGCACGGCTTGGCCTCGCCGGCGGCTCCGGGTCGGACGGCGGCGATGGCTGAACCCGCCACCGACCTGCGCGATCAGGTGGTGGCGATCATCGCCCGGGCCACGCTGCTGCCCGTGGCCGAGCTGCGGCCCGAGGCACGCCCGGAAGACCTGGGCATCGACAGCCTGGGCCTGGTGGAATCGATCTTCGCCCTCGAAGAGTCGCTGGGCATCCGGATCCCGTTCAACGCCCAGGAGCCGGAACGGACCGCCTTTGACACATCGACCATCGGCGCCATCATCGCGGGGGTCGAGGCGCTGGTGGCGGCCCGTGCCGGGTCTTCCACCGCATGAGAAGGCGCGTGGTCCTGACCGGCGCCGGCACGGTCAATCCGCTGGGCGGCGATGTCGATGCCAGCTTTCAGGCGCTGACCGAAGGCCGGGTGGCCATTGCGCCTCTGGCCATCGCCGAGGCGCAACGCCTGTCGATCCGCATCGGCGCGGCGGTTGCGGGTTTCGACCCATCGGCGCATCTGCCGCCCGCGCGGGCCGCGCAACTGGACCGCTTTGCCCAGATGGCCGTCGTGGCGGCGCGGCAGGCGCTGGCAGATTCCGGCCTGACCCCCGGCCCCTGGCAAACCACCGCTGGCGCCATCCTGGGCACGGCGGGAGGCGGCCTGGCCACACAGGAGGCCGCCTACCGCGCGGTCTATGCCGAGGGTCGCAGCCGCGTGCCGCCGCTGACCGTTCCGAAACTGATGGGCAATGCCGCGCCCTCGGCGGTGGCGACCGATCTGGGCCTGTGGGGGCCCAGCTTTGCCCTGGCCTCGGCCTGCGCCTCGTCCAACCACGCCCTGGCCCTGGCGGTGCAGATGGTCCGCGCCGGCAGTTCGCCGGTCATGCTGGCTGGCGGTGCCGAGGCGATGCTCGGCTTTACCGGAATCAAGGCTTGGGAGGCGCTGCAAGTCCTGTCACCGACCGGCTGCCGGCCCTTCGGGGCTGATCGCGACGGCATGGTCATGGGCGAAGGCGCGGCCGTCTTTGTGCTGGAGGATCGCGATCATGCCCTGGCACGGGGCGCAGCGGTCCGGGCCGAGATCGTCGGCATCGCGATGGGCGCCGATGCCGAGGACCTGGTGCGCCCCTCGGCCCGCGGGGCCGAACGGACGATCCGAGCGGCGCTGCATGACGCCGGGCTGACGCCCGACCGGATTGCGCTGATCAAGGCGCATGGCACCGGCACCCAGGCCAATGACCAAGCCGAGGCCGAAGCCCTGCATGCGATCTGGGGCGAGGCCGTGCCGGCGATCACCGCCCCCAAGGCGTTGCATGGGCATTTGATCGGGGCGGCAGGCGCGGTGGAGCTGCTGACCTGCCTGCTGGCGCTGCAACGCGGTATCGTCGCGCCCGCGCCTCAACCTGCCGATCCGGCCCTGAGCCTGGATCTGGTGGCCGGCGCGGCCCGGCCGGCCGATGTGCCGATCTGCCTTTCGCTGGCCTTCGCCTTCGGCGGGCTGAATGCGGTCCTGGCGCTCAGCCGCGGCTGAGCGGCGGGCCCGGCTATCGCCCGGCGATTCCCAGGACCCCGCGGATGAGGGTCAGTTCTTGACGCGGCTCGCCTGCACTGCATCGAACCCGGCGGTGAAGCCCTTCAGCGAGACTTCCAGCGTCACGGGCTTGTCGGGCGCCGCTGCCGGCACGATCGTGACCTTGGCCACGGCGCCCTTCTTCATCGCATCGACTTCCCCGGCGGTCAGACCCACCCGTGCCACACAGCCGTCGCGGGTGCAGAAGGCAAAGGGATAGATCTTGGGATCGGTGCCATCGATCGCCAGGCCCAGGGATTTGGTCAGCAGCGTCTCCAGCGGGGCGACGACATTGGCGCCGGCCACGGCCTGCTGGCCTTCGGGCAGCGGAAAGACGTTGATCTCTGCCACCGGATTGCCGGTGTCATCCTTCAGCAACTGGTACAGGTTGCAGGGGTCCGAGCCATCGGCGGTCTTGCGGCAGCGCAGTTCCCAGGCGTCGTAATTCTGCACGTAATAGGTCTGGCCGACCTCGGCCTTGTCCTGGGTCGGCAGCCCGCCGCCGGGTGCCGACGTGACCGTTGCGCTGGGTGCGCCCAGCGACAGGCCGTCGGCGGCCGGCGCTGTCGCATCGCCCGTGGTGGTCTGGGCACGGCCGGGCAGGGCCGGGGCCAGCGCGGTGGCAAGGGTCAGGGCAAGCAACGTAGCTTTCAGGCGGGTCATGGTCATCTGGGTCACCGGGTGGGATGCAAGTTGCGCAGTCCTTAGCACGGGTTGGCGGGCAGCGTCAGGGGGGTGACGGCAGATAGGCAGGCCCATGCCGACCATGGCAACAGGCTCGTGCAACCGGTTGAGCGCCAAATGAAAAAGGGCCGGCAAGCGGCCCCTTTTCGAACTCAATTTTTGCTCCCTGTCGGACTGGCCGACTTCATGGAAAGCGAAGGTAGGCCGCTTTCACAATCCCGTCAACATGGATTTTGATCGGCTCTGACGGCACCCGGGCGCGGCAGCCCTGGCGCGGAAAAGGGCCGCGCCCCGGAAGGCGCGGCAGTCCGACAGGGAGGAAGTCAGTCGGGTGACACCAGATCGGCCCGACAATTGCAGCCTGGCATGAAGAGGTTAAGAATGCATTTGCCATGCCGGGCGGTGATGGGTCGCCCGGCGCAACGGATGAGTGAACATGGGTGACAGCATCTTCGTGGGCGGCGGCGGCGAGTCCTATGCCACGCCGCAAAGCCTGGCCTTGAAATTCGGCAACCGGCACGGGCTGATCGCGGGGGCCACCGGCACCGGCAAGACGATCACCCTGCAGATACTGGCCGAAGGCTTCTCGGCCGAAGGCGTGCCGGTCTTCATGGCCGATGTGAAAGGCGATCTGTCAGGCATCGGCGCCCCGGGCTCCGAGACCTCCAGATTGCACGAACCCTTCATGGCCCGGGCCAGAACCATCGGCCTGGACCTGGTTTACCGCACCTTTCCCGTGACCTACTGGGATATCTTCGGCCAACAGGGTCATCCGATCCGCGCCACCGTGGCCGAGATGGGGCCGCTGCTGCTGGCCCGCATCCTCGATCTGAACGACGCGCAGGAAGGCGTTCTGAACGTGGCCTTCCGCCTGGCCGATGAAGAGCAGCTGCCGCTTCTAGACCTGAAGGACCTGCAGGCCCTTATGGTCTTTATCGGCGAACATGCCTCTGAAATTTCAACACGTTACGGCCTGGTTGCCACCACCTCGATCGGGGCGATCCAGCGCCAGCTGCTGATGCTGGAAAATGCGGGCGCCACAAGGATCTTCGGCGAGCCGGCGCTGGATCTGGCCGACCTGATGCGCACCGATGCCAATGGTGCGGGCATGATCAACGTGCTGGCCGCCGACAAGCTGATGCTGCAACCCCGGCTTTATGCCACCTTCCTGCTGTGGCTGCTGTCGGAAATGTTCGAAACCTTGC
>JAKALB010000090.1 GCA_021813365.1 Pseudomonadota bacterium | reverse complement strand
CCGAAGGCGAGACAGGTCTCGATGAACGCCAGACTGCGCTTTTCCTGGCGCACCACCGCCAGCGCACCCGCGATATTTCCGAGGGCCGCGCCGAGGGCGAAGATCACAGGACTCAGCGCCACGACTGCAGCAGCGCGAGCATCGAAAGGAGGACGCGCGGAACCCAGCTCCGCGACAGCAGCGGTTGTCCAGCTTTCCCGCCCTGACGAGCCTCTTCAGCGCGCCGACCTGGTAGATGATGCAGTTCGCCATCTCCCGGCGGCCCATCTTCATCTCGCGCCGGCCGAAGCCTTGCAGATCGGGCAGACTGGGATGGGCGCCCACCTTCACCCCATGCTGCTTGGCCAGCCGCACGGTGGCGCGCATGTGGTCGAAATCGCTGGCATGAAAGCCGCAAGCGACATTGGCGATGTGGATCATCGGCATGATCCCGGCATCGTCGCCCATGCGCCACAGCCCGTAGCTTTCGCCCATGTCGCAGTTGATCGTGACCGGCATCGCACCCCCTGCAGCTTGTCGATCCGCCATCAGGTTCGCCGGAGGTGATCTGCATTGCAAATTCGAATTTTTGCGATAGGATATCAATAATTTCGATAGGCAGACCGTGTCCCTGACCATCCGGCAACTTCGCTATTTCATCGCCGCGGCCGAGACAGGGCAGGTCAGCCACGCCGCCATGGAACTGAACATCTCGCAGTCCGCCGTGACGGCAGGGATCCAGGCGCTGGAATCGACCCTTGGCGCGCGTCTGTTCACCAGAACGGCACAGGGCGTCTCGGTCACGCCCGAAGGTGCCCGGTTCCTTTCGCGCGCGAAGGCCATCATCGCGGCGGTCGAGGAGGCCGTGCGCATCCCGCTGGGTGAGGAAACCCAGGTCGTGGGCCGGCTGCGCCTGGGGCTGACCTATACGGTGGCGGGCTATTTCATGGCCCGCCACTACGCCGCCTTTCGCCGCATCTATCCCGGCATCACGCTGGAACTGTCCGAACAGCCCCGCGCGGCCATCGAGAATGCGCTGCTCTCGGGCGGCCTCGATCTTGCGGTCATGCTGACCTCGAATCTTGCCAATGCCGAGGAGCTGGCCTCCGAAACCCTGTTCCGCTCGCGCCGGCGCCTCTGGCTGCCTTCGGATCACCGGCTCCTGGCGGCGCAAGAGGTCAGCCTGCAGGATGTGGCGCGCGAACCCTACGTGATGCTGACCGTCGATGAAGCCAGCCGGACGGCCGGGCGCTACTGGGACAAATACGGCCTGGTGCCGAAAACCGTCTTCTCGACCTCGTCGGTCGAGGCGGTGCGGTCCATGGTCGCGGCGGGCATGGGGGTGACTATTCTCAGCGACATGGTCTATCGCCCCTGGTCGCTGGAAGGGCAGCGGATCGAGCAGCGCCAGACGGTCGAGCCGATCCCGTCGATGGATGTCGGTCTCACCTGGTCGAGCGCCAGACCGCTGTCCGACCCGGCCAGGGTCTTCCGGGCCTTCATTTCCGCGACCCTTGGCATGGGCAGCTGAAGCCAGGGACGGTTCGGGTTGGCCTGATGTGGACCAGCGCCGGCTTCATTCCCTGCGGTTGCCTCATGCCTGATCCTGCGCAGTGCGCCCAGGCAGGTCGGCACCGCCAGCCCGACCCCGGCCCGCGCCCGTGCCAAACGGGCCGGCTTGTGCACAACGTGTCGACATGCCGCCGATCCTGCGGTAATCTTGCCGAAAGGAGACCGATCATGGCCGAAGACGTGGAACCGCGCCGCGCCAAGGGCACCGGCTGGAAATTCGTCCATGCAACGCTGCGCGACGAGATCCTGACGCTGGTGCTGCCCCCCGGCGCACCGCTGGACGAAACCTCGCTGGCCGACCGCTTCAACATGTCGCGCTCGCCGGTGCGCGAGGCGCTGATCCGGCTCGAGGGCGAGGGGCTGGTGGTGGCCCTGCCCAACCGGTCCACCATCGTGGCGCCGGTCGACATGCAAAGCTTTCCGAAATACGTCGAGGCGCTCGACATCGCCCAGCGCATGAACACCCGGCTGGCGGCCGTGTTCCGCACCGAACAGGATCTGCAAGCCATGGCCGCCGCTCAACAGCGGTTCGAGGCCGCCAGCCGCGACGGCGATCACCTGGCCATGTCGGGCACCGACAAGGATTTCCACATGACCATCGCCCTTGCCGGGCGAAACCCGTTCCTCGCCGGCTTTTATGAACGTCTGCTCGATCATGGCCGCCGGATGCTGCACCTGCACTTCGGCTATCTCGAGCGAACCCGCGACGGCCGCCTGCCGACCGACGGACACGCCGGGATTCTGGACGCCATCCGCAACCGCGATGCCGATCGCGCCGACCAACTCGCGCATCGGCATACGCAACAGTTCCGCGACAGTTTCCTGGCCTACCTGACCGAGACCCATGCGGCGTCCTTCGCGTTGACCGCCTGAGACCCGCGCCCTAATGCGCCAGGGCCACCAGGGCCTGGCGGGCAGCGGCATAGCGCCGATGCCCCGCGTCGAACCCGGCCTTCAGCGCCGCATTCGGCTGCACCTCGCGCGCGATGGGCGGCAGCGTGGCAATTTCCGCCCCCGCCCCGGTCGCCGCCATCAGCCCCAGACGCGCCGCTCCGAAGGCGCCGCCGAAATCGCCGGCCACCGGCACCAGCACCGGGCAATCCAGCGCCGTCGCAATCGCCTGCAGCCAGTAATCCGACCTTGCGCCCCCGCCGACCGCCAACAGGCTTTCCAGCCGAGTGCCGGTGGCCGCCAGCGCGTCGCGGCTGTCGCGGAAGGCAAAGGTCACGCCCTCCAGCACCGCACGGGTCGCGGCCTGCCGGTCGGTGGCATGTTCCAGCCCCAGGAAGGCTCCCCGGATCGCCGCGCTGTTCAGCGGCGTCCGCTCGCCCCCCAGATAGGGCAGGAACAACGTCTTGCCCGGCGCCTGCAACGCGCCCAGCTCGCCGGTCAGCGCGGCGGCACTCTGTCCCACCAGCCCGGCATACCAGTTCAGCGCATCGGTTGCGGCCAGGATCACCCCCATCTGATGCCAGGTGCCGGGCAGCGCGTGGCAGAACGTATGCACCGCGGTCGCCGGATCGGGGTGGTAGCCGTCATTGGCCGCGAACAGCACGCCCGAGGTGCCCAGGCTGACAAACGCCTGCCCGGCCCGCACCACACCCACGCCCACACCGCTGGCCGCATTGTCGCCGCCACCCCCCGCGATCACCACGCCACTCGGCAGACCCCAGCGCGCCGCCAGTTCGTCGCGCAGGACGCCCGACACGGCCGAGCCCTCGACCAGCCGCGGCATCTGCGCCCGGCCGAGCCCGGTGGCCTCCAGCAGATCATCCGACCAATCCCGCGCACCAGTGTCGAACCAGGCGGTCCCCGCCGCGTCCGACATTTCCGCCACATGATCGCCCGTCAGCCAAAGGCGCAGATAGTCCTTTGGCAGCAAGATCTTGGCGATCCTGTCCCAGATGTCCGGCTCGTGCTTGCGCACCCAGACCAGTTTCGGCGCGGTGAAGCCCGGAAAGACGATGTTGCCCGTCACCTTGCGGAACTTCGGATCGGCATCCAGCGCCGCTGCCTCGACATGCGACCGCGTGTCATTCCACAGGATGCAGGGCCGCAGCACCCGGTCGCTCGCATCCAGAATCGTCGCGCCATGCATGTGGCCGGAAAGGCCGATGCCCTGCACCCGGCCCAGACCCCGTGCCGCCAGTTGCCCCATCACCGTCTCGGCGGCAGCGATCCAGCTGGCAGGCTGCTGTTCCGACCAGCCCTCGGCCGGGCGCTGCACGGTCAGCGGCGCACTCGCCTCGGCCAGGATCTGCTGGCGCTCGTCGATCAGAACGGCCTTCAGCCCCGAAGTCCCCAGATCCAGCCCTATATACATGTCGTGTCTCCCGATTTTGCCGGCATGATGGCCGGGCGCGGCGCCGGGGTCAAACCCCCCGGCCCGGCCCGCACCGCCTTTCCCGGTCGCGCTTTCGTGTTCGCCTGTGACCGCGCGTGGGGACCATGGTCCCTTCCGCCCTCGCCGCGGCGGTCTAGACTGTCCGAAGTTCCCGATCCGATCGGGGACACAATCCTGGCGGGACCGGGATCGCCCCGGCTGATCCCGCCCAGGCCTGCGAGGGCACCCTACCGCGTGTCCTCATGGAGGACGACATGACCTGCCATTTGCACCGCACAGCCCTGCTGACCCTGTCGCTGGCGCTTGCGCCGCTGGCCACCATGGCGGCGGAGATGCTGACCGATTCCAACGGGATGACGCTCTATACCTTCGACAAGGACACCAATGGCGTCTCGACCTGCTATGATGATTGCGCCGTCAAATGGCCACCCTATCTGGCCATGGCAGATCAGACGATGGGCGAAGGCTGGACCATCGTCGAGCGCACCGACGGCACCAGGCAATGGGCCTATGACGGCAAGCCGCTGTATTTCTTCGCCGGCGACAAGGCCAAGGGCGACAAGGCCGGCGACGGCCTGGGCGGGGTCTGGCACATCATCGTCGAATGATGCCTGCCCGAACGGGAGCCGAGCGGATCGGGAGGGATATGGCGACGAAGGGGGGGGGTGGTACCGCCTCCCCGGCTCGAACGGGGGACCCCCAGATCCACAATCTGGTGCTCTAACCAACTGAGCTAAGGCGGCACGCCCGCCAGGCCCAAGGGCCCCGGACGGGGGCGATTTAGGCCTTTCCGCTCAGGGGGTCAACCCGAAAACTCGCCCTTCCGGAAACTCGCCCCGGTGGCGTTGATCGGTGGCGTTGATCGGTGGCGTTCCTCAGCGGCGTTTCAGAAGATGGGTGATCGCAACCACGATGGCCACGCCCACCAGCGCCTGCGGCGTCAATGCCGCCACCAGCGCGCCAAGGTTGGCAATGACGCCTTGCACGAAGGCGCCCGAGCCCGTCCCCAGCAGAAGATAGACCAGGACGATCAGACCGATCAGGAGGAAACCGGCCTCCAGGATCCGCCAGGCAAGATCTCTCAAGCCAGACATCAGACCCGTGAGGCCATCGGCCTTCTCGCTGCTCTCCGCAGGGGACGGGAGGGACATGAGATTACCTGTTCTGCACGAGCCACAGCACCACGCCGAGCGAGATCAGCCCGGCCAGACCCGCCGAGCCAAGCTGCGCAACCAGCCCGGTGATATTGCCCACGACATCGCCCAGGAAGGACATCTTGTCCTTACCGACGAGGAGGGTGGCGACGATTGCCAGCGACAGCAGCGCGATGCCGATCTCTGTCAGCGAACGCACCCAGTTTTTTGCTTGGTCGAACATGCGTCTTTCCCTTCTGCTCATTAGGGTTTTGCGTGCCCAGAACTTCAGCACGCGATGCATATTTGATCGGCAAAAATCCGCTTAGTCAAGAAAAAACTCGGGATAAGTCGCAAACCTGTCTTAACTCCTGTTTTGTCTTGCGATAAGGCCCCGGCGTTTTGGCCGATTCGCTCCCCTCCGCCTGACGGCCCTCCCGCTTGACAGCGGCGGCCTGCGGGGGCACTTGGCCCTGGCAGGTTCGGCACAGCGTCAGTGGAGGTTCGGATGGGGATCAACAAGCAGAGTGACATCGCCGCCAACATCCAGATCGGTCCCACCGATGCCGGCATGGTGCGCATCTATGTCGAGGCCGAGGGCGGCATCGAGCTGCCGCTGGATTTCGAACCCGAAGAAGCCGATGACATCGCCGAGGAGCTGCGCGCCGCCGCCGAGGCCGCCCGCGAACTGGCCGCCGCCGGCGCCAGGCCGAAACGGCGCTGATCCGCCGGATGGGCCCTCAGGCCCAGCCGCCCGGCGCGCCCGCCCCCGGATCGCGCAGGCTCTGCAACCGCAACGCCGCGGCCCGGCCGAACGCCTGGGTCAGTGCCTTGCGCCTGGCACCGGCCAGCGGCGTCTGCGGGCCCATGTGCACGATCTCGGCGTCATAGGCATCGGCCAGGATCAGCCCGGTGCCCTGGGGCAGCACCCGGGTCGGAAAGGCTGCATCCACCGCCCAGAAGAACCGGTCGCAGAATGCCAGATAATCCTGCCATTTCCGGTCATTGCGGAAATCGGCCATGCCCGACTTGCATTCCACCACCCACAACTCGCCCTTCGGACCCAGCGCCATCAGGTCGACGCGCAGGCCATTGGCCAGCGGAAACTCCTCGAGGGCCGCGAAATCCAGGGCGCGCAGGGCGCGCGCCACGCCCCGCGCCAGCCGCTGCCCCGCCATCGGCGGCAAGCCGCCCGCCGTTTCGGCCAGATCATTCATCGCAAAACCCCGGCGAAATGCCCTGTCAGCATGAACCAAACAGGAACATCCCGCAAGCCGCACTTGCCCCGCCCCCCGCGCCTGCCTATCTCTGACCACGGCGGGTGCTGCTCTTCGCGTGATGGCCAACTTTTCCAGTGGCCGATAAGCAAGCGAACGGGGGCTGGCTCTGGCAGGATCCTGGTCCTGCTATCTGGCGCCCACCTGAGACCTCTGGCTCTCGGGAAAACCCGGCTCACACGGTCGCTGCGGGCCCGCCACCTCACCGGCCACATCACCCGACCGCCCGCCGGGCCAGACCCGGGTCTCAGCCGCGGTTGCGCTTCGCCGCCCTTGCACCCACCGTCGCGCCGGCCCTTGCCGGCAACGGCGCGCGCAATCCGCCGCGCGGTTCCTGATCATCGGGCTCGGCCAGACTCATCACCGCGATGGCAAACTGCACCCCGGCAAACACGATGCCCGCAGAGACGAACAGCATCCCTCCGGCCACCCAGCCCATCTGCGTTTCCAGGATCAGGTGCCGCAACCCGCCCAGGTTCAGCGCCAGAAGCAGCCCCTCGAACAGCGCGGCCAACCCAAAGCCGATGGCCACATTGACGATATAGAGCCTGATCAGTCGCGGCATGGCCCACCCCCTCCGGTCAGCCGCGAGGCTAGCACGCCGATCCACCGGGCAAATATGGGGCAAATCGGCACATGCCTTCGCCAGCTACAGACCGCCCGGAAAAGCCTCATGCGCCATGTGGTCCAGCACGGCATTGACGAATTTCGGCTCTTTCCCGTCCGGAAAGAAGGCCTTGGCCACATCGACATATTCGGTGATCGCCACCTTGGGCGGTGTCGCGGGCCGCGTCGCGCCCAGCAGTTCCGCCCCGGCGGCGCGAAACAGCGCCCGGATCACCGGGTCGATCCGGTCGATCGGCCATTTCGCCACCAGCGCCCGGTCGGTCATCTGGTCGATCCGGGCCTGCAGGATCACGGCCCGATCCACCACCGCGCGGAACAGCTCCACATCGCCCTCGGCAAACTCGCCCTCGTCATAGGTCGCGCCAAAGCGATGCGACTCGAATTCGCGCGTCACCGCCTCGACCGTCTGGCCCGAGGCTTCCATCTGGAACAGCGCCTGCACCGCATAAAGCCGGGCGGCCGATTTCATCTGTCGTTTGCTCGGCCGGGCCGTCATGCGCGAAATCCGATTCCCTTGCTCTTGCCGCCCCATTCCCGGGCCAGCCCGATCAGCCCCAGAACCGAGGCCGCGGCCTCGCCCCCGGCATTGCCCCCCTCGGGCAAGGCCAGCTGCATGGCCGCCGCCGGCGTTTCCGCCAGGATCAGCCCGTTGCCGTTCAGCCCGCCGCTCATGCCCAGCCCGGTCAGGGCCCGGGCCACTTCGCTCCACAGCACGGGCAGGTCGATCACCGCGCCCAGCACCACATAGCCGTCGTAATCCTGCATCCGCTCGGCCAGGGCCAGCGCCTGCGGCACATCGCCGACGCGCGGCAGACTGATCTCTTCCACCTCGGCACCCGCCGCTTCCAGCTCGGCCAATGCGCCCTTCACCAGGGCTGCGTTGATGTCCTGCTCGGGGCCGGCCACCGCAACCAGTATCTTCACCGGCCGGTCGAACCGGGGCCGGGAGCCTTCAATGACTTCGATCGTGGAATCCTGCATCGCACACCTTTCGCCCTGCCCTTAGCGCAGCACCGCCGCGATGGCCAGTGGCTCGACGCCACGGACGTGTGAGTAGCCGCGTTCTGCCGGACTATAGGCTGCAAGGCACGCCGCGGGAACCCGTCGCGCCTTGCCCGCCAGGCCGGATCGCCCCGACCTTCCCGGCAGGCCCTGGCCGCAAGCTGGTCCTGCCTTCGCCGCAAATCGGCCTGCAAGCCCTGCCATGCAGGTTTTCGAAGCAATTGGTCTTTACCTTGGGCAAGACCGCTGGTCCTTTGGGCAACATGACAAGCAACCGCGCCGACCCCGCCACCCGACCCGACCTGCCCGCAGCCCTGCCCGCAGCCCTGCCCGCAGGGGCGCAGGGTCGCCGATTCCTGTTCCTGCAGGGGCCGCACGGGCCGTTCTTCTACCGGCTGGGCCGGATGTTGACGGCGGCGGGCGCGCAGGTCTGGCGCGTGGGCTTCAACCGGGGCGACCGCGCCTTCTGGCCCGGCGCGGCCAGCTACATCGCCTACAAGGGCAAGCCCGAGGACTGGCCTGCCACGCTGGAGGGGCTGCTCGACAGCCACGGCATCACCGACATCGTGCTCTATGGCGACACGCGGCCGATCCACGCCGCCGCCGTCGCCGCCGCCCGGCGGCGCAACCTGACCGTGCATGTGTTCGAGGAAGGGTATCTGCGGCCGCATTGGGTCACCTATGAACGCGGCGGGTCAAACGGCCATTCCCGGCTGATGCAGATGAGCCTGTCGCAGATGCAGGAGGCGCTGGCCAGGACCGACATGGACCTGCCCGACGCGCCCGCCCATTGGGGCGACATGCGCCAGCACATGTTCTGGGGCGGGCTCTATCACTGGTTCGTGCTGACCGGCTCGTGGGCCTACCGCGAATTCCGCCCGCACCGGTCGCTGACGGTGGGCCAGGAATTCCTGCTGCACCTGAAGCGCCTGGCGCTTCTGCCGCTGCACCGGGCCGAACGGATCGCCGCCGCGCTTCGCATCCGGCACGGCGGCTTTCCCTATCACCTGGTGCTGCTGCAACTGGAACATGACGCCAATTTCCAGATGCATTCGCCGTTTTCCACCATGACCGAGTTTCTGGAGGTCGTGCTGGACGGCTTTGCCAAGGGCGCCCCGCCGCATCACCACATCGTGTTCAAGGCCCATCCGCTGGAAGATGGCCGCGTGCCGGTGAAACAGGCGCTGAAGGCAGCAGCCAAGGCCCGCGGCATCTGGGACAGGGTGCATTTCGTGCGCGGCGGCAGGCTGGCCGGGCTGATGAACCAGGCCCGCACCGCCGTCACCGTGAACTCCACCGCCGCCCAGCAGGTGCTGTGGCGGGGCCTGCCGCTGAAGGCGTTCGGCGCCGCGGTCTATGCCAAGCCCGAGTTTGTCTCGTCCCAGCCCCTGGCCGAATTCTTTGCCCATCCGACCCGGCCCGACAGCCGCGCCTACCGCGACTATCGCCACTACCTTCTGGAAACCAGCCAGGTTCCGGGCGGTTTCTACTCGGCCCGCGGCCGACGCGCGCTGCTGCGCCAGGTGGTCGACATGATGCTGCAAGCCGAAGATCCCTATGATGCCCTGATCTCGGGCAACGCGGCACCTCGGCAACAGTTGCGCGCCGTCGGTTAGGATGCCCAGGCAAGGCTTTGATTTTTCCCGAACTGCGGTTAGGCTCGCTGACAAAAGATTGAGGCGATCTCCATCTCAAGGGAGCCCGAGCAGTGAAAGTCATGCTTGCCAAGGGGGCGAAAGCCCTGTCCTTGGCCGTTCTGGTGGCCGCATTGGCTGCCTGCGGCCTGCCGCGATCCGGCCCGACCAAGTCGGAAATCTTCCAGGGCTCGGTTCTGGAAAACGGCGATGCCTTCGTCGTCACCGTGAATTCCCGTGTGACCCGCGCCACGGCGGTCACGCCGGCGCTGGGCTTTTCGGCGGCGTTCCAGAATGCCGGGCTGATGGGGTCCGACATCATCGCTCCGGGCGACACGCTGGGCCTGACCATCTTCGAAAACGTCAAGGACGATCCGCTGCTGGGCAACACCGGCCAGCGCGTCAGCCAGCTGACCGAGTTGCAGGTCGACGGCCAGGGCTTCATCTTCGTGCCCTATGCCGGCCGCCTGAAGGCCGCGGGCCAGACGCCCGAGGGCCTGCGCGACCTGATCACCCGCAAGCTGGACCCGCAAACCCCGGACCCGCAGGTCGTGGTGCAGCGCCTGTCGGGCGACGGCGCGACCGTCACCGTCACCGGCGCCGTGGCCGGCCAGGGCAACTTTCCGATCCAGCGCCCGACCCGCACCCTGACCGCGATGCTGGCCAAGGCCGGTGGCGTGACCATCCCGCTGGAAACCGCCATCGTCCGCGTCAGCCGCGGCGGCAAGACCGGCCAGGTCTGGCTCTCCGATCTTTACGCCAACCCCGATCTCGACATCGCCCTGCGTCCGGGAGACGAGATCAACGTCACCAAGGACACCCGCAGCTTCACCGCCCTGGGTGCGACCGGCGCGCAGAACCGCGTGCCCTTCGACACCCAGACCATTTCGGCGATCGAGGCTCTGGCCATCGTCGGCGGCCTGAATTCCAACCTGGCCGACCCGACCGGCGTCTTCGTGTTCCGCAACGAACCGGCCGAGATCGCCAACGCGGTCCTGGGCCGCGACGATCTGGTGGGCGATCAGCGCATGATCTATGTGCTCGACCTGACCCAGCCCACCGGCATGTTCGAGGCGCGGGATTTCCTGATCCGGTCGGGCGACACCGTCTATGTCACCGAAGCGCCCTTCGTGCAGTGGAGCAAGACCCTGGGCGCCATCACCGGCACTTCGTCGGCGGCCAGTTCGCTGAAAAGCTCGACCGTTGGCCTGGTGCCCTGATCTGATGCTGGCCGGTTCGGCACCGGTCGTCACCGCCGCCGGGGATTCCCTTCCCCGGCGGCTCTACTTTTACAATGCGGGCTTCCTGCGCCAGCCGCATCTGCGCCGCATCCTGGCCCTGCTGGGGCATGAGCTGCGGCTGGGCCTGCCCGGCCCGGAAGATGGCGTCGTGGTCTGGGGCCGCTCGCCCCATGCCGCACGCGGCCAGGCGGTGGCGGCCCGCCGGGGCGTGCCGGTGGTGCGCATCGAGGATGCCTTCCTGCGTTCCCTGCGCCCCGGACGCCTGGGCGAGCCGGGCCTGGGCCTGCTGGTCGACGGGCAGGGCGTGCATTTCGACAGCCGCACACCCTCGCGGCTGGAACAGATCCTGGCGCGCGAGCCCCTGGATGATTCGAACCTGCTGTCGCGCGCCAGGGATGGAATCGAGCGCCTCCGCCTGCTGCACTTGTCAAAATACAATATCCACCCCCTGCCCGGCCCCAGGTCTTCATCCCTGCCCGCCCCCGGCTACGTGCTGCTCGTCGATCAGACCCGGGGCGACGCTTCGATTGCCCATGCCGGCGCCTCGGCGGCGACATTCCGCGCCATGCTCGTCCTGGCGCTCGAGGAACATCCCGGCAGGCGCCTGGTCATCAAGACCCATCCCGAAACCGCTCTCGGCCTGCGTCCCGGCCATTTCACCGCCGCCGACGCGCAAGACCGCGTGACCCTGCTGGGCGATGCGGTCTCGCCCTGGGCGCTGCTGGAAGGTGCGGTGGCCGTCTACACCGTCTCCTCGCAACTGGGGTTCGAGGCGATCCTGGCCGGCCACCGGCCTGTCGTGCTGGGCCAGCCCTTCTATGCCGGCTGGGGCCTGTCGGACGATCGCGCGCCGATCCCGCGCCGCCGCCGCCGCCTGACCCGGGCCCAGCTCTTTGCCGGCGCGCAGATCCTGGCCCCCACCTGGTACGACCCCTGCCGCGACCGGCTGTGCCGGTTCGAAGAGGCGGTCGACCAGCTCGAGGCCGAAGTCCGCGCCTACCGCGACGACGCCATGGGTCATGTCGCGCTCGGCATGCGGCTGTGGAAGCGCGCCCGCCTGAACCAGGTCTTTGGCCGCGAAAAGCCCCTGATCTTCCAGAACGACCCGGCCAGGGCCGCCGCGCTCGCCGCCCGCACCGGCCGCAGCCTGATCGCCTGGGGCAGCGCCGCTGCTGATCTGCCGGAAGGGATTCTGCGCGAGACCGCAAGGGTCGAGGACGGCTTTCTGCGTTCCCGCGGCCTCGGCGCCGAACTGGTGCCACCGCTCAGCCTGGTGCTGGATGATCTGGGCATCTACTACGACCCGACCCGCGAAAGCCGGCTGGAGCGGCTGATTCTCGCCCCCGCGCCCCCCGGGGGCGAAGCGCGCGCCGAGGCGCTGCGCCAGCGCCTGATCGCGGGCGGGATCAGCAAATACAACCTGCCGGGCCAGGCCCTGCCCCATCTGCCCGAGGGCCACCGCATCCTGGTTCCGGGCCAGGTCGAGGATGATGCCTCGATCCGCCTTGGCGCCGGTGAAATCCGCACCAACCTCGGTCTGCTGCAGGCCGCCCGCGCCGCCCATCCCCAGGCCATCCTGGTCTACAAGCCGCATCCCGATGTCGAGGCCGGCCTGCGCCCCGGCGCCATCCCGGCCCGGGCGCTGCATGGCCTGGCCGATGTCGTCGCCGCCGAGGCCGACCCGCTCGCCCTGATCGCCGCCTGCGACCAGGTCTGGACCCTGACCTCGTTGCTGGGGTTCGAGGCATTGATCCGCGGCAAGCCCGTCACCACCCTCGGCGCGCCATTCTACGCCGGCTGGGGCCTGACCCGCGATCTGGGCCCGATCCCCGACCGCCGCCGCAGGGCAGCCGATGGCCACCCGCTGCCGCGCCCCGGTCTTGCCCGGCTGATCCATGCCACGCTGATCGCCTATCCGCGCTATTACGATCCGCTGACCCGCCGCCCCTGCCCGCCCGAAGTGGTTCTGGACCGCCTTGCCACCGGCGCGATCCCCCATCCCGGCCCGACGCTGCGCCTCCTGTCGAAGCTGCAGGGCCTGCTGTCCAGCCAGGCCTGGCTCTGGCGCCGCTGAGCCGGCCCGCCCGCGAGCGGCGATCCGACGGCCGCTGCCGCAGGGCCGCTGGGCCGCCGCCGCGACAGAAGCCGCCTCAATAGATATAGCGGATCTGCTCGGTCCAGAACCGTTCCATCCGTTTCAGCGAGGAATTGACCGTCTCGATATCCTCGATCCCGATCAGCGCCCGCCGCACGATGGCTTCGGAATGCCGCGCGAACAGTTCGTGCATCTGGCTGCGCACGCGACGGCCCTTTTCCGTCAGCCGCACGCGCACCGAACGGCGGTCGATTTCCGACCGCTGATGGTGCATGTAGCCCAGATCGACCAGCTTCTTCAGATTGTAGCTGACGTTCGACCCCTGATAATAGCCACGACTCTTCAGTTCACCCGCCGTCACCTCGTTCTCGGCAACGTTGAACAGGAGCAGTGCCTGCACCGGGTTGATCTCCAGGATGTTCAGGCGTTCGAAATCATCCTTGATCACATCGAGCAGCAGCCGGTGCAGCCGTTCCAGCATGGAGAGGCTGTCAAGATAGCTGGCGAGGAAGGTTTTCTGCGATCCATCCAGAAGGGGCGCTTGCAGGGTCATGCGGGGTCTCCAGGTCCGTGGCTTTCGCGACAGACTGGGTACAAAACGCAAACATAGCGTAAACTCGTGCCGGATTCGCCGAAATTTTCAGCGCCGCAGCCGCGCCTTGGCAAAGCGCGCGATCCGGTCGATCAGGCCTTGCAAACCTTCGGGCGCCGGACGCTGGCCCAGCACCATGGACAGCAGATCCTGATCGTTCTCCTCCAGCAGCCGGTCGTACAGATCCAGATCGCGCGCGCCCAGCCCCGCCAGTTCGGCGTCGGCGAACGGCCCCAGCACCAGGTCCATCTCCTTGGTGCCGCGCCGCCAGCTCCGCATCCGCATCCGTTTCAGCCGCGCTTCTGCCGTTTCCACCGCTGCCTCCGCTTGAACCCGCCCGGCCCCGGGCCTATGAAGCCCGCGCTTATCAGACCGCAAAGGTGCCCGCCATGGCCTTCCTGTCCGACACGCTTGCCCGGGTGAAACCCTCGCCCACCATCGCCGTCACCACCAAGGCCGCCGAGCTCAAGGCCCAGGGCCGCGACGTGATCGGACTGGGCGCCGGCGAGCCCGATTTCGACACACCGCAGAACATCAAGGACGCCGCCAAGCGCGCAATCGATGCCGGCCGCACCAAATACACCGCCGTCGACGGCATCCCC
>JAKALB010000089.1 GCA_021813365.1 Pseudomonadota bacterium | reverse complement strand
CCGATCTCACCCAGACCGAATGCAGCAGCCAGGGCAGCGACAGCGCCACGAATTGCCACAGCACCACGGCGGCCAGGAGCGTGAGGATCGCATTCAGCCAGGACGAGAACAGGTTCTCGTGCATCCATTTCACCACACCGCGTTCAGACACGGGCGGGCTCTTCGGCGGTAGCATCTGGGTGCGGATGAAGGGGGTGGCCATGGCCTAGCGCTCCTTCAGCTTGACGGTGGAATTGTAGAAGTTGAGCAGGCTGGAGATGATCAGCGAGATCAGGAGATATATCCCCATCATCAGCAACATGCATTCCAGCTCGCGGCCCGTCTGGTTCAGGGTGATGCCGCCCAGCGTGCCGCGCAGGTCGAGGTAGCTGACGGCGATGCCCAGCGAGGTGTCCTTGGTCAGCGACAGGTAGTTGGAGATCTGCGGCGGGATGATGACGCGCAGCGCCTGGGGCAGGATCACCAGGCGCGTGGTGTGGACGGGGCGCAGGCCCAGGGCATAGGCGGCCTCGGATTGGCCCCGGCTGATGGCCTGGATGCCGCCGCGCACGATCTCGGCCGTGACAGCGCCGTAATACAGCGCCAGGGCCACGGTCAGGGCGGTGAAGGCATGGGCCAGGCGGATGCCGCCCTTGAAGTCGAAGCCCTTCATCACCGGATATTCCAGGTGAAAGCCCATGGCGGCCAGCAGGGCCACCGTGGGCAGGATCAGCACGATCAGGCTTTGCCACCAGGTGGTGGGGCGCAGGCCGGTCGCCTCCTGGATGCGGCTGGCGCGGCGGACCAGCAGACGACTTGCCCAGATCGACAGGCCGATGACCACGATCACCGCCAGCGCCGAGGTTGACCAGCCGCCGATCGTGGGCAGGGGGCGATCCAGCAGCGCGGCGGGCAGGTTGGTGCCGCGGTTGGTGATGGCGATGCTGTCCCACAGCACCATGGAGGCCTTGGCCACACCATCGACCGGCTTGAAATCCTTTGGCTGGGGCATTGCCTCGGACAGGATCACATAGGCCAGGATGATCCACAGCACGAGCGGGATGTTCCGGAACAGCTCGACGTAAAGACCCATCAGCCGCGACACCAGGAAGTTCTTCGACAGGCGCAGCACACCGATCAGCACGCCCAGAACGGTGGACAGGATCGAGGCCGCGATGGCCACGACCAGCGTGTTGATCAGGCCGACCAAAGCGGCGCGAAAATGGGTGTCGTCGTTGGTATAGGGGATCAGATATTGCGCCAGGTCATACCCGGCGCGCTGCCACAGGAAGGAAAAGTCGATGTCCTTGCCCTTGGAAGCCAGGTTGACGACGACGTTGTTCAACAACCAGGCGACGGCCAGCAGCAACAGGACCAGGACCATGACCTGGATCGTGTAGGACCGGTAGCGCGTGTCATAGATGAGCTGGCTGAGCCGAAACCCCTGTTTCGGCGCTTCGCTGGCAAGTGCCATGAATGTCTTCCCCCTGGGCGACGGTGATGCCGGTTGTCCGGTCGTTGACCCGACCGGATGCCGGCGGGCTGTCGCGCGTGCTATCGGGGCGCGGCCTTGGCAGGCCGCGCCCCAGGATCAGATCAACGGAACGGCGGAGCGTATTGCAGACCGCCCTGGGTCCACAGCGCGTTCAGGCCGCGGGCCAGCTTGATCGGGGTCGACATGCCGATATTGGCCTCGAAGATCTCGCCATAGTTGCCGTTGGCGGCGATGGCGTTCTTGGCCCAGGAGGAATCAAGGCCCAGCATCTTGCCAAAATCGCCGTCGAGGCCCAGGATCCGCCGGACTTCCGGGTCGGTGGTCGAGGCGGCGACCTCTTCGATATTGGCCTTGGTGATGCCTTTCTCTTCGGCCTCGACCAGGGCGTAATAGGTCCAGCGGACCACATCACCCCAGGCGTTGTCGCCATGGCGCACCACCGGACCGAGCGGCTCCTTCGAGATGATTTCCGGCAGGATGATGTAGTTGTCCGGATCGGGCAGCGTCGCGCGGGTGGCGGCCAGGCCCGAAGCGTCGGTGGTATAGGCGTCGCAGGCACCGCCCACGAACTGACGCAGGGCTTCGCCGTCGTCGGCCACGTTCACCGGGGTATAGGTGATGTTGTTGGCCTTGAAGAAGTCGGCCAGGTTCAGTTCGGTCGTGGTGCCGGTCTGGATGCAGACGGTCGCGCCATCGAGTTCCTTGGCCGACGAAACGCCCAGGTCCTTCTTCACCATGAAGCCCTGGCCGTCATAGTAGTTCACGGCGACGAAATCGAGCTTCAGGTCGTTGTCGCGCGAGAAGGTCCAGGTCGAGTTGCGGACCAGGAGGTCCACTTCGCCCGAAGCCAGCGCCGTGAAGCGGGTTTCGCCGGTCAGGGGGACGAACTTCACCTTGGTCTGGTCGCCGAAGATCGCGGCCGCCACGGCCTTGCACACATCGACGTCAAAGCCGTGCCATTCCCCCTTGTCATCGGGCGCGCCAAAACCGGTCAGACCGGTGTTCGAGCCGCAGTTCAGAAAACCGCGCGCCTTGACATCATCCAGTGTCCCTGCGCTGGCGAAGCCGGCGGTCAGGGCCGCCGCGGCCAGCGTGCCGAGGAATACCTTGTTTTTCATTATGACCTCTTCCTGTGGTCCGCCCTTGCAGGCGGGGTTCAAGCTCCGTTGCGTCACGGATGCCAATTGTCTGGGCGGGTTTCGCCGTCCGTGCCGGGCATCTTCTGACAAAGCGCTTTGGCAGGTCAAGCCATTCCCGAAGCCGGGGCCGGATCGGAAAGAAACGCTCGCAAGAGGCCGCGTCCGTGGCAGTTTGCTGCCAATGCGGCGAATTATTCGGAACAATCTTGTGCGCAGAGCCGATAAAACCGGGCTGCGGCCGTCAGATCGGCGCGCTTGAGGGATTCGGCCCGGGCGGCATCTTCGTCCTGACCCCAGAGTTCGGCCTGCCAGTGTTCGTCGATTCGAGACAGGTCGAAAGCCTGGGGAGCACTGAGCCGGCCCCGCGCCACGGACAGGCCCAGCACCAGCGATCCGGTGATCGCCACCAGATCATGCAGGGCGGCCAGCTGGAACGGGGTCTGCGCCCGGACGGCGGCCTTCAGCGCGGCCAGGCTGGCGGGCGGCTGGTCGATGGGGATGACGCCGGCGGTGGGGATCAGCGGCGCATCCAGCGCGCGATTGGCCCAGGCCAGAAGCGGATCCCAGCCCATCGCCTGGCGCTGCACCAGCGACTGGGGCGCATCGGCGCGGTAGCACAGCAGGTCCGACGCGCCATAGGCCGCCACGACATCGGCCACGGCATCGAACTGCCCGGCGACCCTGTCGATGGCGGAATTGGCGAAGCGGGTCATCGGCATGGACGCGGGCTTTACCTCGTCCACCTGCGCATCCCATTCGGCGGCACAGGCCCGGGCCATGGCCAGGCTGGGCAGAAGGAACGGCGCCTTGGCCGGGGTCTTCACCGGGCGGCCATCGAGCTGAACGGTGAAGCCGCCCTCGGCCCGGGCCGCCGCGGCCCGTTTCCAGAAGCGCCTTGCCTTCCAGCCGGACACCGCCCGACCCTACCTGAACACGGTGAAAGGATCGGCCGGCACGTCGCCCTCCTTCCAGTCGAGCGCCTTCCAGGTGCGGGCCATGTGTTCGGGCAGGGGCGCGGTGAAGGTCAGGATTTCCCTGGTCACCGGATGTTCCAGTGTCAGGCTGCGGGCGTGCAGGTGCAACTTTCTGGACAGATCGCCGCCGATGCCCGCACCCCAGCCGTCACCCAGATTCTCGGCCTGCGAGCCGCCATACTTGCCGTCGCCGATGATCGGATGGCCGATTTCGGCCATATGGGCGCGCAGCTGGTGGGTGCGGCCGGTCACCGGCTCCAGCGCCATCCACGACAGGCGGCTGCCCAGGAACCACAGCACGAAGTAATCGGTCTGGGCGCGCTTGGCATCGGGGTGGTCGTCCATCCTGGCCGGATGGACGCAGAGCATCCTCTCGCCCTCGCCCCGACCGCCGGGCGCCTTCATCAGGCCGAACTTGATCGAGCCCTTCTTGGGGTTGGGCACGCCAGCGACGAGCGCCCAGTAGATCTTGCGCGTGGCATGGTGGCGCAGCGCTTCGGACAGGCGGCGGGCAACACGGTCGGTGCGCGCCAGCATCAGCACGCCCGACGTGTCCTTGTCCAGCCGGTGCACCAGCTTCGGCTTTTCCTTGTAGCCGAACATCAGGGCTTCGGCCAATCCATCGACGTGCCGGTCGCCCTGGCCCGAGCCGCCCTGCGACGGCAGGCCGGCCGGCTTGTTCAGCACGATCATGTGGTCGTCCATGAACAGGATTGCATCCTGGATCATCTTGACGTCGGCATGGGTGATGCGGCCCAGGCTGGGCGCGGTGGGGGCGGGGGTGTCGGGCAGCGGCGGCACGCGGATTTCCATGCCGGGCGCCACACGGTCCGATGCCTTGGCGCGGCCCTTGTCGACGCGCAGCTGCCCGGTGCGGCACATCTTTTCGACCGCGCCCTGGGTGATCTGCGGGAAACGGCGCTTCAGCCAGCGATCCAGCCGCTGTTCGCCTTCGTCGTCGGTCACCGTCAGAATCTGGACGCCGCTCATGCAAGGCCTCGCTGGGCCAGGGCCGCCCCCAGGGCGACGGCGAGCAGCGACAGCACCACCGAGGCCGCGGCATAAAGCGCGGCCTGAACGATCTCGCCGGATTGCCAGAGCTTGAGCGTGTCCAGCGAGAAGGCCGAGAAGGTGGTGAAGCCGCCCAGCACGCCGGTCATCAGCAGAGGTGCATATTGCATGCGGCTGTTCAGCAGGATGAACAGCGCACCCATGACTGCGGACCCCAGCACATTGACGATGAACGTGGCCCAGGGCGCCCCGACCGTCGATACGGTCAGAAAGCGCAGGACCGATCCGACGGCACCACCGATGGCCACTTGAAGCATTGCAAGAAACATGTGGTTTCCTTGGGCGTGGCGCGCGGGTTTGTCAACCGGGCCCGGTGTAACCCGACGGTGGCAGAAAGCCGACAAAGCCCGCGATCCACCAGCGGGCGTCTGCCTTGCGGCAGATGTAGGCGGTCTGCCATGCCAGCCGCTCGGTCTGGCCGTCGCGGTAGGTCACGGTGCCGTCGAAGCGTTTCACGCACAGGGCGAGCGTGCCGTTGATGGTGATCCTGACCAGGCGTGAGGCGGCGAAATGCGCCTGGGCCAGGGTTTCGCGATCGGCGCGGGCGGCGGCGCCTTTCGCGGCGCCCAGCCAGTTTTCGCGATAGTCGGCCAGGGTGGGGAAGGCGGGCAGCCAATCCTCGGGGCGATCGGACTGGTTGCCGCTGATGCCGATGAAGCCGCCCGTCGACCTGTCGGCGGGCAGAAAGTCGGCGGCATGGGCGTCCCAGTCGCAGGCGGCGAAGGCATTGACGTCACGGAAGATCAGCATCTGCCACAGGGCGGATTGGTCGCTGCCGGGAGGGAACGGGTCATGCGTCATAGGGATTGTCCACGATGGGCCAGAGGGTGCGCATGCGGTGACGATACCGGCTGCGACCGGAGACATCCGGCCGGGGGGCGAAAGCCGCGTGGAAGAGCCGGGTGCAATGGGCGACCACAAGGTTTCGCGTGGCCGGGCCGTTCTCGATGTCGGCGCGCAGCGGCGAAAGCGTGTTCGTCCCGGAGGCCGGCATGGCCGCGAACCCGCGGGTGATCATGGCTCGCCCTGGCGCTTGGCGCGCAGCTTGGCGAAATAGTCGATGCGCTTCTTCAATTCGCGTTCGAAGCCGCGTTCGGCGGGCCGATAATAGACCGGGCGCCGCATGCCGTCGGGGAAATAGTTCTGCCCCGAAAAGGCGTCTTCCTGGTCATGGTCATAGGCATAGCCCGCGCCATAGCCGATTTCCTTCATCAGCCGGGTGGGCGCGTTGCGGATGTGCAGCGGTGGCGGCAGGCTGCCGGACTGGCGCGCGGCCTCGCGAGCGGCACCGAAGGCCGTGGTGACGGCGTTGGATTTGGGAGCCAGCGCCAGATAGACGACGGCCTGGGCCAGGGCCAGTTCGCCCTCGGGGCTGCCCAGGCGTTCATAGGTCTGCCAGCCATCCAGGCAGACCTGCTGCGCCTGGGGATCGGCCAGGCCCACATCCTCGATGGCCATGCGGGTCAGGCGGCGGGCCAGGAAACGCGGGTCTTCGCCACCTTCCAGCATGCGGGCGAACCAGTAGAGGGCGGCATCGGGATCGCTGCCGCGGACCGATTTGTGCAGGGCGGAGATGAGGTTGTAATGCTCTTCGCCGCTCTTGTCGTATTTCGACGCGCGGCGCATCAGGCGCTGCGACAACTGGTCGGGGGTCAGCGGCTTGTCCAGCCGCCAGGCCATGACCTGTTCGATCAGGTTCAGCAGGGCGCGGCCATCGCCATCGGCCATCTCGATCAGGGTTTCGCGGGCCTGGCCGGTCAGCGGCAGGGCGCGGCCCAGTTCCTGTTCGGCGCGCTGGGCCAGACGCTCCAGATCGGCCAGCGACAGGCGCTCGAGCACGATGACCTGCGCGCGCGAGAGCAGCGCGGCGTTCAGTTCGAAACTGGGGTTCTCGGTGGTGGCGCCGACGAGAAGGATGGTTCCATCCTCCATATGCGGCAGGAAACCGTCCTGCTGGGCCTTGTTGAAGCGGTGGATCTCGTCGACGAACAGCAGGGTTCCCTGACCGTTCTGACGGCGGATCCTTGCGGATTCGAAGACTTTCCGCAGGTCGGGGACGCCGGTGAAGATGGCACTGATCTGCACGAAGGCGAGGTCTGACTCGGTGGCCAGCAGACGGGCGATGGTGGTCTTGCCGGTGCCCGGCGGGCCCCAGAGGATGAGGGACGAAAGGGAGCGCGAGGCCAGCATCGCGCCGAGCGGGCCCTCTGGCGAGAGGATGTGGGTCTGGCCGATGACCTCGGACAAGGTGCGCGGGCGCAGCCGATCCGCGAGGGGGCGCGGCGCGTTGGCGGGACTTGGCGGTGCATCGAACAGATCGGGCATGTGGCAAACCTACGCCGGGGCGGCGGTCAGTGCCACATGGGAAAATGCCTGGCGCGGGCGCTTGTCCAGGGCTTCGCGCAGGCGGTCTCTTTCGTCGGCGGCCATGCGGACGGTGTGCGCGGCAATCCGGGTCTTCCTTGCCCGCGCATCTGGTTGGCGATCTGGTCGGCCACGGTCAGGTTGCGCCATTCGCTGGCGTGGCCATGGGTGAAGCGGCATTTCATGCGCGGCCTGACGGAGCTCTTCAGGATCAGGCCGGTTGCGCCTGGCGGGGGCTGGCTAGAGCCGGAAGCGCAGGCGCAGCGGCTGGCCGTGGCGGATCAGGTCGAACTGCCAGAGCCCGATGCGCTGGCGGGTGGCTTTCAGTGCGGCCTGCGGCGTGTCGATGGCAACCCGGTTGATGGCCTGCAGGATGTCGCCGGGTTGCAGGCCGATCCGGGCGGCATAGTCGTCGGCGCTGACCACGACCACGCCCGCAGCGTCGGGGGGCAGGTTCATCTCGGCCGCGACCGCGGGGTTGATGCGAGACAGGGTGGCGCCGCGCAGGATGACGTTTTCGGTGACGGTCAGGGTGTCGCGGGGCGGATCTTCGGGCGGAGGGGCCAGTGTCACCTGCGCCTCGGCCGGCTGGCCATCATGCAGCCAGGCAACCTGCACCCTTGCGCCCTGGCCCAGGATGGCAAGCCGGTAGTTCATCTCTTGTGGGGTGTTCACCGGGGCGCCGCCCAGCGTCAGGATCACGTCACCTTCGGCCAGGCCCGCGGCGGCGAAGGGGCTTTGCCGGGCGAGCCTGGTGACGATGATGCCCTCAGGAAGGGGCAGACCCAGGCTGTCGGCCATGGCGGCGTCGATTTCCTGGGCGGTCATGCCGGCCCAGGGGCGGACGAAATGGGTGGCGCCGGCCCTGGCCTGGGCCAGGAAGGCCGCGGCGATGTTGGACGGGATGGCGAAGCCGATGCCTTCGGACCCGCCGCCCTGGGTCAGGATCGCGGTGTTCAGGCCGATCAGACCGCCCGCCATGTCGACCAGCGCGCCGCCCGAGTTGCCCGGATTGATCGGCGCATCGGTCTGGATGAAATAGCCACGCCCGTTGCCGACCTGCAGCGCCGAACGCGCCAGGCCGGAAACGATGCCCGATGACACGGTCTGGCCCACGCCGAACGGGTTGCCGATGGCCAGCACCAGATCGCCCACATGCAGCGCGTCGCTGTCATCCAGCTTCAGCGCGGGCAGGTCCTGGGCGCCGGTCAGTCGCAGCACGGCCAGGTCCAGATCGGGGTCAGCCAGCAGCACCTGGGCGGGATATTCGCGGCGGTCGTGCAGGACGACGCGAATCTGGGTCGCGCCGTCGATGACATGGTTGTTGGTCAGCACCAGGCCATCGGCGCCCACGACAACACCCGAGCCGAGCGCATTTTGCAGCTGCGGGCGACCGGCTCCCTGAAACAGTTGCTGAAAGAAGGGATCGTCGGCGAAGGGTGAGGGGCGCTGGACCAGCGTGGTGGTGAATATGTTGACCACGGCCGGCGCCGTGGCCTGCACCACCGGGGCGAAGGACAGGGTGATCTGGCTCTGCGAGAGCGGGATGGCGGGCGCAGGCGTGCCGGGATTGTCGGTGCTGCCCATGGCCCAGACGGCGGCGGCGACGGGCAGGGCCAGAAGGGCGGCGATGGTGCTGCGGCGCATGGGGATTTCCCGGAATGGCCCTGGGGGCTGACGCCGGGCGAGCCTGCCAGCAACGGCCGCGATTGGAAAGGGAGCGCGCGGTCACGTCCGGTTGAGCCTGAACAAAAGGCCCGCCGGTGAGGGCGGGCCTTGGGATCGGGTCGTGAGCCGGATCAGCTTTCGTAATTGTCTTCGGCCGCCACACGGGCCTTGTCGGCCGCGCCCTTGGCATTCGGATCGCGGTCCACGAATTCGATGATCGCCATCGGCGCCATGTCGCCATAGCGGAAGCCGGCCTTCAGCACGCGGACATAGCCACCGGCGCGGTCCTTGTAGCGCGGCCCCAGGATCGCGAACAGACGCTCGACATGGGCGTCCTGCTTCAATTGGGCAGCGGCCTGACGGCGGGCGTGCAGATCGCCGCGCTTGGCCAGCGTGACCAGCTTTTCGACGATCGGACGCAGTTCCTTGGCCTTGGGCAGGGTGGTCCTGATCTGCTCATGCTCGATCAGCGAGCCGGCCATGTTGGCGAACATCGCCTTGCGGTGTTCGTGAGTGCGGTTAAGGCGGCGGTAGCCGGCACCATGGTTCATTGTGTCTCTCCTAGACTCTCGTTTTGCTTTGTCCGGCGGGGGCTACGATTGCCTCCGCTCACCTTGGGGCCTCTGGCCCATGTTTTCCCCGGCGGTCCGGGCATTTGTCGCGGCGGCGGGTGCACCCGCCCTGCCCCACTGGTGCAGGGCGGGTGCAGCGCGCCATCGGTCAGAACTGGTCCTCGAACCGCTTGGCGAGGTCCTCGATGTTTTCCGGCGGCCAGTCTTCCACTTCCATACCGAGGTGCAGGCCCATGCCCGACAGCACTTCCTTGATTTCGTTCAAGGATTTGCGGCCGAAGTTCGGCGTGCGCAGCATCTCGGCTTCGGTTTTCTGGATCAGATCGCCGATGTAGACGATGTTGTCGTTCTTCAGGCAGTTGGCCGAACGGACGCTGAGCTCCAGTTCGTCGACCTTCTTCAGCAGCAGCGGGTTGAATTCCAGGCCCGCATCCTCGATGCCCTTGCCGGCGGCTTCCGGTTCATCGAAGTTGACGAACACCGCCAGCTGGTCTTGCAGGATGCGCGCGGCATAGGCCACGGCGTCATCGGGGGTCAGCGAGCCGTCGGTTTCCACCTTCAGCGTCAGCTTGTCATAATCCAGCACCTGGCCCTCGCGGGTGGGCTGCACTTCGTAGCTGACCTTCTTGACCGGCGAATAGATCGCGTCGATCGGGATCAGGCCGATCGGAGCGTCTTCCGGACGGTTCTTGTCGGCCGAAACATAGCCCTTGCCGGTGTTCACGGTCAGTTCCATGAACACATCGGCGCCGTCATCCAGGTGGCAGATCACATGGTCGCGGTTCAGGATTTCGATCCCGGCCGATTCCGAAATGTCGCCGGCGGTCACGACGCCCGGGCCCTTGGCGGAAATCGACAGGCGCTTGGGCCCTTCGACTTCCATCTTCAGGCGCACGCCCTTGAGGTTCAGCACGATGTCGGTGACGTCCTCACGCACGCCGGCGATCGAGGAAAACTCGTGCAGGACGTTGTCGATCTGCACCGAGGTGATGGCCGCGCCCTGCAGCGAGGACAACAGCACGCGACGGATCGCGTTGCCCAGCGTCAGGCCGAAGCCACGCTCCAGCGGTTCCGCAACCAGCGTGGCGACGCGGGCGGCATCGGCCCCGGCCTTCACGTTCAGCTGCTGCGGCTTGATCAGTTCCTGCCAGTTCTTGTGGATCATGCTTTCGCCTCCATACCTGTCCGCAGCCCATGTCCCTGACGGCGGACGCCCGAGGATCGGTGTAAAATGACGGAAGCGGGCCGTGCGCAAAGGCACGGCCCGCCCGTAATGCGGTCGATCAGACGCGGCGGCGCTTCGGCGGGCGGCAGCCGTTGTGCGCCAGCGGCGTCACATCGCGGATCGAAGTGATGTTGAAGCCCACGGCGGCCAGCGCGCGCAGCGCCGATTCGCGGCCCGAACCCGGCCCCTGGACTTCGACTTCCAGCGTCTTGACGCCATGTTCCTGCGCCTTGCGGCCGGCGTCTTCGGCGGCCATCTGGGCGGCATAGGGGGTCGACTTGCGCGAGCCCTTGAAGCCCATGGTGCCGGCCGACGACCAGGAAATGGCGTTGCCCTGCACGTCAGAGATCAGGATCTTGGTGTTGTTGAACGACGAGTTCACATGCGCCACACCCGCGGCGATGTTCTTGCGTTCCTTTTTCTTGGTGCGAGCGGCGGTCTTGGTGGTTTCGCGTGCCATATCTGTGCGCTCCCCTTATTTCTTCTTGCCGGCGATGGGCTTGGCCGGGCCCTTGCGGGTGCGAGCGTTGGTATGGGTGCGCTGGCCGCGGACCGGCAGGCCCTTGCGGTGACGCAGGCCGCGATAGCAGCCCAGGTCCATCAGACGCTTGATGTTCATCGTCACTTCGCGGCGCAGGTCGCCTTCGACGGTGAAGTTGGCGTCGATATATTCGCGGATCGCCAGAACTTCGCTGTCGGTCAGCTGGTTCACGCGGCGGGCGCGGTCGATCTTCAGCGCCTCGCAGATCAGCTCGGCCGAATGGGCGCCGATGCCGGTGATATACTGCAGCGCGATCGGAACGCGTTTCTGAGTCGGGATGTTGACGCCAGCAATACGTGCCACGCGTGTCTTCCTTTTCGTTGCGGTTCCGTCGTGCCAGAACCTTTTTTCACAACTGACGACTCAGGGGCGAGTCGCCGACGAAATGCCCCCGGGCGATTCCGCAGCGGGACGCCGTGCCATATGGGGTTTTGACTGGGGCGTCAAGCGGGACGGTTGAATTAATCACCGTTTGTCAAGAACTTTCGCCACGGCCTCGGCGACGGTGTCCATCGGCGCCAGGCCATCGATGGTCGTGAGCTGCCGCAGGGCATAATAATAGCCGATCAGCGGCGAGGTATCGCGGTAATAGGCCAGCATCCGGGTGCGCAGCGCCTCTTCCGTGTCGTCGGCGCGGCGTTTCATGTTGGTGCTGCCGCAGGTGTCGCAGACACCGGGAACCTTGGTCGGCCGATACTTGTCGTGATAGACAGCGCCGCAGTTGCCGCAGGTGTAGCGGCCGACGATCCGATCCTTCAGAACCTCGTCATCCACCCGGATCTCGATCACGGCGTCCAGCTTCTGGCCGAGGCGCTGCAACAGGTCGCCCAAGGCATCGGCCTGCTTCAGGGTGCGGGGAAAGCCGTCGAAGATATAGCCGCCGCCGGCCTTGCCGGTGGTGAGCCTTTCCTCGATCAGGCCGATCACGATGTCATCGGTCACCAGGTGGCCGGCATCCATGACGGCGGCCACCCGTCTGCCCATCTCGGTGCCCGAGGTCCGCGCCTCGCGCAGCATGTCACCGGTCGACAGCTGCACCATCTGACGTTCGTCCACCAGCCGCTTGGCCTGCGTACCTTTCCCGGCGCCGGGCGGGCCCAGCAGGATGATGTTCGTCTGCGTCATCCGTCCCCTCTTATCGACGTGCCGGCGGCTTGGGCGCCGCGGCGGTGCGCTTGCGGCCCCTGAGTTGCGACCGTTCGATCAGCCCTTCATATTGATGGGCCAGAAGGTGAGACTGGATCTGATTGATCGTGTCCATGGTCACGGAAACGACAATAAGTACCGAAGTTCCGCCAAAGTAGAACGGAACCGCGAATTGTGACCGCAGGATTTCCGGCAGGAAGCAGATCGCCGCCAGATAGGCCGAGCCCAGGACCAGAACGCGGGTCACCACATAGTCCAGATATTCCTGGGTCTTCTTGCCGGGGCGGATGCCCGGAATGAAGCCGTTCTGGTTCTTCAGGTTTTCGGCCACGTCATCGGTCTTGAAGGTCACGTTCGCCGTATAGAAATAGGCGAAGAACACGATCATCGCTGCGTAGAACAGCAGATACAGCGGCTGACCAGGCCCGAAATAGGCCAGGATCATCGACATGATCGGGCTGGTCTGGTTGCCCGAGAAGGTCGCGATCGTGGTGGGCAACAGCAGAAGCGACGAGGCGAAGATTGCCGGAATCACGCCCGCCGGGTTCACCTTGATCGGCAGGTGGCTGGAGTTGCCTTCGTAGATCTTCATGCCGACCTGGCGGCGCGGATACTGGATGTGGATCTTGCGCAGCGCGCGTTCCATGAACACCACGATCCCGATCACCACCACCACCGTCACCAGCACCCCCAGGATCACCGGAGTCGAGATCGTGCCGGCCCGACCCTGCGCCAGAAAGCTGGCCAGTCCCGCGGGCACCTGGGCCACGATTCCGGTGAAGATGATCAGCGAAGTGCCGTTGCCGATGCCGCGGGCCGTGATCTGTTCGCCCAGCCACATCAGGAACATGGTGCCGCCGACCAGGGTGATCACGCAACTGAGCTTGAAGAACAGGCCCGGCGAATGCGTCAACCCGCCCGCCTCGATGCTGGCGGCAATGGCCCAGCCCTGAAAGGCCGCCAGCGCCACCGTGCCATAGCGTGTGTACTGGTTGATCTTCTTGCGGCCCTGATCGCCTTCCTTCTTCAGCTGCTCCAGCGAGGGGATCAGCGAAGCCAGTAGCTGCACGATGATCGAGGAGGACACATAGGGCATGATGCCCAGGGCGAAGATGCCCATGCGCGTGATGGCGCCGCCGGTGAACAGGCTGAGCATGCCGCCCAGGCCGCTTTCGGCGGTTTCCATGAAGTTCTTCAGCGCCGAACCGTCGATGCCCGGCACCGGCACGAAGGTGCCCAGCCGGTAGACCATCAGCAGACCGATGGTGAAAAGGATGCGTTGGCGCAGGTCGGTTGCCTTGCCGAGCGTCGCCCAGTTCAGGTTCGCCGCCATTTGCTCTGCAGCTGATGCCATGATCGCTCTTTCAGTGAGAACGCCGCCGAGCCGGGTCATCCGGTCGGCGGCGTGAAAACCCTGCGCAGATGTAAGCGGTCTTTGCCCCGCTCACAACCCGAAAGTCGGGCCGTTACTCCGTTGCCGACGCAGTCGTGATGGAGCCGCCCACGGCCTGCACGGCCTGGACCGCCGCGGCGGAGGCGCCACTGACCTTCAGGTTCACCCTGGACTTGATCTCGCCCTTGTTCAGGATGCGGATGCCATCGCGCTTGTTCGATGTCAGTCCGGCCGCGACCAGCGCATCCTCGGTGATCTCGACCTTGGCGTCGAGCTTGCCGGCGGCGATGAACTTCTCGATCAGGCCCAGGTTGACGACGGCGAATTGCTTCTGGTTCGGCTTGTTGAAGCCGCGCTTCGGCAGGCGGCGATAGAGCGGCATCTGACCGCCTTCATAGCCCCCCAGCGCCACGCCGGAACGCGAGCCCTGGCCCTTGATACCGCGGCCGGCGGTCTTGCCCTTGCCCGAGCCGGGGCCACGGGCCACACGCTTCTTGGTCTTGGCGGCGCCAGCGTTGTCGTGCAAATCATGCAGCTTCATGTCGCAATCTCCTTGGCCGGAACTGCCCTGGC
>JAKALB010000217.1 GCA_021813365.1 Pseudomonadota bacterium | reverse complement strand
GTTCGCGATGGAGGCGCAGAATCTGGTCGCCATTTCCCTGGAAGGCTCGGTCGGCTGAGCTTTTGCGAGATGGAACGACTTGAGCCCCATGTGCGACACGCTCTCGCTGCGACCCCGTTCGGTTGGCTGACAGGCGGGGCAGGGAATGGCGCGTGTTTCGGAGCCGGAAGGTTTCCCGTGGCCGCCCCGGACAGCCCGGCCGGGCATTTCCATCGCCTGGCAAGGGCAGGGATCTGCCATGGCTGAGCTTCTGACCCGTCCCGAACTGACCCTGCCCGAGGCCGAGGCCAGAGTGCTGACGCAGGCCTATCAGGCGGCGGACGTGATCCTGGAATACGGCTCGGGCGGATCGACGCTGATTGCCGCCGAGCGTGCACAGGGCACGATCTTTGCCGTGGAAAGCGATGCCCGCTGGCTGGCCGACCTGCGGGCCTGGCTGGAGGCGCATCCGCCCGCCAGCCGGGTGATCCTGCATCATGCCGACATCGGCCCGACCCGTGCCTGGGGCTTTCCCAAGGGAAGGAAACGTCTGGAAAGCTTTCCGCTCTATGCCCTGTCGGTGTGGGAGCGCGACGATTTCCTGGCCCCCGACCTGGTGCTGGTTGATGGACGTTTTCGCCTGGCCTGCATGTTGGCCACGGCCTATGCCATCGAAAGGCCCACCATCCTTCTGGTCGACGATTACGCCGACCGCCCCGCCTATCACCGTTTCGAATCGATCGCCGGCCCGCCCGCGATGACCGGCCGCCTGGCCCGCTTCGACTTGATCCCGCGCACCGATCTGCCCGAGGTTTCGGGATGGATCGCCGCCAGTTTCATCGACCCGAGCTAGGGGTCCAAGGAGAGAACATGCTGGAAATCCGCAACCTGCAGGTCAGGCTGGCCGAGGAAGACAAGGAAATCCTGAAAGGGGTCGATCTGACGGTCGGCGAGGGCGAGGTGCATGCGATCATGGGCCCGAACGGGTCGGGCAAGTCGACCATGTCCTATGTCCTGTCGGGCCGCGACGGCTATGAGGTCACCGCAGGCACCGCCACGCTGGATGGCGCCGACCTTCTGGCGATGGAGCCCGAGGAGCGCGCGGCGGCCGGCCTGTTTCTGGCCTTCCAGTATCCGGTCGAGATACCGGGCGTGGGCAACATGACCTTCCTGCGCACCGCGCTGAATGCCCAGCGCAAGGCGCGCGGCGAGGCAGAGTTGTCGGCCGGGGATTTCCTGAAACTGGTGCGCGAAAAGGCCAGGACGCTGAAGATCGACGCCGAGATGCTGAAGCGCCCGGTCAACGTGGGCTTTTCCGGCGGCGAGAAGAAGCGCAACGAGATCCTGCAGATGGCGATGCTGGAACCCAGGATGTGCATCCTGGACGAGACGGATTCGGGCCTGGATGTCGACGCGATGAAACTGGTCAGCGAGGGCGTGAATGCGCTGCGCGACGGAAAGCGTTCGTTCCTGGTCATCACCCATTACCAGCGCCTGCTGGACCACATCAAACCCGACGTGGTGCATATCATGGCCGGTGGCCGCATCATCAGGACCGGCGGCCCCGAACTGGCGCTGGAGGTGGAGCACAACGGCTATGCCGGCCTTCTGGAAGGGGCGAAGTGATGGCCGTGGCCTCGCCGCGTCAGGATCAACTGAATGCCCGGCTGGCGGCCCTGGGCGCCCTGCCCACGACCTTTCCGGCTGCTCGGGCCGATGCCCTGGCCCGGCTGTCGGCGCAGGGCCTGCCGAACCGGCGCGACGAATACTGGCGCCACACCGACCCTGCCGCGCTGGTGGCCCCGGAGCCTCCACGCGCGGCGCTGTTCGACCCGGGCGAGGAAGCGCCGGTCTTCGGCCATGTTGACCGGGTGAAGCTGGTCTTCACCGATGGCGTCTTTGACGCCGCCGCCTCGGACGACCCCGCCCTGGCCGGTGTGGAAATCGCCCGCCTGGCCCAGGCCCGGCCCGGCCATTGGGCAGAGCCGCTCTATGGTGTGCTGGAAGCCGCGGGCCAGACCCCGGTCGCCCGGCCGCTGGCGAGCCTGAACACCGCCCATGCCACGGATGGCGTGCTGATCCGCGTCACCGGCAAGGCGGCAAAGCCCGTTTGCCTGTCATACCGCCACCTGTCGGAGGTGTCGGATGCGATCCTGCACCATGTCGTGCAGCTGGCCCCCGGTGCCGAACTGACGCTTCTGGAAAACGGCCCCGGCGCCGCGCGCCTGTCCAAGGTGATGGAGGTGTTCGTGGCCGATGGCGCGCGTTTTCACCACATCCGCACCCAGGGCCGCGACCATGAACGCCGCGCCGTGACCCATGTCTTCGCGCGTCTCGGCAAGGCCGCCCTGTTCAAGAGCTTCACCCTGACGGCCAATGGCCGCCTGACCCGCAACGAGGCGGTGATCGAGCTTCTGGGCGACGATGCCTTTGCGCATGTGGCGGGGGCCGCGGTCGGTGATGGCGATTTCCTGCATGATGATACGGTGTTCGTGACCCATGCCGCGCAGCGTTGCGAAAGCCGCCAGGTGTTCAAGAAGGTGCTGATGCGGGGGGCAACCGGCGTCTTTCAGGGCAAGATTCTGGTGAAGCCGGGGGCGCAGAAGACCGATGGCTATCAGATCAGCCAGTCGCTGCTGCTGGACGATGCCGCCCAGTTCTATGCCAAGCCGGAACTGGAAATCTACGCCGACGATGTGAAATGCAGCCATGGTTCGACCAGCGGCGCCATCGACGACGCGGCGCTGTTCTATCTGCGCTCGCGCGGGGTGCCCGAACGCCAGGCGACGGCACTGCTGGTGCTGGCCTTCCTGGCCGAGGCGCTGGAAGAAATCGAAAGTGACGACCTGCGCGCCGACATCCGCGCCCGGCTGGAAGCCTGGCTGGCACGGCACGGGCATTAGGGGCAGACATGGGCGTGGTTCCCGACATAGTGCAAAGTTGGCGCAACCCGAGGGGTCTGATCCTGGGTCTGCTGCCCGGCGCCAGCGAGCCTGGGGCCCTGGCCCGGCTGATGGGGGCATGCGGGCTGATCTTCGTGTCGGAATGGCCGCTGCTGGCCCGGCAGGCGCATCTGGACCCGACCGTGCCGCTGAATGCCCGGATCGGCGGCGGCATCATGGGGGTGCTCTTCATCCTGCCGCTGGTGATGTATCTCCTGGCCGGGCTCAGCCACCTGATCGCCCGGGCCGGCGGCGGGCGGGGCAC
>JAKALB010000088.1 GCA_021813365.1 Pseudomonadota bacterium | reverse complement strand
AGGCTGGGCTGTCGCACCGGCGCGGCGGTGCCCAGGACATCCAGGGCGAAAAGCTTGCTGGGGGTCAGGGCCGTGATCTCGACATAAAGCCGGCTGCTGGGCAGGTTCACAGCATCGGGCAGGCTGGGTGTGAGGTAAAATGTCGTGGCCTCTGCGGCCCGCCGCACCGCGCGGTGGCGGCAGATCGTGCCGGCGCCGGTGTCTTCCATGATGCGGATATCGACGGTGCCCTCGATGCGGATGCCAAGGCTGAGCGTGCCGATCTCTGCGTGGTGCAACCAATAGGCGCGGTAGAAGGATCCAAAGAACGTGTCGGTCGAGAGCGTCTCGTCCTGCAGAAGATGCACCACGCCCTGGTCTATCAGCGGCGGCAATTCGCGCCCCCTGTCGTCGATCTGGCGCAGATACAGCGCGGCCGGCACGCTGCCCATCGGCAACAGCAGCGATTGCAGCACGGACCCGGCCGGGCGCTGCCGTGCGGCATCGTCTTGCGCGAAGAACGTCTCGGGCAGCGGATCAAGAGAGGGGCGAAATCGGGAGGCGGTCATGCGGTCAAGCCTTGCGCGGGGTTCTGCCGCACAACCTATGTCGCCCGGCAGAGAGTGCAATCGGTATGAGAAATGGCGGTGAGCGATCAGGTCCGTTCCGCCGCGCGATGGACGATTTCGCTGTGCGGACGATCGCAACGGCCGGCGAGCGCATCTCTCAGCGCCAGCCAGTACATCGACAGGTAGGCCGACCGCCGCGGCCCGGCGTCGCGGGCGCGCAGCCGCCATTTCATCGCCGCCAGCAGCAGGACCGGCCAGAACAGCACGGGCCCGGCCGCCATGCGATAAGCCATCAGGCTGTTGCGATAGTTGTAATAGACCTTCCAAGTTGGCCGGTAGATGTCGCCACTGTGCGCGTGATAGGTCGAGCAATCATGTTCAAAGCCGATTTCCGGCAAGAAGCCGATGCGGCCTCCGCGCTTGGTCAGGCGCATGGTGTAGATCACGTCGTCGCCGTAGATGAACAGCCCACCGTCCGGAAACCCGCCGCGCCGCAGCCCGCGGCGGGACAGGAAGAAACCCACGAAGGAGGTTACGTCGATCGGATGGGCATCGCTGCCCGCCGGCACCCGATAGGCAGAATCCGGAACGTGAAAGCCGCCGCGCCCGCCGCCGCACACCAGGGTCCGCAGGAAATCTCTGGCATGCCAGAACGGGTTGCGCGAGGGGCGATTCATGTCGCAGATCCGGCCGTCGGGGTAGAACACACCCGCAGCGATCGCGTCATAGCCGTCGCTCTCAAGCTGGGCGGCGCGGGCGCGAAACGTCTGGATCGCACCCGGTTGCGGCCGTGCGTCATCGTCCATCAGCACGGTCCAGTCCGGATCGATCAGATCCTGCACCGCGGCCAGGCCCAGTTCAAAGCCGCCTGCCCCGCCGAAATTGCCGGGCGCGGTGATGACATGCAGCCGCGGATCCTGCTCGGCCGCAAGCCAGGCGCCGGTGTCGTCGGTCGAGGCGTTGTTCACCACCACCAGATGGTCGACCGGCTCTTCCAGCAGCCGCTGCACGGTGCAGCGCAACTGGTTCAGCCGGTTGTGGGTCACGACCAGCGCGGCAATCACGGGTTGCCGGCGCACCGCCATGGGCAGCGCCGGCTCGGTGGACCTGCCCCCGGCCGATCGGGTCAGCCTCAACCCCTGGGATCGCGCCAGGCTCACAAGACCGCCCTCGCGAAACTGGGCATCCTGCCACCCTCGGCTGCCAGGCGCACGGCCATGCGGCCCGTGTCCAGCGCCTCGCGGATCGTCACATCCATGTCCAGATAGCGATAGGTGCCGAGCCGGCCCACGAAAGTCACCCCGGTCTCGGCCTCGGCGCGACGCACATAGTCTTGCAGGAGCCGTTGTTCATCGACCAGGCGGATCGGGTAATAGGGCGTATCGCCCGCCTCGCAGGCCCGCGACACTTCGCGATAGAGGACCGAACCGGCATGGCTCTCCCATGGGGCGAAATGCTTGTGTTCGGTAATGCGGGTCCAGGGCACCGACGCCTCGCCGTAGTTCATCACAGCACAGCCTTGGTAATCACCTTGGTAACGGAAGGTCTCGAAGTCCAGCGTGCGATAGCCCAGGCGCCCGAGATCATAGTCAAACCAGCCATCCAGCGGGCCCGAATAGAACACATGGTCAAAATCCGACCGCTGCGACCGATCAAAGGCACGATTGAGCTCAAGGCGGATGCGCGGATGGTCCAGAATCGCCTCGACCAGAGCAGTGTAGCCCTCGGCCGGGATGCCTTGCAACCGATGAGAGAAGTAATTGTCGTCATAGTTGAACCGCACTGGCAGCCGCTTGAGGATCGCGGCCGGCAGTTCACGCGGGTCGCGGCCCCATTGCTTTTGCGTGTAGCCCTTGAAGAACGCCTCATACAGCTCGCGCCCCAGGAATCGCAGTGCCTGTTCCTCGAAATTCTGCGGATCGGTGATCGAGGAGTCGGCTTTCGACTCGATGAAGGCGCGGGCCTCGGCCGGGCCCATCGTGGTGCCGAAGAACTGGTTGATCGTGTGCAGGTTCACCGGCAACGAGAACACCTGGCCCTTTGCGATCGTCTTGACCCGGTTGCGATAGGGCATGAACCGGGCATGGGCGTTCACAAAGTCCCAGACCTCGGCATCGTCGGTGTGAAAGATATGCGGGCCATAGACATGGACCATGACGCCGGTTTCGGGGTCGCGCGCGGTATGGCAGTTGCCCGCCACATGCGGGCGGCTGTCGATCACGGTCACGTCATGACCGGCCTCGGCCAGAATCCTGCCAATCACGGCGCCAGAGAATCCGGCGCCGACCATCAGATACCGCCGAGACATGTCTGTCCCTTCTTCTTTCCTTGGGCCTGCCCCGCCCGTTGTGTTGCCACCTTGTGCTCAATGTCCCGTTGCGCGGGACCGTAGCTGCGAAATCGGTCAAATTCCAGACCGCAAGTGGTCGAACTTGCGGCGGCATGCAAGCCGATTTCGCCCCGACCGGCGAATACTGGCGCGGGCGCACCGCGACATCGCCGGCAAAAGCGGCATATGGTGTCAGTTCGCCGTCATTGCCGGCATCTGGTCACTGAGAGCGGCGGGCGGCGGGCCGCCATGCGCCCAGTCGAGCAGTTCCACGACATGCACCACCGGCAGGACGCCATGTCGGGCTATCTGCGTCAGGCAGCCGATGTTGCCCGCCGCGACCACATCGGCACCGGTCCGGGCCAGAGCAGCCGCCTTGCGCTGGCCCAGTTGGCCGGCAATCCGGGGTTGCAGCAGGTTGTAGGTGCCGGCTGATCCGCAACACAGATGGCCTTCCGCCGGTTCGACCACATGGAACCCCGCCGCGCGCAGCAGATCCCTGGGTGGCGCAGTGATCTTCTGGCCGTGCTGCAACGAACAGGCGGCGTGATAGGCGACCTTCAAGGGCCGGGCCTGGGAGGGCGGCAGGCTCAGCCGGGCCAGATATTGTGTCACATCCAGCGCCATCCCGGCCGCCCGTGCGGCCCGCGCCGACCAGTCCGGGTCATCCCGGAACAGGTGCGGCCAATCCTTGACCGCGCTGCCGCAGCCCGATGCGGTGATGACCACGGCCTCTACCCTGTCCAGCCACGGCTCCCAGGCGGTGATGGTCGCCCGGGCCAGGGCGCGGGCCTGATCCGGGCGGCCCATGTGCTGGGGCAGGGCGCCGCAACAGGCGGCCTGCGGCAGGGAAATCGCCTGCACCCCGGCCCGTGCCAGCAGGCGACGGGTCGCGGCGTTGATGCCCGGGTCCAGCACCGACTGCGCGCAACCGTCCAGCAGCAGCACCCTGCGCGCGGCGTCCGGGGTGGACGCAGGGGCGGGGGCGGGCAGGCTCGTGGGCGTATCGGCCAGCGGGCGTGGCAGACGGTGCGGCACCATCTCGATCATCGCGGCCACGGGGGCCAGGGCGCCGGTTCTGGGCAGCAGGCGAGCCAGAGGCCGGGCGATGCGTGCTGCCACCAGCGCCAGGCGGAAGCGGGTCGGGTGGGTCAGAATCCGGGTCAGCATCGCGCGGAGCAGCCGGTCGAACCAGGGGCGCGCATAGGTCGCCTCGACATGGGCCCGCGCCATGTCGATCAGATGCGCATAGTCCACGCCGGAGGGGCAGGTCGTGGTGCAGGCCAGGCACGACAGGCAGCGATCGACGTGGCGGGCCACCGTGGCATCGGCGGGGCGACCCTGTTCGAACATTTCCTTGATCAGGTAGATCCGCCCGCGCGGGCTGTCCAATTCGTTGCCCAGCGTCACATAGGTCGGGCAGGTTGCCGTGCAGAAGCCGCAGTGCACGCAGGTCCGCAGGATGCCTTCGGCCTCGACCATTCCGGGGCGGGCCAGGGTTTCGGGGGTGAACAGCGTCTGCATCTCAATCCATCCGGCCGGGGTTGAACAGGCCCAGCGGGTCAAAGGCGGCCCGCACCCGCTGGGTCAGGGCCGCCAGGGCGGGATCCTGCGGCTGGAAGCAGGGCGTTGCACGGCGGGTTGGCGCATCGGCCCGGATCAGCGTGGCATGACCGCCGCCCGCCCGGGCCAGATGAGTGCGCAAGAGTTCGGCATGTGGCGCGTCAAGCCGCAGCCAGACCAGCCCCGCCTGCCAGTCATAAACCGCCTCGACCGGCATTTCGCCCCGCAGCGCCGCCACCAGCCCCGGCCCGGCGCTGGGCGCACAGGACACCCGCCACACGACCCCCGGCCGATCGGCAAACGCCGCACCATCGCGGATTGCCGCCCAGGTGGCGGCCGAGGCGGCAGCGTCGTGCACAGTCACCTCGCCCCCGGTCAGGGCGCGGATGAGTCCGGCGCGATAGGCGACCGAGGGCGCAATGCCTTCCAGCCGCACCAGCGCCTGACCGCCGGCCATGGCCGCGCCGGTCACGTCGGCCGCCGATCCCATCGCGGCGGCCAGGAAGGCGCCACCCTCGGCCTCGCTCAGGCCGCTGACTGCAAGGGTCTGTTCGGTTTCCGGGCGCGGCAGGGCCTTCAGGGTGATTTCGGACAGGGCCGCCAGCGTGCCCCAACTGCCCGCCATCAGCTTCGACAGATCAAAGCCGGTGACGTTCTTGACCACCTTGCCACCTGCCTTGAACGCCTCGCCCCGGCCCGAGACGCCGGAAAAACCCAGCACATGATCGCGCACCGACCCGGCCTGAATGCGCCGCGGCCCGGCCAGGCCCGCTGCCACCAGCCCGCCCAGCGTCTGATCGGCGCTGCCCAGCAGGGCGGCGGGCCGGAACGGTTCAAAGGCGAAATGCTGCCGGGCCTCGCCCATCGCCGCCTCGATCTCTGACAGGGGCGTGCCGGCACGGGCGGTCAGCACCAGTTCCGCCGGATCATAGGCGAGAATTCCCTTCAGGCCGGACAGGTCCAGAACCGCATCCGCCTGCACTGGCCGACCGATCGCGCGTTTCGATCCAAGGCCCAGGATTTCCAGCCGCCGCCGTTCGGCAATCGCCGCCTGCACGGCCTCGACCAGCTGAGCCTCGGTTTCGGGACGAAAGGTAAGCATCAGAACCTCGGCAGATGGGCAAAGGGCAGCTGGCCGTGGTGCACATGCATCCGCCCCAGCTCGGCGCAGCGGCAAAGCTGCGGATAGACCTTGCCCGGATTCAACAAATGCTCCTCGTCAAAGGCGCATTTCAGCCGAACCTGCTGATCCAGATCGACCTTTTCGAACATTTCCGGCATCAGGTCGCGCTTTTCGATGCCGACGCCATGTTCGCCGGTCAGCACCCCGCCCACCGCCACGCAGAGCCGCAGGATATCGGCGCCAAAGGCCTCGGCCGCATCCAGCTGGCCGGGCTGGTTGGCATCGTAAAGGATCAGCGGATGCAGGTTGCCGTCGCCTGCGTGGAACACATTGGCCACCCGCAGCCCGTGCTTGTCCGAGAGATCGCGGATGCCCGAGAGAACCCGTGACAGCGCCTTGCGCGGAATCGTGCCATCCATGCAATAGTAATCCGGCGAGATACGTCCCACCGCCGGGAACGCGGCCTTGCGCCCGGCCCAGATCGCCATCCGCTCGGCCTCGCTGGTCGAAACCCGCTCGCTCACCGCCCCGGCGTGGCCGGCGATGGCCCGGCAGCGGTCGAGCAGTTCGTTCACCTCGACCTCGGGACCGTCGAGTTCGACGATCAGCAGCGCCTCGACATCCAGAGGATAGCCGACCTGCACAAAGGCTTCGGCGGCGTGGATGGCGGGGCGGTCCATGATCTCCATGCCACCCGGGATGATCCCGGCGCCGATGATCCGTGCCACGCAGTCGCCCGCAGATTCCGATGTGGGAAAGCCCCACATCACCGCCCGTGCCGTGGCCGGTTTGCGCAGGATACGCACCGTGACTTCGGTCACGACGCCCAGGAGCCCTTCCGATCCCGTGACGACACCCAGCAGGTCCAGCCCGCCGGCCTCCAGATGCTTGCCGCCCAGCCGGAGCACGGTGCCGTCGATCAGCACCAGTTCCACGCCCAGCACGTTGTTGGCCGTGAGCCCGTATTTCAGGCAATGCACCCCGCCCGAATTCTCTGCGACATTGCCCCCGATCGAACAGGCAATCTGACTGCTGGGATCGGGGGCATAGTAGAACCCCTGATCCTGCACCGCCTGGGTGATGCCAAGGTTGGTCACGCCGGGCTGGGCCACCACCACGCGGTTGGCATGATCGACCTCGAGAATCCGGTTGAACCGGCTCATCACCAGCAGCACGGCATCGCCCAGCGGAAGCGCCCCGCCCGACAGCGAGGTGCCAGAGCCGCGCGGCACGACCTTCACCCCGTTCCGGTGGCAATAGGCCAGCACGGCCGAGACCTGATCCACCGTTTCCGGCAGCACCACGACCAGCGGCATCTGGGCGTAGGCGGTCAGCCCGTCACTTTCGAACACACGCATGCTGCGCGCATCGTCGACCACGCCCTCGCCCGGAACCAGGGCACGCAGATCCGCCACGATCTGCGCGCGCTGCATCGGGGCGATCAGGTCCGGAACCGGCAGCAGGGTCATCTCGCCTCCAGCGCGGCCAGATCGGCGGGCGTGTCGATGTCGACCAGCAGACCGGCCTCGGCCAGAACCCGCTGGCCGGCCGGCAGATGGCGCAGGATCGCCCCAGCGCCCTGGTCGCCGGTCAACTCGGCGATGGCCGGAAAGACCGACTCGGGAAAGAATGCCGGCGGTAGAACGCGCTGGCCGTCGCTCGCGGCGGCGGGCATCCTGTCGCCGCGTTGCAGCACCTGTTGCATGAGCGCGGTCGTCGCCCGCGGCATGTCGGCCAGAACCACCAGAACGCTGTCGGCCAGCAGAGCCTGCGCCACGGCCAGGCCCGCCTTCAGGCTTGCGGATTGCGGTTGCCCCGGATCCACCCGCACCCGCCGGAAATCAGGCAGCAGCGCCTCGACCTCGGGATCCGAGATCACGGCGAAATGCAGCCCGACCGGCACCGCCCGCGCCGCATCGGCGGCGTGGCGGATCAGGGGCTTGCCTTCAAGGGGCTGCAAGAGCTTGTTGCGCGGCCCGAACCGGCGCGAGGCGCCGGCGGCAAGCAGCAGGACGGCAGTGTGCATCGATGCGGTCTCCTGCCCGCCATTCAGACACGGGACGCGGCAAGGGGCAAGGCCCCCGACCTAGGCCCGGAACAGGGCTGCCAGCCGGGTGGTGTCGATCGCCGGTATCATCTGGCCAGCCGGGCGGAACGCCGGCACGGGGTCGGCGGCCACCAGGGCATTCACGACCGCCTCTTCGGTCGCCTCGACGGCGGCCAGATACAGCGGATCGACCAGGTCGCCGTTCAACTCGTGCCGGGTCAGGATGGGTCGATCAGCCTGCGGCGGCAACCCCGGATCGGCCACCGAAAACGCAAGGAACAGGTCGCCCGACGAATTGCCCCCCGGCGTGCCGCCACGCCCGACACCCAGGCTCGCCCGGCGCGCCAGGGCTTGCAGATACAGCGGCGACAGCGGCGCGTCGGTGGCGACGATGGTGATGATCGAGCCCTGATCCTGCGTGCGGAACGCGCCTTCCGGCATCAGCTGTCCGACCCTTTGGCCCAGGATGTTCAGCCAGCCGCGCCGCCCGTGGTTGGCCTGCACCAGCACGGCCACCGTGTAGACCTGCCCGCCGATGCCGACCCGGCGCGAGGATGTTCCGGTGCCTGCCTTGAATTCGTAGGCGATCATCCCGGTTCCGCCTCCCACCGCGCCTTCGGCCACGGGCCCGCCCTTCAGATCGGCCAGCGCGGCCATGGCATGTTCGGGCTGCACATGCATCGCATTGATATCGTTGAGAATGCCGTCATAGGTTTCGGCCACGACCGGCATGGCCCAGGCCATGCCCCGGAAGTGTTCGGCATAGGTGTCGATCATCCAGCGCGTGGCCGCCGTATGGCAGGCGCCGATCGCATGGGTATTCGAGATCAGCACCGGCCCCAGGAAATGGCCGGCATGGGCGATCCAATGCGTTCCCGTCATTTCGCCATTGCCATTCAGGCTGAAGAATCCGGCCGGCACCGGCGCGGGCACATGCCCCGGCCGCGGCAGGATGGCGGTCACGCCGGTGCGGCAATTGCGGGCCGGGTCGATCAGGGTGCAAAAGCCCACCTGCACCCCTGCCACATCGGTGATGGCGTTCAGGGGGCCGGGGGTGCCGGGAAACGGCAGGCCCAGCGCGCGGGCGCGCGGCTTGCCGGCGGGTCTTGCCTGGGTTGACATGGATCACCTCGTCAGGTCAGCAGGCCTGGCCAGTCGGCCAGGCGAAAGGGTCTTTCGCTCAGCGCCTCGACATGGTGCAGAACCGTGGCGCGCAGGTCGGGCAGGTCAAGCGACCGGCCCCACAACGTGGTATCTCCCAGCCAGGCGCGGACCAGCGCCAATCCCTGCAACGGCTGCAAGGCCGCGATCCGGGCCAGGGTCTCGGGCGTATCGCGGGGGGGCAACTGCGCCGCGCCAGGAAAGCGGCCGAGATAAAACACCAGCCAGGCCGCCAGCGACAGGCTGAACAGCGGCGCGGGGGCACCGTGGCGGGCGTGGTAGGCCGCCATGCGGTCGAGGTTGCGCTGCCGGATCTTGGAGACCGCGTTCAGACTGATGTCGTGCCAGGCATGGGCGATGAACGGGTTGGCGAAACGGTTCAGCACCTCGGCCGCGAAACGGTCCAGATCGGGGCCTGGCAGGTTCAGGAAGGGTTTGATTTCCTCCTGCATCAGGCGAACCAGAAATGCCCGGCCCGCCGGGTCGCCCATTGCGGCGCCCACCGTCGGTATCCCGGCGATCAGCGCCAAGGGGCACAGGGCGGTATGGGCGCCGTTCAGCAGCGCGACTTTCCGCAGTTTCCAGGGGGTCACGTCGGGTGTGACCAGCGTGCCGTCATCGAAGTCGGCCAGAGGCAGGCGGATCGGTGGCTGGTCGGGCCGCTGTTCGATGGCCAGGAAGTGGAAAGGCTCGGTGGTGATCAGGCAGGGGTCGGCATAGCCCAGGCGGGATTCGATGGCCGCCAGATCGCCACGCGGGCGCCCGGGCACGATCCGGTCGACCAGCGTGTTGTGAAACGAACATGCCCGCCCCAGCCAGTCCAGAAACGCCTGGGGCCAACCCCAATCCGCAGCATGGCGCCGCACCAGTCCCGCCAGCAGATCGCCGGCCTTGTCGGTCAGCTCGCAGGGGATCACCTGCCACCCCGGTGCGCCCGCCTGCCAGCGGTGGTGCAGCAGTACCGCCAGCTTGGCCGGAAAGCTGGCCGGCGGTGCATCAGCCGGGTCTGCGCCCGGATCATGGGCGATGCCGCTTTCGGTGGTGTTGGACACCACAACCTCGATTTCCGGATTCGCGGCCAGTTCCAGCACGCGAGGCCAGTCGGTCTGGCAGGAAATTTCCCGCAGCACCGCACCCACGACCCGCACGTCGGACACCGGCTGCCCATCCGCCCCCAGCCCGCGGGCCAACACGGTATAAAGCCCGTCCTGCGCGTTCAGGGCCGAGTCTGCCACGCCGCCCAGCGAGCGCAGCACGATGATGCCCCAATCGGTGCCCGCGGCGCGGTTCATGCCCTCGACCTTCCAGTCAAGGAAACCGCGCAGGAAATTCCCGCCGCCGAATTGCAGGATGCGGGCGCGGGGCCGGGGATGGGGATAGGGCGGGGCCATGTCAGTTCTCGATTTCGGGCTCGATTGCGATGCGCGTTTCCGGCGCAGGATATGGGTGCGCGAAATGGGTGGGCGAACCGGCAGGCCCGCATCTCGGCCCGGAGCGCCCCATGGCGAGGCCGGCACGACCGATGCGGCCCGGCGAACCCCCCGGACCTGCGGCCGGTGCGAAGCTGCGGGGCGCCGGATCCGCATCGCGCCGATGAAGCCCCCTGATCACCCCTGCCCGCATCGCGCCTCCCTGGCTGGACCGCAGTCAACCGCAGAACCGGGGCCCCGGTCCAGTGCCTTGCGCAGCGCCTGCGTTGCCCGCCGATCGCCACGACGGCCACAACGGCGACAACGGCCGCCCCATGCCGTCCCATGCGGCCCCCCGATTTCGATCATCCGGATCATTGCAGCGGCCCTGACCGCCGGAGATCACGCCACCGACGCGGTGCCATCCCGTCACGCCCCGCGGCCATTGCAACTTCTTGGGCTTCAATGGGTCAAGTGGTGCCCAGAGCCGGAATCGAACCAGCGACACGCGGATTTTCAGTCCGCTGCTCTACCAACTGAGCTATCTGGGCACTGTTGCATCGGCGCGCTTTGGGGCCCGCCGCAGGTGGCGGGTGAATACGTCAGGCGGTGAGGTCTGTCCAGAGGGGCCGGCGATATTTTTTCGCCCAGGATCAGTGTGTGCTGTCCTCGTCGCGGGGCGGAACCCGGGGTTCTGCCGTCTCTTCGGGAAGACGGTAGCCTTCCGTCAGCCAGCGGCCGAGATCGATGTCGGCGCAGCGCCGCGAACAGAAGGGGCGGTATTTCGGATCGCTGTCCCTGGCGCAGATCGGGCAGGTCACGGCAGAAGGTCCGACAGGGCAAGCCGGTCGCGGCGACGTGTCAGTTCGTAAAGACCCAGCGCCGTCCAGCCGGCCAGGTGCGTCTCGTTCCCCTCGCCCTTGAAGGCGGCACGCAGCACCTGGTCCAGAATGGCGCGGTCCTTCTTGGGCAAGGGGGCGAAATCGACCACGATCTGCCCACCCAGACCGCGCAGGCGCAGCTGGCGCGGCAGATCGCGCGCCGCGGCGACATTGGCCTTCAGGCTGGCGGCGGGTGAAGTGTCGGGGCCGGTGTTCACATCCACCGCCACCAGGGCGCGGGTCGGTTCGATCCAGAGATGTGCGCCGCCGGGCAGGTCCACCCGGGGCGAGCCGAGAGCGTCGATCAGTTCCAGAACACCCAGAGCGGCGAAATCGCCCGCTTCGCTGTGGATGGCATCGGGCACCGGGTCCAGCCAGTCGCGGAAGGCCAGGTCATGTGCCAGCGGGCCGTCGACCAGCAGTTCGGCATCGCCTTGCAGATCGCCCAGCACCGCCTCGGCCAGCTGGCGCATGGCCGAGATGTCTTCGGCGATCACCGCAGGGTCGGCATCGGCGCAGGAAGACCGCAGGATCAGACCCAGCGCAGGATCTGCCCCGGTCATGCCTGCGGCGGCCAGGTCGGCCAGGCGGGCGCGGGTGTCTTCGTCCTTGATCCGGCGGCTGATGTTCAGGCCGGGCGCGCCGGGGGTAACGATGGCGAAGCGCGATTTCACGGTGAGGCGGCTGGTGACGGGCAGGGCCTTGCCGGCTTCGGCCGGGCCGCTGACCTGCACCAGGATGCGCTGGCCGGGGGCCACGCCCTCGGTCTGGCGCAGAAAGCCGGAAAGACCGCCGGGCAGTTTGACGAACATGCCCCCCTGACCCTTCATCGGCCGGTCGGCAATGGCGCGATAGATCGCGCCGGGCAGGGGCGTGTCGTCCTTGGGGTCGATCGCCAGTTCGATCAGCTGGCCATCGACGATCAGGGCCGCGGCGCCGCGGCCGTCCAGATGGTCCAGCACGACAATGCGACCCTTCATGGCGCCCCCAGCACCGGGTAACCGGCCGCCTGCAGCAGGGCCGCGGTTTCGGCCAGGGGCAGACCCACGATCGCGGTGAACGACCCGGAAATCCAGGGGATGAAGGCCGCGGCCCGCCCCTGGATCGCATAGGCGCCGGCCTTGCCCTGCCATTCGCCGCTGGCGATGTAGGCGCCGATCTCGGCCTGCGACAGCACCTTCATCTTCACCGCGCTGACCGCTTCGCGTGTCCAGATCCGGCCGCCCCGGCGGACGGCGATCGCGGTGATCACCTGGTGGCGGCGCCCGCTCATCAGGCGCAGGAAGGCCTCTGCCTCGGCGGCGCTCTCCGGCTTGCCCAGGATTCGGCGGCCCAGGGCGACGGTTGTGTCGGCGCAAAGCACGATGTCATCCGGCCCGGCGGGCACCGCCCGGACCTTTTCCAGGGCCAGGCGCGCGCAATAGGGGCGCGGCAGTTCCGCCCTGGCGGGGGTTTCGTCAACGTCAGGAGAGAGAACGGCGTCGGGCACGATCCCCAGTTGCGCCAGAAGGTCTTTCCGGCGCGGGCTGGCCGATCCCAGAATCAGCTTCACTTGAAACGGTAGTTGATGCGCCCCTTTGACAGGTCGTAGGGCGTCATTTCCACTTGCACCTTGTCGCCGGCCAGAACGCGGATGCGGTTCTTGCGCATCTTGCCTGCCATCGTGGCGATCAGTTCATGGCCATTCTCGAGCTCGACCCTGAACGTCGCATTGGGCAGGAGTTCCTTCACGACGCCGGGAAATTCGAGGATGTCTTCCTTGGCCATGGTCTCTCCAGAAGAGGTTTGGCCCGCACATCCGGTGCAGGCCGTGCCGGGTCTATGCGCCGGAACGGGCCGATTTTCAAGGGGAAAGCATGTGTATCAGCCCGAACGGGCCGCCAGCGCGGCCTGCAGGACGTGCAGGCGGATGGCCGAGGCCAGGCCCACATCGCCACGGTCGGCATCGATCTCGGCGGCCAGATCGTTCAGTGACTGGCCGCGACTGCGGGCCAGCTTGCGGAATTCGGTCCAGAAGGCTTCTTCCAGCGAGACCGAGGTGCGGTGGCCCCGCAGCGTCAGGGAATGTTTCACGGGGCGGGCAGAGCGGGCGGACATGGCGACCAAGGCTAGCCCCGGCCCGGCCGATGCGCCAGCCGGAGTTTTCGACGACATCGCGATCAGGCGGCCCGACGGTTCGGCGCGCGCGTGCAGAAGGTCACGAACCGGCCGGCGTTTTCGACCGGTGGAAAGCCCCGCCGTCGCCTTTCACAAGGAATCGCCGTGCCACCCCGGACGAAGCCAGATGCGCGATCCGGGTATCGGGGTCATGAATTGCGGCGGAGCGACATCGCGCCGCCCCATTCTGCGGCCAGGGCGTGCCGCAACCCGGGATCTACCGGTCAGCGCCGGTCAATCCCGGCCATCGCGCTTCTTGCCGTCGAGGGCAGCCTGCGCGCGGGCGGCGTCTGCCGCCTCACGCGTCTTCTGGGCCTTGGTGCGGCCGAACTTGACCGCGTTTGCATCGCCTTGGGCGCGGGCCTTGTCGCGGGCCCGGCCCTTGCGGGCGGCGCGCAGGTTGACGATCTCGGCCATCAGCCCTTCGGACCCACCATGTCCTCGGGACGCACGATCCGGTCAAAGGTCTCGCCATCCACGAAGCCAAGGGCGATCGCCTCTTCGCGCAGGGTCGTGCCGTTCCTGTGCGCGGTCTTGGCGACCTTGGTGGCATTGTCATAGCCGATCGTGGGGGCCAGCGCCGTCACCAGCATCAGGCTTTCCTTCATCAGCTTCTCGATCCGGGCCACATTGGCCTGGGTGCCCACCACCATGTTGTCGGTGAACGAACGTGCCGCATCGCCCAGCAACTGCATGGACTGCAACACGTTGTAGGACATCATCGGGTTGTAGACGTTCAGCTCGAAGTGGCCCTGGCTGCCGGCAAAGCCGACGGCCGCGTCATTGCCCATCACATGGGCGCAGACCATCGTCAGCGCCTCGGCCTGGGTCGGGTTCACCTTGCCCGGCATGATCGACGATCCCGGCTCATTCTCGGGCAGGATCAGTTCGCCCAGACCCGAGCGCGGACCGGAGCCCAGAAGCCGCAGGTCGTTGGCGATCTTGAACAGGCTGGCCGCCACCGTCTTCAGCGCGCCCGAGAACATGACCATCGCGTCATGCGCCGCCAGGGCCTCGAACTTG
>JAKALB010000216.1 GCA_021813365.1 Pseudomonadota bacterium | reverse complement strand
GGGTCTTCGATCCGCCGCCAGAGGCGCTTGCCATCCCCTGGACCTATATCGCCGGGATGCTCCTTGCAGTGGGCCTTTCCGTGGCCGCGGCGGTGGGGTTTACCCATGCCGGGGCGCGGCGCAAGGCAGCCGTGTTGCTGCGCGAACTGTGACTTTGGCGCCTTCTGCGTTCGCAGAAGGCGCCATTCATGCCGGACGAGCCCGATCACCACGTTGTCAATCGCCGTCCGGCCGATGAGGCCCGCCGAATGCGTGTAGGTGTAACGGCACGGCTGGCGCGCGATGAAAACCGCCATCGTCGCCCGTGAAAGTGGAGGGGCGATCAGCCTTTCGCGCAGCAGCCCGATGACGTATCAGGCTTTCATCAGCCCCTGAATGACAAGCCAGGACGCACAGAAAGACGGTGCACCGACCGCCTGATGCTGCGCCGCGGCCCGCAGGCGCCCGGCAACATGGTCGCGCGGGTCTTCGGTCAGTGCGAGCCCAGTGAGCAGCTTGACCCCATGCAGGATCGCCTGCGAGCTGACCCGATGCAGGACGGTGCCGCCCAGGCGTTCGAAAGTCGCATCGAGGTCTTTCGGGGCCACGCCGATCCGCAAGATCCGGCGCGCGGCTTTCGTTCATCCGGGCCTCGACAGGGCGCGGGCGACGCGGCTGGTCAATCCGTCGCATTCCGGTCAAGCGCAACATCGGCCCGTGTCGCGGCAAGGTAGCCGACCATCACCACGATCAGGGCAAGTGCCACGAGGCTCACGGGGCCGGTGCCCCAGCCGAGGCCGCCACGTTCGGCGCCAACCCCCATCCAGTCGGCGAAGGAGGCGCCGAGGGGGCGCGTGACGATATAGGCGAACCAGAAGGCCGGAACCTCGGCCAGGCCGAACTTCCACCACGCCAGTGCAGGCAGGCCGATGACGGCGGCGAACACGAGGCCCGAGTCGAGGTAGCCCAGCCCGAAGTTCTTGGCCGTCATGTCGCCGACGGCGGTGCCGAGCGCGAATGTGGCGAGCACGGTGGCCCAGTAGAACATCTCGCGCCGCCGTCGGTGAATGCTGTGGATCGACAGGGTGCCCTCAGCCCTGTGCCAAAGTGCGATGATCGCCGCGAGGGCGGCCGCGAAGGCAGTGGTCGAGGCGGCATAGGGAACGCCAAGGCCCACATGCAGCACATCGGCCGCCATCGTGCCGAAAACGCTGACCATGACCAGCGTCATCCAGTAGATCCAGGCGCTGTAGCGCGGTGCCGAAAGCTGTGCTGCGAGCGACAGGACGAAACCGGCAAAGCCTATGGCGACAGCGATGGGAGGGTCGATGCGATGGACCAGGAAGTCCGACGTCGTCTCGCCCATCCCGGTCGTCAGGACCTTCACAACCCAGAACAGGACGCCGACCTCGGGCACCTTTGAGGAGGCGCTGCGATCAGTCGTTGCAGGTGGATCGAACGGGATCGCGGTCCGGGGCATCGGCGGGCTCTTTCGGATAGGGCACACTGCCAGCGCGCGGCTGGGGCACGGCGTGCGTAGCCGAACCGGGGCGAATGCGGAATGACGAGAGGGCGACCTTACAAAGATGTAACCCGCCACCCCGCCCCGGCAGGCATTGCCGCTGCGGAGGGTCGCGCAGTTTACGGATTTGCAAGACTGCTGTCAGCCCGGTGTAAGCCCGCGGATGTCTCCTGATGCCTGTGCCGCCGTGCGTCTCCGGTCCGCGGACCATGGGCGGCGGGCATCGGCATGACGAACAGACTGAAAAAGAGAGCCGTGCTTACATTCATACCCATCCTTCGGGCGCTCCGCACGACGCGCGCCCGCCCGATCATTGCCGCGGGGCTGGGTATTGCCGCGCTCGTCGCAGGTGGCGCTGTGACCCAGCCCACGGCCGTCGGCGTCGCCCCCGGGGGTACATCGCAGTCGGCAGCCGCCGCCCCGGCGAGTATCGTTGCCTTGCAGCCGTTCCGCACAACCGAAACCGTGCAACGCGCTGACGGCCGGGAGATCGCGCTGACATCGCTCAATCCGAATGTGAATGCGTGGTTCCTGCTGCGGCTGGGCACCGCCGGGTCGGGGGACGGGGAAACCTATCACCTCGAAAATCCGGCGCCGGGGCGAGAGACGCTCCGCCTCGTCCCGGGCAGCAATCCGCGGCTTGAAATCGCGCTCGACGGCCGGACCATCGCTTGCGCTCCCTGGGCGCAGGGCGACAAAGAGCTTCTGGCCGCGCGCTCCGGGGGCTTTCCCTTCGCACCGATCTGCGGCGGGCATCTCTTTTTGCGCAACCCGGTCGCGGGGCATTCGACCCGGCTCGAGCAGACCGCGAGCTTCATCCGCAACAACGTCGTGGGCGGCGAGGCCATCGTCAATCTGGTGAAGACCCTATTCTTCAAGGATGCATTCCGGGTGGTCGCACCTGGCCCACTTGCAGCACCGGTGACGGTGACCGGGGGGATCGCGGGCGGGCCGCCCCCGGCGCGTAGCAGGCATTACTCGGTGAGAACAGAGATCGGGTTGCGGCTGGAGCAGCCGCGGCTGGGCGAGATGGCGCTGGGGCAATGGTATGCGCTGTCAGGCGTGCCGGGGGTTTACGCCAGTGCGATCCAGCCGGGAGTGATCGACGCAGCGGTGCTGAATGGCCCGGGGACGACCAATCCGCTTGACCGGGTCGAGGCGGGATCGATGGATTACCTGGTGGCGTTCGACCTGTCACGCTTCCGTCTGGGCTATGCCGTGGGAACCAGCAATCCGGGGCTGGGCTGGTCGCCGCGGCCCCCTGCCAGTGTCCGTCCGACGGGTTGGGCCGGGCCGGATGGATTGGGCAGTCCCGCACCGCTTGTCCGCTTGGGGATGCTTGATCCGGTGCTGGCTCCGCGCGTGGTCGCCACCTTTGCGGCCGGGTTCAAGCGCCGCCACGGCGCGTTCAAGACGGGGCCGTTGTCACGCATCAATCACGGCTCGCATTATGGGTTCATCCAGCAGGGGGTTGTCCTGAGCACCTTGCAGCCTGGTCTCGCCACGCTTCTAGTGATGGAGGACGGCAGCATCCGCATGAAGACGTGGTCGGTCGCCGATAACTCGCTGCTGCCGCATGTTCGCTTTGCCCGGCAGAACGGAGTCCCGCTGCTTGAGGCGGATCCGGCGGGTGGGGTGGGTGTTCCCGGCGGGCTGGTCAGCAAGAGCGAGGACGGCAACTGGTCGGGTTC
>JAKALB010000004.1 GCA_021813365.1 Pseudomonadota bacterium | reverse complement strand
TGCGTCCGGACTGGATAGAGATCTGGTGGCGGCATTTCGGGCAACGTTCGCGCCTGGCTTGCCTGGCCGCTCGGCAGGAAGGCGTTCTGGTGGGGGTTCTGCCGTTTCGCGTCGAAACCCTGTGGGTGGGCCCCCTGCCGATCCGGATCGCCCGCCTGGCCGGTACCGATCCGAACACTCTGGTCTTGCAGGTGCCCGTCGCGCCCGACCATCTGGACAGCCTCTTGCAAGCGGCCTTCCGGCATCTGACCCGAAACCTGGGCGCAGTCGCCGTCAGTTTCAGCCCGCTTTCCGCCGAGGCGAGCCATGGCCCGGCCCTGCGCCGCATTGCCGGCCCGGATTGCCCGGTGGTCGAACAGGCCGCCGGCGTACATGTGATGTTCGACCTGCCGGCCAGTTTCGAGGATTACCTGGCCGGCCTGTCGAAGAAACGGCAAGGCGAATTCCGGCGGATGGTCAGAAACCTGACCCAGGCGATGGACATGGTCGGCGACAGCTATGCCCCCACCCCGGCCGAGTTTCAGCACTTCATCGATCTGCATGGTGAACAATGGCATGCGGTCGGCAAGGGCGGGCACTTCTCGGATTGGCCGGGCACGGCCGGCTTCTACAAGGACATCTGCGCCAACCCGGACTCGCGCCAGATGGTGGCGATGGATCGTCTGAAGGGGACGCCAGGCGATATTGCCATCGAGTTCTCGCTGGTCGCGGGCAAGACATCGCATTGGCGCCTGCCCGCCCGCAAGCTGGATGCCGAGGTCGATCGGCTCGGAGCAGGAAAGGTGGTGTTCCTGCTGATGTTCAAGCGGATGATCGAACAGGGTTTCACAAGGGTCGAGGCGGGGCGAGGCATCTATCCCTACAAGATCGACTACGGCGGGCGTTATGCGGATGTTTGGCGCATGATCCTGCTCCGCCCCGGCCGGCTGGCCGCGTTGCGGCTGAGGTTGCTGCTGGCCTGGTCGGATCTTCTGAACCTGGCCTACTATCGCATCTGGTTCCTGAAACTGGCTCCTCGCCTGCATGCCCGGACCGGTCTGAAATCCCGGCCGCTTTGGCGCAGCTGGATCCGCACAAGGCTTTGACCCATGGCAACCGCGCGACTTCTGACCAGGCAAGACTGGCTCGCTCTGGCTCCGACTTTCGGGGATCACAACTTCGAACAATCGCTGACCTATGCCGAGGCGGCAGCCGCGCGGGTCGGCGCGGTTTCGCGTCTGATCGCGGTCGAGGACGATGATCAGGTTCTGGCCATCGCCAATGTGCGCGTCAAGGCCGTTCCCGGCCTGGGGCGCGGCATCGCCTGGATCCCCTCCGGTCCTTTGACACTGCGCCGAGATCGCCCGGCACCGGATGCCGACCAGCTTGCCGAAATCCTGGGTGTGCTGAATCGGAAGATCGCGGGCGAGATGGGCCATATCCTGCGTCTGCGCCTGCCAGGACAGGCCCCGTTCCCCCTCGAGGTGGTGCAAGCTGCCATGGCCGGGGCGGGCTTTCGGGCCACCATCAAGGCACGCGACTATCACAGTGCCGTGGTCGACCTGACACGGACCGAAGCCGAGTTGATGGCCGCGCTGCACGCCAAGTGGCGCTCCAACCTGCGTCACGCCCTGAAAGTCGGCATTTCGACCGATACCGGCGACACACCCGAACTGCGCCGGCGCTTTCTTCAGCTTTACGCCCAGCTCCGGCAAGACAAGGGATTCCAGGTCGACATCCCGCCCGAATTCTACTTTGGCCTGACCCAATCCGACCTGAAGCTGGAAATCCTGATCGTGCACAAGGATGGCGCCGATCTGGGCGCCAGCGTCATCGCCCAGGTCGGCGATTCCGCCGTTTATGCCTTTGCCGCCACGCCCGATGTTGGCCGCGACCTGCGAGCCGGCTATTTCCTGACCTGGGAATCGATCGGTCGTGCCCGCGCCATGGGTGCGCGCCAACTGGATCTGGGCGGCATCGATCCGGGTGGCGAAAACGCGACCGTCGCCCGCTTCAAGGTGCGGATCAACGCCGCCCCGTTTGCCACCCAGGCCTACGAGGCCAGCGGCGGCGGTCCGGTGGCCCGGCTGATCCTCGGACTGGAAGCCCTGCATCGGCGCGTGATTGTCAGGAAGGGGCACTGACTTGGGCAGCAAGATGCGGGTAGCCGTGATCTTTCATGGCATTGGACGGCCCGCCCGCCCTCTGGAACCGGGCGAGGCGCCCTATTGGATCGGCGTGGACCAGTTCGACCGCGTTCTGGACCGGATCGTCGCCTTGCCCGGGCGCGACAGTCTCCAGATCACCTTTGACGACGGCAACCTTTCTGATCATGACATCGCTTTGCCGCGCCTGCTGGCCCGCGGCCTTAGCGCCGATTTCTTCGTCCTGTCGGGCAGGATCGGTCAACCCGGCGCATTGAACGCCGACCAGATCCGCGCCCTGCAATCTGCCGGGATGCGGATCGGCAGCCACGGCATTGCCCACCGCAATCTGGCGCAGCTGGGTGACGCCGCGCTGCACGCCGAGTTGTCCCAGTCCCGGGCCGATCTGGAAAAGGTCTGCGGGCGCCCGGTCACCGCGCTGGGTCTGCCCTTTGGCGCCTACAGTCGCCGCGTGCTGGCCGCTGCGCGCCGGGCCGGCTATCAGGTCGCCTATTCCAGCGACAAGGGCAGGATGAACCCCGCAGCCTTCCTGCGCCCCCGAGCCTCGTTTCGGGGCGACATGGACGCGGCGCAGATGGATGCGCTGCTGACCGGCCACCTGCCCGCCGCCGCCGCCCTGCGCCGCGCGCTGGCCATGGCCAAACGCCGCTGGCTCTAGCCGCCACCGCCGATCTGTTCGGGTTCCAGATACCGGATCACCTGCAACTGGGGCAGGAACGGGTCGTCTCCGCTGCCGCAACTGGCATAGGCATGCGGTGCCTCGATATCGATCGTGCCTGCAGCATGCATGCCCACGCCGGTCATCGCAAAGACCGGCGCCACGCCGGTCGGCGGCTGGCCCACCGTGATATCCCCGCCGGAAACCAGGCCGACATCCGGCCCCAGCACCCCGGCAGACAGCAGAATCGAGCCGGTCGCCAGAATCGTGCTGCGCACATCCGCCCCGCAGCCACCACCCGGATGGCCGATCATCGCCCCCGCCGCAGCGGTCACGTCATAGCCTCCGCTGCCGCGCGTGGTCAGGATCATCGCGCCGTCGATCCGCGCGGTCGGGTCGATCTCCAGCGCGCAATTGGTGATCAGGGCCAGGTTGTGGAACACCAGCCCCGAATTGCCCGCCCGCAGGGTCAGCACTTCGGGGCTCAGCCCCTGTTCCGCCCTTGCCGCCGCGGCGCTGCATGTCACCTTGTAGATCAGCCCGCCCGGCAGTGCCCGCATCCGCGAAAACGCCTGCAATGAGATGTCGATGACCTGCCCCGTCGCCAGTTTCGAGATATCGACCCCCACTTCGTCCAGCGCGGAAAGGTCGGCATCCAGCGGGCGGCTGGCGAAGAAGGCGCTCTCGGCCGGGCCCTTGACGCGCGGGTTCAGGAACTGGTCGGCTATGGCCTGCACCATGCCGGGCAGATCCTCGCGGATCAGATTGGCCTCGAACCCGGCGGCTTCGGCACCTTCGGTAACGCGGTCGGTGCAGTTCAGCCCGCAACGCGCCAGGTCTGGCATGCTCAGGCCGGCGTTCCTGTCGAAAAAGCTGCCCTGGTCGGGGACCACCTTTTCCTGGCTGTGCAAGCAGTAATCTGCGCCCACATGCGCCCCCGCGCCCGGCCGCAGCACGCCGCGGGCATAAAGGCCGTCGGTCGGCTTGCAGCGCCTGGTCGGCACCAGCGCCACAATGCTTTCCCGGGCAATGTCCCAGCCCGCGCGGCCCGCCAGCCGCAGCAGAAGCGTTGGCACCTGGTTCCTGGTGGCGGCGCTGCGTTGCACGCGCACGATCACCGCGTTCGGGTCGCCGTCGCCAGCGAAGGAATTGGTCCTTGCGTCATAATGCGCGGTCCGCACATCGGTTTCCGGCTCGGCCAGCACCTTGCCATAGCGGGTCTCGGGCATGTTGATCGCCACCGCATCCTGCGCGGCCAGGCGGGCGGCGGCATCGGTGCCACCTTCGGCCAGAACCACCGCCCCGGCATGGGCAGCGACATCGGCCGTCGTCTTCAGAAGCTCGTTGTAACGCCAGGCGTTGCTGACATCGATCGCCAGCCCGCCCAAGAGCGCCGCCACCATCAGCACCGACAGCGAAAAGACGGTGCCCGCCCCGGATTCGCCCGCCAGGGGCCGCGCCCACCCCCCGAACCGACGTGACATCAGATCGGCTCCAGCACGTCGGTCACGGTCGCGTCGATCGTTTTCGCCTGGGCAAAGTTCAGGATGCCGAACAGCGTCACATCCGCCATCACCGCCGAGATCGTGACCGTCACGGTCGACCCGTCAATCACCACCCTGGCCGTGGGCTTGCTGCGGCCAAAGCTGGCATGGGTTTCGGCATAGATTTCGGCGGCCTGTTCATCCAGCCCGTGGCGCGCCACGATCCGCGCCGTCTCGCGGCTGACGTTCCAGAAATTCGACTGGTTCAGATAGGCCAGCGAAGTGTCGGCAAACAGCATCAGCAGGCCGCAGAACACCGGAACCCACAGCACGAACTCCATCGTGACCGAGCCCCTGGTCTCGGTCCAGAACCGCCCAAACCGCCGGGCCGCGGCCTGCACCCCAGCCTGAGCGCCAGCCTGCCCGGTTCTGACCCGATTCCTGTCGATCGCATCGCGCATCGCGGCACCATCCCCTAGAGTGCGGGTGAATCCTCACCAATCACGGGGGCGGAATTGCGACCAAAGGGCGGCATCGTCGACCTTCGCCCGGCAATTTGCACGCAGTTCGGCGGATCTTCCGGCCAATCTCAGCCGGCTGCCATGCGCCGGAACGTCTCGTTCTCGGCCACCAGCCGGTCATAGGGGCCTTCCGCCGCCAGGCGACCCTTTTCCAGCAGCAGGATCGAGTCGCAGTCCTTTACCGTCGACAGCCGATGGGCGATCATCACGATGGTCTTCTGGTGGCCCAGATTGTGCACCGCCTCCATCACCGCGCGCTCAGTCAGGTTGTCCAGTGCGCTGGTCGCTTCGTCCAGGATCAGCACATCGGGGTCATGGTATAGCGCCCGCGCAATGCCGATCCGCTGCCGCTGCCCGCCCGAAAGCCGCACGCCGCGTTCGCCCACATGGGTCTGATAGCCCTCCGCCATTTCGGCGATCACGAAATCATGCAGATTGGCGACCCGCGCCGCGCGTTCGACCGCAGCCATGTCGATCTTGTCGGCGGGAATGCCCATCGCGATGTTGGCCGCCACGGAATCGTCCACCAGGAAGATCTGCTGCGGTACATAGCCGATGCTGTCCTGCCAGGCGCGCAGATTGCTGGCCGAGATCACGGTGCCATCGACGCGGACCTGGCCCTGGTCCGGCTGCAACAGTCCCAGCAGAATATCCACCGCCGTAGTCTTGCCTGCGCCGGTTCCGCCCACGATGCCCACCGTGGTGCGTGCCGGTATGGTCAGCGTCAGGCCCTGCAACACTTGCCTGTCCGATTCCGGATAAGCGAACCGGATGTCGTGCAACACGATCTCGCGCTTCACCCCCAGGGGCCGGTCGGCCTTGGGAAACGGCTGGAAGGGCCGGTTGGCGCCCGTTTCGATCGTGTCGCGATGCAGTTGCGACAGGAGTTGCCCGCTATAGCGCAGATAGGTGGACGACATGTAGATCTGCTGCACGGATGGGAACATGCGCAGCGCGGCAAAGGCAAAGACGCCAAGAACCGGAACGATCCCGTTGATCGTGCCATCACCCGTGGCCAGGAGCGCCACGATCAGCAGCACCATGCCGCCAAAGGCCACGGCTTCCAGGAAATTGCGCGGAATCTCGGCAATGGCCAGCGTGTTGCTCTCGGCCGCGGCCATCTGCAGCGAAGGCCCCCGGAACCGCTCCAGATAGGTTTCCTCCAGACCCAGCAGCTTGACTTCCTTTATGCCGCCAATCGCGTCCTGCGCGATCTTGAACCGGGCGGAATAGGCCCGAGAGTAGCGAACCCCCAGCCGCGCCAGCAACTTGCGCACTGCCGCATAGATGCCGGCATAGGCCCCGGCCAGCACGATCAGCGAGGAAATGGCGATCCACGGGTTCACGAGCACCAGCAGCACGGTGAGAAACAGCAGGGAAATGCACTGCGCCAGCATCTTGATCGCAGGCATCATCGCATTGCTGACGACCTCGTTGACCTCTTTCAGCACCCTGCCGCCCAGATCGGCGCTATGGCGGCGCAGGAACCAGACATAGGGCTGGCTCAGATAGCCGCGCAGCAGCCGGTTGCCGATGGAATATTCGCGGAACCGGCTGTAGCGGGAAATCGCAAAGACCGCGGCGGTCTTGGTGAACAGCCCCAGGACGACAACTCCGAACACCATGCCACCCAGGGTCATCAGGAAACTGCGGGTCTCGGTGAATCCAAGGCCATCATAAAGGCGCGACAGCAACTGGCTCTTCAAGACGGTCGACGGGTCGGACACCGCTGCCAGGAACGGCAGGATCGACGCGACACCCGCCATTTCGACAATGGCTGACAGGATGATCAGACCCATGAGCTGAAAGAAGCGCCAACGCTCGTGACGATCCAGAAGGTCGAACAATTGCCGGTAAATCGTGATCATGGTCTGGTCTTTCGCGCCAGGGCAGGCGCCGGATGCGGGCTGCGCGTACTGGCAGAGCCCCTTTGGGTCGGATAACGGGTGAAGGGCAGGGTCCGGCGGTCCTGCGTGCCGGCCTTCGCCGGAACCGTCGGGTCGCCCGCGTCGGGCGTCTCGGCAGGAGCGGTATACAGAAACGCCCCAATGCCGAAGAAGAAGAAGACAAAGGTCGCCACTTCGTCCCACACATGCACGGTGGTCAGGAGGAAGATCAGCCCGATCAGCGTCAGGGCATAGCCCAGCCGCACATCCTTGCCGGCCTCGGTCAGGTTTCTGGCCCGGATCACCAGGACCAGATGCACCAGCACCGCCGACAGCAGAAAGACGAGCGCCGGCAATCCGTTGCGCATGGCGATCAGCAGCCAGAAATTGTCAACCGAGGCCGAGATCATCCATTTCGGCCGCACCCAGTCGTTCAGCCCGATGCCGAACAGCGGATGCTGCATCACGTTGAACGTGCCCCAGTTCCAGATGTAGATCCGCCACCAGCCGGTCTGCGGATCCAGCGTCATCGTCTCGATGAAGAAGACCACGGGCCCGCGGTTGGAAAACAGCTGCAGGATCGCCACCGCGGCGCCGAAGAGGCCGGCAAGGGTCGCCCATGCGCCCCGCGTGATCTTGTTCCAGACGATCAGCCCCGTTTGCAGGATGATCGACAGCATCGGCGCGGATGACAGCGACATCAGCGTCGTGACGAACACCAGTCCCAGGCCCGTCCACATCCTGAACGGCCGTGCCCGGTAGACGAAATACACGCTGGACAGCGCGATCGAGCAGTAAAGCCCGTAAAGGATGGCATGCGGAAACACGACCTGCACCCTTGTCAGTCCGTATCGCACGGCCCCATTGGCCTGCACCACCGGCAGGACCTTGCCCAGGATCTCCGACAACAGCATGTGCGAGGTGAACAGTTCGATCAGGCCGAATGGCAGCATCACCGCCAGCGTGATCAGGAAATACCGCACAAAGCGCTGGTATTCCGCCACGCTGCGCACCAGAACCCGGCCCGCCATGTATCCGCCCGCCAGTTCCAGCACCTGGCTGATCGCATAGCTGAGCTGGCTGGTGCCATGGTTGACCAGAAAACTGATCAGCAGCCAGATGTTGAACAATACCATGCCTGCGTCGACCATGGTCAGCCGCCCGGCCCTGCCCGACAACATGCGGATCGCGAAGGGCAGGAAGGCCACCAGCAGGAACAGGCGTTCCGGGTCCATCCGCTGGCCGCCGATCAGCGGCTTGACGGGCAAGAGCGTGACGATGAAGAAGGCTGCCAACAGAATGCGCTGGTTGGACAGCGACGTGCCATTGCCAGCCATCGCGCGCCCGTCGGTCGGCAAGGAACCCGAGGCGGATGCCTGGCTCGTCATGACCCTGTCACCTCCTACACACACGCTTGACCATGAGCCAAGCTGCCTTTGCCACGGCCAGCCGCCATGTCAACCACTGCCCCCGATCGTCCGCATGGCAAGCATTGCTCATCGATCATCACTCGGCGAATATGCGGCTCGGGGTCAGCCGACCGCCGCGGTAACAGTTCAATGCGTCGATATCATGGAACACGTCGGCAACGAAGTGTCCGCCGAGCGCAAATTTGACCCGATGGAGCAGTCCTTGTCGAACAGCGAGTTGGTTTCCATTGTCGTGCCGGTGTTCAACCGCGCCCACCTCATCGCACGCGCCGTGGGCAGCCTGTTGCAGCAAACACACCGCAACCTCGAGGTCATCGTGGTGGACGACTGCTCGAACGACGATATCCAGGGGGCGGTGGCCGCGATCGGCGATCCCAGGGTGCGGCTGATCCGGCGGCAGAGCAACGGCGGCGCCGGCGCGGCCCGCAACACCGGAATTGCGGCAGCAAAAGGCGCCTACATCGCCTTCCATGACAGCGACGACATCTGCACCTTCGAAAAGATCGAGCGGCAACTGACCCTGCTGAAATCCCTGCCCGAGGATTTCGTCGGCGTCTATTGCCCCGTGCTGTTCCACTACAGTCTGGACGAGGCCGACTATGGCTTCATGAACAGCTACGTCCGGCCCTATGCCTGGGAAACACCGCTCAGCGGAGATCTTTCGGCCCGGACCTTGCTGCGCAACAGCTACAACCTGCCCACGCTTCTGGTCCACAGGCAGGCGCTTGTCGATGCCGGCCTGTTCGACGAACTGTTGCGCAACAATGAGGACTGGGATCTGGCCTTGCGCCTGACCCGGGTGGGCAAACTGAAATTCCTGCCCGAGCCGATGTATCTGGCACCGATCTCGAAATCGCCGGCCGTGCGCGCGCAGCATATCTCGCGCTTGCCCCGGTATTCGGCGCAAAGCTATGTGCGGATTTCCGGCAAGATCCGCCATGCCGGTCTGTCCACGCCGGCCATGGCCGGACATTACGGGGCGGCCGGCCGCTATCTGGTGATGATCGGCCATCCGGTGCTGGCGCGTCGTTTCTTCCGGGCGGCGCTGGCGGAAAAGGCTCTGGCCCCGAAATACTGGGCGCATCTGGCCTTTACCCATCTGCCGAGCCTTCACCGGCGGATCCTCTCGCGCGAACTGCGCCTGTCCAAGACGGCGCCGCTGCTGTGACACCCCGCGGGCCGTGACGCCCCGCAAATGTGTCTCAGGCCGCGCGATCGGCGGCGAAAACCCCGGTGCCCACCGGATCGCCGCCCCGCACCAGGAACAGCGCCGACAGGCCAAGCCGCTCTGCCAGCGCCCGGCCCTGATCGACCCCCAGCACCATCAGCGCCGTGGCCCAGGCGTCCGCGCTGGCGCAATCCGGTCCCAGCACCGTGACCGAGGCCGGCGACTGCGCCAGTGGCAAGCCCCGCCGCGGGTCCATCGTGTGTGACAGGTTTCGCCCGTTCACCGTGATCCAGTGCCGGTAATCGCCCGAAGTCGCCACGGCGGCCTCGCTCAGCTCCAGCACCGAATGGGCCGCGCGGTGGTGGTACTGCGGCGCCTCGACCGCCACCGCCCAGGGTCTGCCATCCGGCTGGTGCCCCAGGGCGCGCAGCTCGCCATCGATGCCCAGCAGCGCATTGCCGATCCCGAAGGCCAGCGCCACCTCGGCCAGCCGATCCACGGCATAGCCCTTGGCGATTCCGTTCAGATCCAGCCGCAGCGGCGCGGCCTTGCGCGCCCGCGACCGGGCCACGTCCAGCTCCAGCGCCTCATGCGCGGGCCGCCGCACCGCATCGCGGGCTGCCCGGATCGCCGCCTCACTGGCCGCCGCCGGGCCAAAACCCCAGGCTGCCACCACATCACCCAGGCCGATGTCGAAGGCCCCGCCCGACTGCACGCCGATCTGGATACCACGCGCCAGCACCGCCATCAGGTGCAACGGCACGTCCACCCACAGGCCGGGGGGCGCGTCCGACAGGCGATTCACATCGCTCTCGGGTTTCCAGACCGACATCTGCGCGTCGATCTCCTCGACCGCCGCCGCCATCGCCGCCCGCACCGGGCCCGCATCGAACCCCGCCGCGCTGTGGAACAGCGCCTGCCAGCGTGTGCCCATCACCGGGCCGTTCAGCGCCTGGCGCTGCAGGCGATCAGTAGACATCTTCGGCATAGCGTCCCTCGGCCCTCAGCAGCGCCGGGCTCAGCCCCGCCGGCGCCAGGATTTCCTCCAGCGCGCCACGCACGCCCGCCGCCATTTCGCGCCCGCCGCAGACCAGGATCTGCGCGCCCGATTGCATCAGCTTCACCAGCCGGGCCGCATCGCGCCGCAACTCGTCTTGCACATAGACCTTCGGAGTGCCCCGCGAAAACGCCGCCTTGACCGACCGCAGATGCCCGCCCTCCAGCCATTCGCGCAGTTCCTCGGCATAAAGCAGGTCGCTGGCGGCGTCGCGCAAACCGAAGAACAGATGCATCGGCCGCTTGCCGGTATTGGCCCGGGCAAAGCCCGCCAGCGGCCCGATCCCGGTGCCCGCCCCGATCAGGATCACCGGCCCGCGCCCCCTGGCCGGACGGAAACCGCGGTTCGGCTTCAGAAAGGCCTGCACCGCGTCGCCGGGTTCCAGCGCCAGCAGCTGGCCCGAACAGAGGCCACCGGGATGTTTGCGCACGCAGATCTCGACAAACCCGTCCGCCCGTCCGGACGCCAGCGAATAGAATCGCGGCAGCGTCGTCCCCTCGGGCAGGATACCCAGCAGATCGCCCGCGTGGAAACGCCAGTCCTGGCCCGTCAGCCGATCCCAAAGCGAGGTTTCGGGCAGGGCAAACCGCAAGATCGCGGTTGGCGCCTGCACCGCCTGACCATAATCGCGGCGCGAGATCAGGGTCAGCCGCCGGGTCTGCGGCCGCTCGGGCAGGTGGTGCAGATCCAGCGTCACGCCGATGACGGCCGACAGGTCGCGGCCCCAGCGGGCAAAGTCCTGCGGCGACTGGCGGCCCACCGTGGCCAGCGGCAGCACCTGCTCCCAGCCGATCTGCGCGGCGGTGCACGAAATCTGCTCGGCAAAGGCGCAGAAGTCCGGAAAGCTCCGGTCGCCAAAGCCCAGCACGGCCACCGGGATCCGGGGTGCCTGTGGCAGGGACTTCAAGGTTTCCAGAAAACCGGCGGCCGCAGCCGGCGCCTCGCCCGCGCCATAGGTCGCAGCCAGGATCAGCGCCAGTTCCGCCCTGGGCCAGGATTCGGGGGCAAAGTCTTGCAGGGCCGCCACATGCACCGCCAGGCCCTGCCCGGTCAGGCTGTCGCGCAGCGTTTCGGCAAAGCCCCAGGTCGTGCCGCCTTCGCTGGCCACCAGAACCACCACATCCGCCGTCGCCGCCGGGGCGGACTTCACGCGCCGCGCGCGCCGCGCCAGGTATTGCGCAATGCCGGTCCAGGACATCACCGGCAGACCCAGCGCCGACAGGCCAAGGATCAGCCCGACCACGGCGGCGCCGCGCCCGGTGTGGATGGCGGTCAGCAGCCGCGTCAGCGCATCCCACGCGGTCGAGGGTGTCCAGGCCAGCAGCTTTCCGCTACCCTGATCGATGTAACCCTGCCCGCTGGCGGTCTTCAGCGTATAGACATCCGTCATGTCATCTGCCGCCGGAAACACCAGCTTGTCCAGCGCGGTGATCGGCGTGTTCTGCAAGACCGGCATCTCGGCCAGTGCCGCCCCGCCCTGGCCAGACACCTGATCCGGAAAGGCGGGCGCCTGCGCCTGCGGCACCAGACCGAAGGTCACGGCCGTCATCCACAGCGCCGTCACCGCCGAGAGGGCAAGGCCGGTGACCGTCACCCGCGCCAGCATGGCATGCAACCGCCCCCTGCCCCTTTGCGTCGCCAGGATCCGGCCCCAGCCGCCAGACCGTTTGGCCAGCAGCATCAGCCCCGATACCGCCAGCGCCAGCATCGCCACGGCGGCCAGCGCCATCACGATCCGCCCGGCATCCGACAGGAACAGCGACCGGTGCAGTTCGATCAGCCAATCGCGCAACGGGCTGGTCGCCACATTGCCCAGGCTGGCCCCGGTTGCCGGGTCGATCACCTGCGCCGTCGGGCTCAACCCGTCCAGATAGGCGGTGATCTGCCCGCTGGCCGACCGGTCGATTTCCGTCACGCCGGGGTTCCGGGCCACCACCCTGGCCGCCAGCTCGGCCACGCTCTGCGCCGGAGCCGATCTCGCCTCCAGCGCCGCATAGACCGACAGAATGGCACCCGAGAGCCCCAGGATCGTCAAAAGGACCGCGGCAATCAGCCCGGGCCAGCGATGCAGCAACCGGATCATCGGCCAAGCCCCTTACATCGAATAGGTGAACCGGGCGATATAGCCCTTGCCCTTGACACCCTGCCCGGCACCCGCAGCGGTCAAGGGCACTTTCACGTCATTCGGCACGGATCGCATGTTCTCGGCCGCGGCGTCGATATGCAGCACATAACCCGCATCGAACACCGAATCGACCAGGTCCAGCGTGATGGTCAGCGTCTGCCCCGATCCGACCGAGGCGCCGGTGATCCCGTTCAGCTGGCTCATGTCGCCGCCGCTGGCCCGATACCAGCCGTCAAGGTGCTCGTAATACCGCGCCCTGGCGCCCGCCATCCAAAGCGTGCCCACATAGGCACCGTTCGCGTCGGTCACGTAATAGGCCAAAAAGGCCGGCGGCCCGCCATAATTGTTCAGCGTGGTCGAGAATGTCACCTGCCGGGCCGCGGCGATGCCGGGGGCGGTCAGCGCCGTGGTCACGGCCAGGGTGGTCATCAAGGGTTTCAGCATCATCGTCATCTTTCTCCTGTCTACCGTCTCGGGCCCCGGCCCCGGCCGCGGCGCCCGCGCCCTTTGGCGCGGACGGCCCATGGGTCAGGCTTGCGCCCTGGTCGATTCCCTGTCTGGGCGGCCAAGCTGACACCAGGCTGACGGCCCCCTTTCGCTTTCGTCAGCTTGGTGTCAGCTTGACGCCCGACAACGGTCACGAAAGCGGCATCGGGGGCGGGCCAGGCAACATGCGGATCTTGCTGATCGAGGACGATTCCGTTCTGGGCCAGGCCGTGCGCGACGAGATCGCCGGTCTGGGCCATTCGGTCGACTGGGTGACGCGGCTGGGCCAGGCTGGCGATGCGATGCGTGTCGCCGTCTATGATCTGGTGCTGCTCGACCTGATGCTGCCCGATGGCCGCGGCATCGCCTTCCTGAAGGCCCTGCGCGGCCGGGGCGAGGTCACGCCGGTCATCATCCTGACCGCGCTGGACCAGGTGTCCGACCGGATCGAGGGGCTGAATGCCGGGGCCGACGACTATATCGTTAAACCCTTCGATCTGGCCGAGCTTTCGGCCCGGATCAACTCGGTCGCCCGCCGCTATGTCGGCAACCCCAACCCGATCATCACCCTCGGCCCGCTGGACATCGACCTTGCGGCCCGTGCGATCACCGATGCCGGTCGCAGCGTCACCCTGACCGCCCGGGAATGGGTGTTGCTGGAAGCCTTCCTGCAACGCCCCGGCCAGCTTCTGTCCAAGGCGCAGCTGGAGGACCGGCTGTATTCCTTCGACCAATCGGTCGAGTCCAACGCGATCGAGGCACATGTCTCGCGCCTGCGCAAGAAACTGGGGGCCTGGGTGATCGAGACCGAACGTGGCCTTGGCTATCGCCTGGGCCGGCCATGAAAACCTGGTCGCTGCAAACCCGCCTGGCCGTGGTTCTGGGCACGCTGGTCACCGTTCTCTGGCTGCTGGCGGCCCTGGCCACGGCGACCCGCCTGTCGGCCCGGGTGAACGAGGTGTTCGACGACGCCCTGCAAGCCACCGCGCAGCGTATCCTGCCGCTGGCCCTGCACGACCTGCGCGGCCGCGGCGAGCCCCTCGACGAGCACGAAGAGCACGAAATCGACCGCCTGCCCGATGACGAGGAAGGCGTGGTCTATCAGGTCCGTGACGCCTCGGGCACGGTGCTGTTGCAGTCGCGCGATGCCGGTGCGGCAAACCTGCCGGGATTCAAAGGCCAGGGGTTCAGCCAGTCAGACGGCTACCGCGTCTACCAGCAGTCCTTGGCCGACGGCCAGGTGACGATCACCGTGGCCGAACCGGTGGCCGACCGCACCCGTCTGGCCCGGTCGATGATGATCGAACTGTCGCTGCCGCTGCTGGTGGTGATTCCGCTCAGCCTTCTGGCCATTGCCTTTGCCGTGCGGCGCGGCTTTGCCCCGGTCCGCGCCCTGGAACGCGCCATTTCCCGCCGCGGGGCACAAGACATGTCGCCCCTGGCCGTCAAGGATCTGCCGCGCGAACTGATGCCTTTCGCGGCCGAGGTGAACGACCTGTTCCACCGCCTGACCGCCGCCTTCGAGGCCGAGCGCAGCTTTGCCGCCAATGCCGCGCACGAGCTGCGCACCCCTGTTGCAGGCGCCATTGCCCAGGCGCAACGGCTGAAGGCCGAAACCGCGGATGCCTCGGCTGCGCGCCGCGCCGATGAAATCGTCACGACACTGAAACGCCTGATGCGGACGTCGGAAAAGCTGATGCAGCTCGCCCGGGCCGAGGGCGGCCGCATGCGGCAGGAAAGGGCCAGCGACATGCGCCAGGTCGTGCAGCTCATCGTGCAGGATTTCCAGCGCGCCGGGGCGGGCGAACGCTGCCGCCTGACCCTGCCGCCCGAACCGGTGCCATCGGTCATCGAGCCTGACGCCTTCGGCATCCTGTGCCGCAACCTGATCGAAAACGCCCTGCGCCATGGCGATCCCGATCAACCCGTCACCATCGAACTGACACCCGAAGCGGTCCTGACCGTGAGCAACGAAGGCCCGCCGCTTGCGCCCGAGGCCCTGGCCAGACTGTCGCATCGCTTTCAGAAGGGTGCCGCAGACGGCGATGGCGCGGGCCTCGGCCTGGCCATCGTCACGGCCATCGCCGAACGCGCCCAGGCCGAATTTTCGCTGGTCTCGCCCATTCCCGGCCAAAGCACCGGCGTCTCGGCCCGCGTCGCCCTGCCTCGGGGTTAGCGCGCGGCCGTCGCCACAGTTTTCACGACTTCGCCACGCCGTCGCCCGGATTGCCGGGCAGACTGCCCCCGTTCATGATGTCCGGAGGGCGCCATGTCGCAGCATTTGCCATTGAACAGGCCGGTCCGGCCGCAGGCTCGGGCTGCGGGCCCGTCGCAAGGCAAGCCCGAGACCGCCGGCGCCGCCAAGACCAGCCGCCGCAGGCGCCTGTTGCGCCTGGGTGTCATCGTCTGCGTGGCACTGGGCGCGGTGCAATTCGCCCACTGGAGCCTGCGTGCCGGTGGCGGGCAGGCAGAGGCCGGATCGATCCGGCCCGATTTGTCGACCCTCGACGCTTCCGGCGCCGCCGTCGCCGGTCTTGCCGGCGATGCCCTGGTGCCGAGCGTGCCGGTCGCGCGGCACCCCCGGGCCGACACCGCGCCGCCCGCAGCCTCGGCCACAACAGGCGCCGTGCCCCCCGATTGTCAGGACACCCTGCGCCTGACGCGGCTCCCCGGCGCGGTCCTGTTCCTGCAACTCGCCGCACCCTGCCATCCCGCGCAGCGCGCCACCCTGTCTCATGCCGGGCTGAGCTTTGACCTTCAGACCGACACCAGCGGCGCCCTGGCCCTGTCGCTGCCTGCGCTGGCTGCCGATGGCGTGGTCCAGGTCGCCTTCTCCGACGGCAGAACCCTGACCAGCGCCCTGCCACTGCCCGACATGTCCGGCCTGCACCGCCTGGCCGTGCAGGGCCGGCCCGGCGCCGTGTTCACGCTGCATGGCCCGGTCGCGGCCGATCCCGCCACCGGCGGATGGCTGGCCCGCCTGGGCGATCCAACGCTGGAGGCACCGGTTCTGGCCCAGATCTACACCTTTCCCCCCGGACCGATGGTCGATATCGCCATCGAATCGCCGGTCGGCCCGCAAAGCTGCGGTCGCGAGGTCCGCGGCCGGGCCCTGACCAGCCTGGACGGCGCGGTCAGCATCGCCGAGCTCAGCCTGGCCATGCCGCCCTGTGGTGGCCCAACCGGATATCTGGTGTTGAAGAATCCCCCGCAGGACATGAAGATCGCCGCCAACGACTAGGATGGGCGGCAGTAGATGGTGACATTCCTCCGGTGCGCGGCACTTTTCGCCGCGCTTGGGCTTGCCAGTGGAGTGTCCGGAGCGTCGGCGCAGGATGTCACGCTGACCGCCCGCGACGGCGCCTTGTCGATCGAAGGCACGTTGCAGGGCTATGACGGCGAATTCTACCGGGTCCTGTCGCCCTATGGCCCGCTGACGCTCGACGCCGAAGGCGTCATCTGCGAAGGCCCCGCCTGCCCCAGCCTGACGGCGCCGAAAGCCACGATCCGCATCCTGGGCGCGGCCGAGCCCGGCGCGGCGCTGATGCCCGCGCTGTTCGCCGCCTTCGCCGAAAGCCGCGGCCTGACCTTCGCCCCCGCCACGGCCAGCACCCCCGCCATCCTGACCGATCCCACCACGGGTCAGGTGCTGGCCGAGATGTCGTTTGCGCCGGCACCCTTCGATGCCGCTCGCGCGGCGCTGCTGGGCGGCCGGGCCGAACTGGTTCTGGCCCGGGCGCCGGCGCCCGACCTGACCGGCGTCGTTCTGGCCAGCGATGCCCTGGTGCCCATCGTTGCACCCGACAATCCGATGCCGCGCATCGCCTCCACCGCGCTGGCCCGCGTGCTGGCGGGCGAGGTCACGAACTGGTCCGAAATCGGCGGCCCCGACATGCCGCTGGTCCTGCATGCCCTGGCGCCCGACAGCGACCTGGGCAAGGCGCTGGCCGCGCGGATCGGCAAGGATGTCGTGGGTCAGGTGACCCATTCCGATCTGGCCGGCCTGGCCCTTGCCGTTTCGCGCGACCCCTGGGCCATCGCCGTGACCGGCCGCGCCCAAAGCGGCCCGGCCCGGGTGCTGGATCTGACCGACAGTTGCGGCTTTCCGCTCTCCCCCAGCCCGCTGGCCGTGAAGGCCGCGGATTACCCGCTGACCCTGCCGCTGTTTCTGGACAGACCGCCGCGCCGCCTGCCGCTGATGGCCCGCGAGTTCCTGGATTTCCTGACCCTGCCCAGGGCCCAGGCCGTGATCGCCGCCGCCGGCTATGTCGACCGGGCGGCAGAGTTCCAGCCCATGACCGCCGACGGCCTGCGCCTGCTGAGCGCCATCAGGGGCGCCGGGGCCGACGTGGCTCTGGCCGACCTTCAAGCCGTCGCCGCCATCATGGACGGCGCCGAACGCAGCAGCCTGACCTTCCGCTTTCAGGACGGCGACTCGACGCTGGATGCCGCGGCCCAGGACAACCTGACCGCTTTGGCCCGGCTGCTGGAAACCGATGCCTTCAAGGGCAAGACCCCGATCCTGGTGGGCTTTTCCGACGGTTCCGGCGCGGCCCGCACCAATCTGCAACTCAGCACCGCGCGCGCCCGGCTGGTGCTCGCGGCGCTGAAGACCGCCGCCCCCGGCCTGCCCGAAGCGGCCTTGCCGCAGGTCATGGCCTTTGGCGAGGCCTTGCCCATGGCCTGCGACGAGACCGTCGCGGGCCGCCACCTGAACCGCAGGGTCGAGCTCTGGCTGCGCCCGGCCTTCGGCGGTGGCGGCTGAGCGGCACATGCCCCGGGCGGCGATTGCCCCGCGGCCTTACAGATACCCCTCGGCCCGGAACGAAATCTCCCGGCTTTTGCCGATGATCAGATGGTCATGCAGCGTGATCCCCAGCACCTGGGCCGCATCCTGCACCTGACTGGTCATCGAGATGTCCGCCTGGCTGGGAGTCGGGTCGCCCGAGGGGTGGTTGTGCACCAGGATCAGGGCCGAGGCGTTCAGCTCCAGCGCGCGCTTCACCACTTCGCGCGGATAGACCGGCACGTGATCCACCGTGCCCTTGGCCTGTTCTTCATCCGCGATCAGCACATTCTTGCGGTCGAGAAACAGGATGCGGAACTGCTCGGTTTCGCGATGCGCCATGGCGGTGTGGCAATAATCCACCAGCGCATCCCACGACGACAGCACGGGCCGGTGCATCACCCGGCTGCGCATCAGCCGCTGCGCCGCGGCCTCGACGATCTTCAGCTCCTGCACCACCGCCTCGCCCACACCCTTGACCAGCATCAGCCGCCGGGGCGAGGCCGAGATGACCCGGTTGAAGTCGCCGAATGTATCCAGAAGCAGCCGCGCCAGCGGCTTGACATCCTGTCGCGGGATGGCGCGGAACAGCACCAGTTCCAGCATCTCGTAATCGGGCAGCGCCTGCGCGCCGCCTTCCATGAAACGAGACCTCAGGCGCTTGCGATGGTCGGCGATATAGGAAGGCAACCGCCCCGACAGCGCGGCCGCCGGCGCCTCGTCCTCGTCCCCGGCAGGGGTCGGAAACAGGGGCAGGGACAGGTCGTGAAAGCCGGGGTTCGTCATGACCCCAGCCTGCCACAGGCTTGGTGAAGGAATGGTTAATTCCAGACCGGGCGCTCGGCGAGGGGGCAAAGCGGGCCATCTCGCCGAGTCAGGCCTTCCGGTCAGGCCATCCAGTCAGGCCTTCCGGTCAGGCGGTGCGGCAGAGCCGTCCGGTCAGGGCTTCATCCCATCCCAAAAGCCCTTCACCTTGGTAAAGAACGAACTGCCTTCCGGGTTGTTCTGCTCGCTCAGCTGCTCGAACTCGCGCAACAGATCCTTCTGCCTCTGCGTCAGGTTCACCGGTGTTTCCACCGCCAGCTCGATCAGCATGTCGCCCACGCCACCGCCGCGCAGCGCCGGCATACCCTTGGCCCGCAGGCGCAACTGCTTGCCGGTCTGCGTGCCTGGCGGCACCTTGACCCGGCTTTTCCCGCCGTCGATCGTGGGCACTTCAACCTCGCCGCCCAGCGCGGCCGTGGCAAAGCTGATCGGCACGCGGCAATACAGGTTCACCCCGTCGCGCTGAAAGATCGGATGCTCGCGCACCTCGATGAAGATATAGAGATCGCCCGATGGCCCGCCGCGCAGCCCGGCCTCGCCTTCGCCCGCCAGACGGATCCGCGTGCCGGTTTCCACCCCGGCCGGAATGTTGACCGACAGCGCGCGCTCGCGTTCCACCCGGCCCGAGCCGCCGCAGCTCCGGCACGGGTTCTTCACGATCTGGCCCATGCCGTTGCAGGTGGGGCAGGTGCGTTCCACGGTGAAAAAGCCCTGCTGCGCCCGCACCTTGCCCATGCCCGAACAGGTCGGGCAGGTCACGGGCTCGGCCCCGCCTTCGGCCCCGGTGCCGCGGCAGGCGTCGCAAGTCACGCTCGACGGCACCTGGATGGTCTTCTGGCTGCCCCGGAACGCCTCTTCCAGCGTCACCCGCAGGTTATACCGCAGATCGGATCCGCGCGCGGCCCGGTTGCGTCCGCCGCCCTGGCCGCGCCCGCCCATGAAATCGCCGAAAAGATCCTCGAACACATCCGAGAAGGCGGATGCGAAATCACCCTGACCGGCGCCGCCGCCGAACGGCCCGCGCCCGCCGCCACCGCCACCGCCCATGCCGCCTTCAAAGGCCGCATGGCCGAACCGGTCATAGGCTGCCTTCTTCTGTTCGTCCTTCAGAACCTCATAGGCCTCGTTCACTTCCTTGAACTGGGCCTCGGCATTGGGATTGTCGGCGTTGCGGTCGGGGTGCAGCTCCTTGGCCTTGGCCCGATAGGCTTTCTTCAATTCTTCTGCCGTCGCCCCCCTTGAGGCTCCGAGCACTTCATAATAGTCGCGCTTTGCCACGTCAGGACCTCGCTACGGGAAGGCTGCGGGCGACCCCTGCCAGGATCGCCCGCCTTTCGTGCCACAAGTATCACTTGCGCTTGTTGTTGCCGAGGTCTTCGAAGTCGGCGTCCACGATGTCGTCGTCGACATCGCGCGGCCCGTCATTGTCCGCGGCCCCACCCGGCGCTGCTTCGGCCTGCGCCTTGTAGATCGCCTCGCCCAGCTTCATCGCCGCATCGGTCAGGTTCTGGATGCCGCCCTTGATCTTGCCGGCATCGTCGGTCTTCAGCGCGTCGTCCAGCGCACCCATCGCCAGTTCGATCGCTTCGACGGTCGCGGGGTCGACCTTGTCGGAATGCTCGGCCAGCGACTTTTTGGTCGAGTGCAGCAGGCTTTCGGCCTGGTTCTTGGTTTCCACCAGCTCCCGGCGCGCCTTGTCCGCCTCGGCATTGGCCTCGGCGTCCTTCACCATCTTTTCGATTTCCTCGTCGGACAGGCCACCCGAGGCCTGGATGGTGATCTGCTGTTCCTTGTTGGTGCCCTTGTCCTTGGCCTTCACGCTGACGATGCCGTTGGCGTCGATGTCAAAGGTGACTTCGATCTGCGGCACGCCACGCGGGGCGGGCGGGATGTTTTCCAGGTTGAACTGGCCCAGCAGCTTGTTGTCGGCGGCCATCTCGCGCTCACCCTGGAACACCCGGATCGTCACGGCGTTCTGGTTGTCCTCGGCGGTCGAGAAGATCTGGCTCTTCTTGGTCGGGATCGTCGTATTGCGGTCGATCAGCCGGGTGAAGACACCGCCCAGCGTCTCGATGCCCAGCGACAGCGGCGTCACGTCCAGCAGAACCACGTCCTTCACGTCGCCCTGCAACACGCCGGCCTGAATGGCGGCACCAGCGGCCACCACTTCGTCGGGGTTCACGCCCTTGTGCGGTTCCTTGCCGAAGAACTTGGTCACTTCCTCGATCACGCGGGGCATGCGGGTCATGCCGCCGACCAGGACCACTTCGTCAATGTCGCTGACCGTGACGCCGGCATCCTTCAGCGCGGCGGCGCAGGGCTTCAGCGACTTCTTGATCAGGTCTTCGACCAGGCTTTCCAGCTTGGCACGGGTCAGCTTCACCACCAGGTGCAGCGGCTGGCCCGTGGTCTTGTCCATGCTGATGAACGGCTGGTTGATTTCGGTCTGCTGGCTGGACGACAGCTCGATCTTGGCCTTTTCGGCCGCTTCCTTCAGACGCTGCAGCGCCATCTTGTCCAGCGTCAGGTCGACGCCGTGCTCTTTCTTGAACTCGTCGGCCAGGTACTGGACGATCCGCATGTCGAAATCTTCGCCACCCAGGAAGGTGTCGCCGTTCGTGGACTTCACCTCGAACAGACCGTCGTCGATTTCCAGAATCGTGATGTCGAAGGTGCCGCCGCCCAGGTCATAGACCGCGATCGTCTTGGCTTCCTTCTTGTCCAGGCCATAGGCCAGCGCGGCCGCCGTCGGCTCGTTGATGATCCGCAGCACTTCCAGACCGGCGATCTTGCCGGCGTCCTTGGTGGCCTGGCGCTGGGCATCATTGAAATAGGCCGGAACCGTGATGACCGCCTGGGTGACGGGCTCGCCCAGATAGGCTTCGGCGGTCTCCTTCATCTTCTGCAGGATGAAGGCCGAGATCTGGCTGGGCGAATACTTCTCGCCGCGCACCTCGACCCAGGCATCGCCGTTGCCGCCGTTCACCACCTTGTAGGCGACATGCTTCATGTCCTTGACAACCAGCGGGTCGTCAAAGCGGCGGCCGATCAGGCGCTTGACCGCGTGAATGGTGTTGGATGCGTTGGTCACGGCCTGGCGCTTGGCGGCCTGGCCGACCAGACGTTCGTTTTCCGTGAAGGCGACGATCGAAGGCGTCGTGCGCGCACCTTCCGAATTCTCGATCACCCGGGGCTGCGAGCCATCCATGATGGCCACGCAAGAGTTCGTCGTCCCAAGGTCGATCCCGATGACTTTTGCCATGATGTGTTCCCTCTACTTAGGCGATGTTGTGGGGCAGCCCCTGACAGGCATCCGACCCCGATCCCACGAAGGTCCGTCAAGGCGGCCGCCTCTCCGGCTTCGACGGGTATATAAGGGGGGGCCAAGTGCCCTGCAATGGGCGGATGAAGCGGAAATCCGGGGTAAATTGATGAAATTCTCGGGGCGAAATCAGACGGAGGGCGAAGTCGTCCGCGGCTTCCGGCTGCTGCGCGGCTGGCTGGATGCAGACGAACAGGCGGCGATCCTGGCCGACCTGCGCCCCGTCCTTGTCGCGGCGCCGTTTCAGCGGCCGGTCACGCCGGGCGGCAAGCCGATGTCGGTGCGGATGACCTCGGCCGGGCGGCTCGGCTGGATCTCCGACCGGCGGGGCTATCGCTATGCGGCGCTGCACCCCAGCGGCACGCCCTGGCCGCCGATCCCGCCCCGCATCCTGGCGCTGTGGCGCGACGTGACCGGCCTCGAGCGCGCGCCCGACTGCTGCCTGATCAACCACTATGCGGCGGGCGCCCGGATGGGGCTGCATCAGGATCGCGATGAGGGCGATTTCAGCTTCCCCGTCGTCTCGATCAGCCTGGGGGCCGAGGCGCTGTTCCGCATGGGTGGTACCGAACGAAGCGAGGGCACGGAAAGCCGCTGGCTGCATTCGGGCGATGTGGTGGTGATGCACGGCCCCGCCCGCCTGGCCTGGCACGGGGTTGACCGCATCCGCGGCGGCTCGTCCACCCTGCTGAGCGATGGCGGGCGGATCAATCTCACGCTCAGGGTGGTGACATCGGCCTGACCCGCGCCCGCGATCACGATCAGCCTACCGCCCCGCGCCCCAGCTGATCGAGGCATGGTGGCGCGTGAAATTCTCCAGCATCAGGCCCAGAAGGATCAGCACTGCCGTCACCTGCATGGGATAGATCACGTTGGAATAATGCGGCGAATAGTTCAGGAACACGAAGCCGCGGGTCTGGTCGATCACATGAAACAGCGGATTCCACCAGAACCAGGCCAGTTTCGACGTGGGCAGGGCATTGGCCAGGAACATCTTGCCCGAGGCGATCATGTTGGCCCGGACATAGACCGTGGTCAGAACCGCAAAGAAATCCGGCGCCCAGGGCGTGGCCGACTTGAGCAGCACGCCGATGCCCACGCCCGATGCCCAGGCCAGCATCACCATGGCCAGCGCACCAATCGGCTGGTCGATGGTGATCGGGTTGAACACCACATGATAGAAGAACAGGATCACCAGCATCGACAGGATCTGCAGATACAGCGCCGCCAGGGCCGAGGCCGCGATGGACACGATCGTGTTCATCGGCGCGTGCTTCATCATCGAACTGGTCGGCCCATCCGATCGCGCCACCGCCTGCAATGTCTTGGTATGGGTCATGTACATGAAGATGCCGGTCATCGTGTACAGCATGAAGTCGCCGCGCACCGCCGACCCGCGCATCTTCAGCACGGTGAACAGCGCATACATGATCAGCACTAGGATGACCGACTGCGCGATATTCACGATCAGCCCGACCACCGCATTGTGGTTCGATTTGCGGATATGGCGCACTGCGGCGTGAAAGATCAGCTCCAGCAGGGCCATCAGGCCATGGATCGGCGTCGATCGCTTCGGAGCGCGAAACATGCTTGCCTCTTTCAGCGGGCCATTGCGGCAGACCCGATCAGATCAGGGATTTCTTGCTGTTCCCTTTAATTCGACCCGCATGATAAGAGGCCAGGCACCAAGTTTCAACAAGGCCGGTGCGCGCGCGCTCTGATGGCCGCGCGAAGGAGTGGTGATGGATTTCGACAGGCTGGTTCCGGTGATGCGTCGTCTGGCGCTGGAGGCCGGGGATACGATCATGGCCGTCTACAACGGCCCCGATTTCGAGGTGAAATCGAAAAGCGACACCAGCCCGGTGACGGTGGCCGACGAGGCCGCCGATGCCCTGATTTCGGCCGGGCTGCGGGCAGCCTTCCCCGATGTCGTGTTGATCACCGAAGAACAGGCCGCCAGCCATGCGCTTTCCGCCCGGACCTTCCTGATCGTCGACCCGCTGGATGGCACCAAGGAATTCGTCCAGCGCCGCGGCGATTTCACGGTGAACATCGCCTATGTCGAAAACGGGGTGCCTCTGCGCGGCGTGGTCTATGCCCCGGCGCAGGGCCGGCTGTTCTATACCCTGCCCGACGGCACCTCGGTCGAAGAGACCGGCGCGCTGGACAAGGACATCTCCGGCCCGCTGACGCCGATCCGCGTGGCACGGCCCGACAATGGCGCGCTGCTGGTCGTGGCCTCGAAATCGCACCGCGATCAGGCGACCGACGACTACATCGCGCATTACGCGGTGAAGGATCTGAAGTCCGCCGGCTCCAGCCTGAAGTTCTGCCTGGTGGCCACGGGCGAGGCCGACCTCTATCCGCGCCTTGGTCGCACGATGGAATGGGACACCGCGGCCGGCGATGCCGTGCTGCGCGGCGCCGGCGGGCAGGTGGTCCGTTTCGACACCCGCCAGCCGCTGGCCTATGGCAAGCCGGGCTGGGACAACCCGTTCTTCATCGCCTATGCCCCCGGCGTGGACCTGAAGGCGTGAGCGACCCTGCCCAGAGGCCGAACCTGCCGTGGGCCCGGTCCGGCCCGATCGGCATCGCCTTGACACCTGGGGCCGGCCGCCGCCCCGGCGGCGCTGCCGGCTATCGGGCCGTCAGCCTCCACGCCGCCGATGCCGCGGATCTCCTCCGCCTTGCACCGCCCCGGCAGGCCGCTCTTTCGGCCGATGCAGCCCCTTTCCAGCCGAAGGCCCTTCTGCCATGAGCGTCCTGATCGTCATTCCCGCCCGCTATGCCAGCACCCGCTATCCCGGCAAGCCGCTGGTCAACCTGCGCGGCCCGGATGGCGACAAGACCCTGATTCGCCGCAGCTGGGAGGCGGCGATGGCGGTGCGCGGCGTGGACCGCGTGGTGGTGGCGACCGATGACGACCGCATCAGATCCCATGCCGAAGGCTTTGGCGCCGAGGTCGTGATGACCTCCTCTGCCTGCCGGAACGGCACCGAACGCTGCGCCGAGGTGGCGCAGCACCTGCCCCGGCATGACGTGGTGGTGAACCTGCAGGGCGACGCCCCGCTCACCCCGGCCTGGTTTGTCGAGGATCTGGTGCGCGGCCTGGCCGCCGACCCCGGCGCCGACATGGCCACGCCGGTCCTGCGCTGCGATGGCCAGACGCTGAGGGGTCTGCTGGCCGATCGCCACGCCGGTCGCGTGGGTGGCACCACGGCGGTCTTCGGCAAGAACCAGCGGGCACTCTATTTCTCGAAGGAAGTCCTGCCTTTCACGGCACAGGCCTATGCCGACGACGCGCCCACGCCCGTGTTCCACCACGTCGGCGTCTATGCCTATCGCCCCGCCGCCCTGACCGCCTATCCCACCTGGCCGGTGGGCCCGCTGGAAACCCTGGAAGGCCTGGAACAGCTGCGATTCCTCGAGCAGGGCCAGGCCATCGCCTGCATCCGGGTCGAGGCCCGCGGCCGGCCGTTCTGGGAGCTGAACAACCCCTCCGACGTGCCGGTGATCGAGGCCATGCTGGCGGCAGCCGGCTGATCCGGCAGGCTGGTGTGGCAGGCCATGCCGTCGGCCTGTTGCGACGGGCTGTCGCGGCCGGCTGACGCAGGGTCGTCCGAATTCCCCTTGGCAGCGGCGCGGGTTCCGCGCAATCTTGGTGCCGGTGGACCATGTTTCGTCACAATCAGGGTGTAACGGCCAGGGTGTAACGGCCAGGACATCCTACCGGTGAAGGTGTATCCTTGTTTTCGAAAGGGGGCGTGTTTGCGTTGGATGAAGGCATGAAGATCAGAAAAGTGACCAAGGCCGTCTTTCCGGTTGCCGGCCTGGGGACGCGGTTCCTGCCTGCAACCAAGTCGATCCCGAAAGAGATCATGACTCTCGTCGACCGCCCGTTGATCCAGTATGCGATCGACGAGGCCCGCGCCGCCGGCATCAAGGAATTCATCTTCGTCACCTCGCGCGGCAAATCCGCGCTTGAGGATTACTTCGACCAGTCACCCGAACTGGAAACCGCCCTGCGCCGTGCCGGCAAGGACCAGCTTCTGGAGAGCCTGCGCGAAACCAACATGGATTCCGGCGCCATCGCCTATGTCCGGCAGAACCGTCCTCTGGGCCTTGGTCATGCCGTCTGGTGCGCCAAGCGCCTGATCGGCAACGAACCCTTCGCCGTGCTTCTGCCCGATGACGTCATCGCGGCCGAGAAGCCCTGCCTGCAGCAGATGGTGGAAGCCTACGAAAGGACGGGCGGCAACATGGTCGCCGCGATGGAAGTGCCGGCCGAAAAGACCGCGTCCTACGGCGTGCTGGATGTGGCCGAGGATCTGGGCTCGATCGTGCAGGTCAAGGGCATGGTCGAAAAGCCCAAGGCGGGCGAGGCGCCTTCGAACCTGGCCGTGATCGGCCGCTACATCCTGTCGCCGCGCGTCCTGTCGAACCTGAACAAGCTCAAGTCGGGCACGGGTGGCGAAATCCAGTTGACCGACGCCATCGCCGAAGAGGCGAAAGAGCCCGGCCGCGTGTTCGGCTTCCGCTTCCGCGGCCATCGCTATGACTGCGGCAGCAAGGCGGGCTTCCTGCAGGCCACCGTGGCCTTCGGCCTGGCCCGGCCCGACCTGCATGACGAATTCGCCGCCTATCTGACCGAACTGATGGCCATGCAGAAGGCGGCGCAATAGCCCGTGGCGCGTCTGATCGACACGGCGCGCACCCGTTTGCAGGCCGGTCTGGACGCCTATCGACAAAGATGGAAGCGGCGCGGTCTGTTGTGGCGCGCCCTCCGGGCACGGGCGGCGCTGCATGCCGTGGCCGACCGGACGGCCGCGATCCGCGCGCAGGATATCCTGTGTTTCGTGACGGTCCGCAACGAAGGCCTCCGCCTGCCGTTCTTTCTGGATCACCACCGCCGCCTGGGTGTGCGCCATTTCCTGATCGTCGACAATGACAGCGACGACGGCAGCCCGGCGATGCTGGCGGCCCAGCCCGATGTTTCGCTGTGGCGCACCTCGGCCAGCTATCGCGGCAGCCGCTTTGGCATGGACTGGATCAACGCGCTGCTGGCCCGGCATGGTTCGGGCCACTGGTGCCTGACGCTGGATGCCGACGAAATCCTGATCTACCCCGACTGGCAGGCCCGCGACCTGGCCGCGTTGACCGCCTGGCTGGACGCGCGGCGCGCGCCCGCCTTCGCCGCGCTCATGCTGGACCTCTATCCGAAGGGGCCGCTGGCGCAGGCTGTGCATCGGCCCGGCGACGACCCGGTGACGGTGCTGCCCTGGTTCGACGCTTCGGGATACAGCCGCGAGCATCAGACCCGCTGGCACAATGTCTCGATCCGGGGCGGCGTGCGGCGGCGGGTGTTCTTTGCCGACCGGCCCGCCCATGCGCCGCACCTGCACAAGACGCCGCTGATCCGGTGGCACTGGCGCTATGCCTATCTCAGCTCTACCCACATCGCCCTGCCACGCCGGCTGAACCGGGGCTTCCACCCCGGCCCCCTGCCGACCGGCGTGCTGTTGCACACGAAATTCCTGCCCCAGGTGCTGGAAAAATCGGCCGAGGAGAAACAGCGCCGCCAGCATTTCACCCATGCCGAGCGCTATGATGACTATTACGATCGGCTTCTGGCCAATCCCGATCTGTGGGATCCGCAAATTTCGGTGCGTTATCAGGGCTGGCAGCACCTGATGGCCCTGGGGTTGATGCAAGCGGGTGACTGGTGACGAGGCAGATTGTCGCCTGGTTGGACACGGTGTTTACCTCAGGCCCGCTTCAACCTAATCTGGGCGTAATCACGAACAATGCAGCGACCCCGGGGGTCCGTCTTAACCTCGCCTTCACCACCCGGCGGGAAAACAGGCGGACGGGAACGCGGAGAAGGCAGAGCAGACCTTGGACATCAAGCTCCTGTTCCGACTGAGGATGAAGCGGCGCTGGCGCCAGTGGCAGGCGTTTCGCAAGCGCCGGCAGTTGCGCACTGTTGTCGACCGCACCCGGGCCATCGCACCGGATGACATATTGATCTTCACCACCTTGCGCAACGAACGGGTGCGGCTGGCCTATTTCCTGCGATACTACCGCGATCTGGGGGTCAGGCACTTCCTGATGGTCGACAATGACAGCACCGATGGCAGCCGCGAATATCTCGCCGCCCAGCCCGACGTGTCGCTGTGGACGACGAAATCCGGCTATCGCCAGAGCCGCTACGGCGTGGATTGGCTGAACCATCTGGCCCGCAAATACGGCTGCGGCCACTGGTGCCTGACGGTCGACGTGGATGAATTCATCGTCTACCCGTTCTCGGACACCCGCCCCCTGCGCGCGCTGACCGACTGGCTGGACAGTTCCAACCTGCGCACCTTCTCGGCCATGATCCTTGACATGTATCCCAAGGGTCCGGTGACTGCGCAGCCCTACCACGACGGCCAGAACCCGTTTGAAATCGCGCAGTATTTCGACAGCGGCAATTACTCGATCCAGCGCAACTGGTTCATGGAGAACCTCTGGATCCAGGGTGGCCCCCGGATGCGGATGTTCTTTGCCGACCAGCCCGAGAAAGCCCCCGCGCTGAACAAGATTCCGCTGGTGAAATGGGATCCGTCGATCGTCTATGTCGACAGCACCCATATGGTCCTGCCGCGCGGCCTGAACCGGGTGTTCGACGAATGGGGCGGCGAAAAGGCCAGCGGATGCCTGCTGCACGCCAAGTTCCTGGATACTTTCGCCGCCAAGGCGGCCGAAGAGATGGAGCGCGGCCAGCACTATGCCAACAGCCAGGAATACCGCGCCTATCAGGAAAACCTGGCCAGGCAGCCCGATCTCTGGTGCAAGTTCAGCGAGAAATACATCAACTGGCGCCAGCTGGAAATCCTGGGGCTGATGTCGAAAGGCAATTGGGCGTGATGGGCAGATGACCGTCGGTTTCGTGATCCTTTACCACACCGCGCTGCACCGCGCCGCGCAGGTGGCCCGCTATTGGGCGGAGCGGGATTGCCCGGTCGTCATCCATGCCGACCGCCGGGTAAAGAAGGCCGACTACGACGGGCTGATCCGCGCTCTGGAGGATCTCCGCAACGTCCGCTTCTCGGACCGCTTCGTCTGTGAGTGGGGCACCTGGGGCATCGTTGCCGCCGCCCAGGCAGCCTCGAGCGTGATGCTGGCCGAATTTCCCGGCGTGCGTCATGTCTATCTCGCCTCCGGCTCGTGCCTGCCGCTTCGCCCGGTCGAAGAACTGCGCGCCTATCTGGACAGCCGCCCCAAGACCGACTTCATCGAAAGCGTGACCACCGAGGATGTGGGCTGGACGGTGGGCGGCCTGAATCTTGAACGTTTCACCCTGCGCTTTCCGTTCAGCTGGCGCCGCCAGCGCCGCGCCTTCGACGCCTATGTCGCCCTGCAACGCAAGGTCGGCTTCCGCCGCCGCATGCCGCCCGGCATCGTGCCGCATCTGGGCAGCCAGTGGTGGTGCCTGACCCGGCAGACCCTGTCCGCCATCCTGGAAAACCCTGACCGGGCCGAGATCGACCGTTATTTCCGCAAGGTCTGGATCCCCGACGAAAGCTATTTCCAGACCATGGTGCGGCAGTTCTCGGCCAATGTCGAAAGCCGCTCGCTGACCCTGTCCAAATTCGATTTCTCGGGCAAGCCGCACATCTTCTACGACGACCACCTGCAACTGCTGCGCCGGTCGGACTGTTTTGTCGCCCGCAAGATCTGGCCCGATGCCGACAAGCTGTATCAGACCTTCCTGGGCCCGAAACTCGACACCGCCGCCCAGGCCGAACCGAACCCGGGCAAGATCGACCGGCTGTTTTCCAAGGCGGTCGAGCGCCGCACCAAAGGCCGCGCCGGCCTGTACATGCAAAGCCGCTATCCGCGCGAAAACTTTGAAAACGGCCGCACCGCCGCGCCCTATTCGGTTTTCGAGGGCTTCTCGGAGCTTTTCGAGAATTTCGAGATCTGGCTGGGCAAGATCGCCAACACCCGGGCGCATGGCCACCTCTTTGCCCCCGATCGCGCGCATTTCGCCGGCGGAGAGACAGTGTTCACCGGCGCGATGTCGGACAGCGCCGCGATCCGCGACTACAACCCGAAAAGCTTTCTGACCAACCTGATCTGGAATACCCGCGGCGAACGCCAGTGCTTCCAGTTCGGCCCCGGCGACACGCAGGATCTGTCCTGGTTCATGGCGGGCGATCCCAACGCGCAGATCAGCGTGATTTCGGGTGCCTGGGCGATCCCGCTGTTCCATTCCAACCGGAACTTTTCCGACATCCGGCGCGAGGCCGCGCGCCTGCAGAAGATCGAAAGCGAACATATCGGCATCCTGCGGTCGCCCTGGACCAAGGCGCGCGTCCGCATCTGGACCCTGTCGGAATTCGTGGAAAACCCGATGGAGCCGTTGCAGGCCGTGATCGACGAAATTGCTCCCCGCTCTGGCCGCCGCCTGACCGAGGCGCCGCGCCTGGCCGATCTGAAGGGTTTCGGCCAGTTCCTGCAGAACCTGCGCAATCAGGGCATGCAGCCGGTGCTGATGGGCGACTTTCCCGCCGATGAGGTGCCCGCCAATCCCAATGCACGGCGTGGCCGGCCCTATCTGGTGAAATGATGCCGAAATTTGCCAGTTTCGTGATCCTGGCCGAAATGCGGACAGGCTCGAATTTCCTGGAATCGAACCTGAACGCCATTCCCGGTGTCACCTGCCATGGCGAGGCGTTCAATCCCTATTTCCTGGGCGGCGAAGGCAAGGATGAACTGCTGGGCGTCACCCTGGCCCAGCGCAGCGCCGATCCGGCCCGCCTGATCGCGGCCATGCGGGAAAGGACGCCGGGTCTGTCCGGCTTCCGCTATTTCCATGATCACGACCCGCGCGTGTTCGATCTGGTGATGAATGATCCCGCCTGCGCCAAGATCGTCCTGACCCGCAACGCGCTGGAAAGCTACATCAGCTGGAAGATCGCGATGCAAAGCGATCAGTGGTGGCTGGCCAACACCAAGCATCTGAAAACCGTTCGACCCGTCTTTGACGCCAACGAATTTCGGGCCCGCCTGACCACGCTGCAGGAATTTCAGGTGAAACTCCAGGCGCGGCTGCAAAAGACCGGGCAGACCGCCTTCTACCTGGATTACGAAGACATTCTCGACCTCGACGTGCTGAATGGCATCGCAGAATTCCTGGGGGTGGAGGGCCGGCTGAAATCGCTGGTCTTCAAGTTCAAAAAACAGAACCCCGAAGCTCCGGCGGAAAAGGTCGCCAACCCCGACGAGATGCAGGCCGCCCTGGCAGGGCTGGATTGGTTCGGCATGGCGCACACGCCCAATTTCGAGCCCGTCCGCCACGCCGCGGTGCCGCATTATGTGGCCGTGGACCAGGCGCCGCTGCTGTTCATGCCGATCAAGGCCGGGCCCGAGGCGCGCATTCAGGCCTGGCTGGGCCAGTATGGCAGGCTCAAGGGCGATTTCGACCGGCAATCCTTGCGGAAATGGCGGCAGGCCCATCCGGGGCAGCGCAGCTTCACGGTTCTGCGCCACCCCGTCGCCCGCGCCCACAGTGCCTTTTGCCAGGTGCTGAACCGCGACATCCTGCCCGAGCTGCGGCCCTATCTGAAACGGGTGCACAAGCTGGAGCTGCCGCCGCGCGGCCAGGATTTTGCAAGCCAGGCCGACCACCGCGCCGCCTTTCTGATCTTCCTGGAATTCCTGCACTATCTGCTGGACGGGCGGACCGAACTGAAGACACCGCCCCAGTTCGCCTCGCTGGGTGCCACCCTGGCCGGCTTTGCCCAGGTGCAAAGCCCCGATCTGCTGATCCGCGAGGACCGGCTGGAAGCGGGCTTGCGCTTCCTCACCGATGAGGTGGGCTTGCCGTTTCACCCCCTGCCCGCCGACAGCGAACTGGCGCAATGGCCGCTGGCCGCGATTTATGGCCCCGACGTGGAACAGGCCGCCGCACGGGCCTATGCCCGCGATTACACCGGCTTCGGCTTCCGCGCCTGGCGCGCATGAAACGCTGATTCCTGGTTAACCGAGTCTGAAGAAAATTTTCTGAACTCTTATATTTCAAAGAGTTACAAGACATAACACGCGTGTTACGCTGCGAATCTCTGGCCTCAGGCCGCCTGAATCGACCGGGCTTCCGTCAGGATGGCATGGATTTTCGCCGGGTCCGAATTGGCCCGCAGCTTCGCACAGGTCGAAGGATCGCGCATCGTCCGCGACACCAGCGCCAGCGCCTTCAGATGCTCCACCCCCGAATCCTTGGGGGCAAACAGGCCGAAGATCAGGTCCACGGGCTGCCGGTCGACCGAGTCATAATCCAGCGGCTTTTCCAGCCGCAGGAAGACCGCCACGATCCGGTCCACCTCGTCCAGGCGGGCATGAGGCAGGGCAATGCCGTGCCCCACGCCGGTCGGGCCGAGGGATTCGCGCTCCTGCAACCTGTCAACCGAGCTGGCGGCCCCAAGACCATAGGCCTGCGCTGCGATTTCACCCAGTTCCTGGAACAGCCGTTTCTTGGATGGCAGTTGTCCCACCACTCGCACGGCTGCCGGGCTCAGCAGCTTGGAAAGTTCCATCGGCCTCAGTCCTGCTCTTGCGCCCGTTCGGGCGCTACTTGTCTTGCCCCGGGTCGATCCACCCGATGTTGCCGTCGTTCCGGCGATATACCACGTTCACACCGCCATGTCCCTCGTTGCGAAAGACCAGAAAGTTGTGCGTGGTCAGTTCCAGCTGCATCACCGCCTCGCCCACCGTCAGCGCCGGGATCTTCGCCTCCATCTCGGCCACCACGACGGGCTGCAGCGACGGCGCCTCATCCTCCTCGGCCTCGGTCTCGTCGGCCGGCGCCAGGATATAGGACGCCCCGCCGCCGAACACAACCGGCCCCTTCCGGTTCTGGTGGTAGCTCCGCAGGCGGCGCTTGTAGCGGCGCAGCTGCTTGTCCAGCTTTTCGCGCGCGGATTCGAAGGCGGCATAGATCTCGGTCGCATGGCCCCGCGCCTGGGCAGTCATGCCGGTGGACAGGTGAATCACCGCTTCACAGGCCAGTTCATGCGCGGCACGCGAAAAGACGATGGTCGCATCCGTGGGGCGCTGGGCATACTTGTCGACGATCTCGCCGATCTCGGCCTTCACATGGGTCTGAAGGGCCTCGCCGATCTCGATCTGTTTGCCACTGATCTGATAGCGCATGATGCCTCCTTTGCGCATCTGGGATCCCGCGTCGCCAGGCGCGCGGGTTCGGTCTTCACGGAATGAGGGAGAACTGGGACACCGCAGTCCGAAAGGGCGGCGCCGGAAACCGGTCGCGGCAGCTTTGGGGCGAGAGCGGTCATGGGTCGCATCTCTTACATTTGGGGATGCCCCGGGGTTGAAGTCAACGCCCGTGTCGCGAAACAGTCAAATCCGCGAGAAACGGTCGACCAGCGGTCAGACGATCCGGAAATTCTCGCCCAAATAGACCCGGCGCACCATCTCGTCGTGCACGACCTCGTCGGCGGTGCCCGACATCAGCACCTTGCCGTCGTGCAGGATATAGGCGCGGTCCACGATCTCCAGGGTTTCGCGCACGTTGTGATCGGTGATCAGCACGCCCAGGCCGCGGGATTTCAGGTCTTGCACCAGATGGCGGATATCGGCCACGGCGATCGGATCGACGCCGGCAAAAGGCTCGTCCAGCAGCAGGTATTTCGGATCGGCGGCCAAGCAGCGTGCGATTTCGACGCGGCGCCGTTCCCCGCCCGACAGGGCCAGCGCCGGCGCACGGCGCAGGTAGGAAATCGAAAAATCGGACAGCAGCTCTTCCAGCCTCTCGCGCCGCGCAAGGCGATCACGCAGGTGGATTTCCAGCACGGCCAGAATGTTGTCTTCGACGGAAAGGCCGCGGAAGATCGACATCTCCTGTGGCAGATAGCCGATCCCCATGCGGGCGCGGCGATACATCGGCAGGTTGGTCACATCCTGACCGTCGATCAGCACCTGCCCGCCTTCGGGCTGCACCAGCCCGGCGATCGAGTAGAAGCAGGTGGTCTTGCCCGAGCCATTCGGCCCGAGCAGCGCCACCACCTCGCCACGCATCAGGTCCAGGCTGATATCGCGGATCACCGGCCGCCGCTTGTAGCTCTTGCGCAGGTTGCGGACCCGAAGGCCGGCCGTGCCATCGGTAACGGTCAGTTCGGGCATCAGTTGCCCCCCGGCGCGAAGGTCGTCGTGACCCGTCCGTCCATCGTGCCCAGGCCGGTCCTGAGATTGATCGTCAGCTTGTCGCCCGACAGCGTTGCCTGGCCTTCCGCCAGCAGCACCTTGCCCGACAGCACAAGTTCGGCCGTTGCCACCGTATAGATCGCATCTTCGGCCGAAGCGGCGTTGTCACCGGCCCTGATCGTGACACCGCCGGTGGCGTGCAGTTCCGCGATGCCCTTGCCATCCTGCTCGTAGACCACCGTCACGGTGGCGGCTTTCAGCTCGAGATCCGACTGGGTGACGACGACATTGCCGCTGAACGTGGCGCTGCCGTCGGTCTGGTTGATCGAAAGCTGGTCGGCCTGCACCTGCACAGGGGCCTTCGGATCGGTCTTGAGCCCGGCAAAGCTCACTCCGGTGCCGGCCAGCGCGGGCGCGGTCAGCAGCGCCAGAAACGCCACCATGAATTGCACTCTGGTCATCAACAGGTCATCCGGAGGTCTTGGGAATGTATATCAGCCGCACGCCGCCGGTGAAATCCAGCCTGTAGTGCCCGTCCGCGCCCCGCATCAGCAGAAGACCGCCCGCCGTCAGCGTGCCAAATGGCGAAGTTGCCGTGACTGCGCCGCCGCTTTGCAGCCGGGTGCGGTCGAGCGCCACGGTCAGACTGTCGGTCGCGGCCTGGTATCCGGCAGAGTTGCGAAACGTCACGCCGCCGGCCAAGGTGACGATCCTTGACTGCTGATCCAGCGTGGCGGTGGCGGCGGTCAGGTCGGTTGTCACGCCATCAGGTGTTTCGATCCTGCCTGCCAGCCCCTTGGCCTCGCCCGCGCTGGTCGAGCCCGGCAGGCCCGGCATCGCCTCGTCTGCGGTCAGGGTCACGGCGGTCCGATCCTCGGTCATGCCGGCAAAGGCCGGGCCGGTCAGCCGGGGTTCGCGCAGGCGGTCCTCGATCGTTGCTTCGGCATAGGGGATGGCGTCGACCGGATTCACCGGATGCGAGACCATGAACAGGGTCGACAGGATCGCCAGCGCAGCCAGCGGCAGCAGGATCTTGGCCCAGGCAACCAGCGCAGAGTGCAAGTTGTCATGGCCCAGGCCCAGCATGTCAGGCCACTCCGGCGCGCAGCAGGTCGTGGATGTGCAGGATGCCTTCGGGACGGGCGCCAGGCTCGGCCGACTGCACGAACAGGCAGGTGATCTTGCGGTCCTGCATCTGGGCCAGGGCGGCTTCGGCCAGGGCGTCGGGCGCGATGGTGCGCGGGGATCTGGTCATCACCTGCCGGGCGGTATGCGACAACAGCCCGTCCATGTGCCGCCGCAGGTCGCCGTCGGTGACGATGCCCGCCAAACGGCCATCGGCCGCGGTGATGCCCACGACGCCAAAGCCATGCCGGCTCATGGCAAGCAGCGCCTCGCTCATCGGCGTCTCCAGCGGCACCAGCGGCATGTCGCGGTGCATCAGGTCGCGCACCTTCAGCAACCGCGCCCCCAGTTTGCCGCCGGGGTGGAAGATGCGGAAATGTTCCGGGGTGAACTGGCGATGTTCCATCAGCGCGATGGCCAGGGCATCGCCAAGCGCTAGGGTCATGGTGGTCGAGGTGGTGGGGACGATCCCGGTCTCGCAGGCTTCGGGTGCATCGGGCAATACCAGAGCCACATCGGAAGACCGCAGCAGCGTGCAATCCGCCCGCGCGGCGACCCCGATCAGCGGAATGCCGAACCGGCGGGTATGGGCAATGATATCGGCCAGTTCCGGTGTCTCGCCCGAGTTCGACAGCACCAGCACCACATCGCCACGCATCACCATGCCAAGATCGCCATGGCTGGCCTCGGCCGGATGAACGAATTGCGCCGGCGTGCCGGTCGAAGCAAACGTCGCCGCCACCTTGCGCGCGACATGGCCGGATTTTCCCATGCCCGAGACGATGACCCGCCCCTTGGCCAGCATGATCATGTCCACCGCCTGCCCAAAGCTGTCGCCCAGCGAGGCGGCCAGCAGGGTCAGCGCCTCGGCCTCGCGGCGGATGACGCGGCGGGCGGTGGCCAGCAGGTCAGTGGTGGAAGATGTCATTGGGTTCGTCCCAGCCAAGCAGGTCCAGTTCGGCCCGGGTCGGCAGGAAGTCGAAACAGCGCTGCGCCAGGTCGAGCCGGCCCTCCCGGCGCAGGATCGCCTCAAGCTCGATCTTCAGCTTGTGCAGATACAGCACGTCCGAGGCGGCATAGTCCCTTTGCGCGTCGGTCAGTGTGGTCGAACCCCAGTCAGAGGTCTGCTGCGCCTTCGAGACATCGACGCCCACCAGTTCCTGCAACAGGTATTTCAGCCCGTGCCGGTCGGTAAAGGTGCGGACCAGCCTTGAGGCGATCTTGGTGCACCAGACCGGTGCCGTTCGCACCCCGAAGGCCCTTTGCAGCATGGCGATGTCGAACCGGCCGAAGTGGAACAGTTTCAACACGGCGGGATCAGCGAGCAGCCGTTCCAGATTTGGCGCGCGGGTCTGGCCCCTGGCGATCTGCACCAGATGGGCGTGGCCATCGCCAGCCGACAGTTGCACCACGCACAGCCGGTCACGGCGCGGGTCGAGGCCCATGGTTTCGGTATCGATGGCGACGATCGAGCCAAAGCTCAGGCCATCGGGCAGATCGTTCTGGTAGAGATGGATGGTCAAGGGGCGCCTCGCGGTTTCAGGTCCGCTTAGCCCCCTGCGTCCCGGCGGTCAACGAAAAGCGCAGGTGCTGCCGGGATGCCCGGGGTCCGCGCCAGCAGGGTGCCGGTGACGGCCCAGGCGTCGTCCAGCAGCAGCAGGTCGGCCGGATCGCGCTCTTGCAGGCGGCCCAGGTCCGGGCGGCCGATCACCCGGGCGGGGATCGACGAGGTCATGCGCAGCGCCTGATCCGGGTCGACGCCCACAACCGTGATCAGCCGCGCCAGGCTCTCTGCCATGGTCACATGCGCCCCGGCCAGCGAGCCCTCGGCATTGACCAGACGGCCTTCCTTCAGCCGGATCTCGTCACCATAGAGGCTGAAATGATCCGATCCTCCGACGGTGGGCATGGCGTCCGACACCAGGAACATCCGGTCTGGCACCGGCCGTGCCCGGATCGCCAGACCCACCATCTCGTCGGCCACATGGGTGCCGTCGCAGATGATCCCGGCATAGGCGGTCGAGTTGATGCAGGCCCCCGTCACGCCCGGCGTGCGGTTCAGCATGGGCGACATGGCGTTGAACAGATGGGTAAAGCAATTCGCCCCTTCGGCCAGCAGGGCCCGGGTTTGCTGGGCCGTGGCATCGGAATGCCCGATCGAGACGATGCAGCCGGTCTCTGCCAGCCGCCGCACCTGGCCGGGCTGCACCGCCTCGGGCGCCAGGGTCAGCATCACCGGAATGCCCGCGGCGCGCAGGCGGGTGACATGGGCGATGGTGGTGTCGTCCAACGGCCGGATGAAGGCTGCGCGATGCGTGCCGCGCCGGGGGATCGACAGATGCGGGCCTTCGATATGGATGCCCAGAAAACCGGGCCGGTGCCGCGCGGCGAGGGCGGCATCGACGGCGCGGGCCAGAACCTGGGGCGTGTCGGTGATCAGCGTGGGCAGAATTCCGACGGTGCCGAACCTCCGATGTGCCGCGGCAATGGCCGCGATGCCCGCGGGGCTGGGCGAGGTGTTGAACAGCACATCCCCGCCGCCATTCACCTGCAAGTCCAGAAAGCCGGGGGTCAGAGTGCCCGGCAATTCAAGCCGCATCGCCGCTTTCGGCAGGGTCGAGACGGGGCGCAGCTCTGTCGTGCGGCCATCCAGCAGACCGAGGGCCAGCCCGCATTGCAGGCGTTCGCCGTCAAACAGCCGGTCGGGGCAAAGCCAAAGCGCGCGGCTCATCTGTCAGGCTCCAGGGTTCGAGTGGCCGCCGTATCCAGGAAATAGGGGTCGAGCGCCAGGGAAATTGCGGCTTGGGCCAGCCGGTCGGCCGTGAAGGCGCCGGCTTCGGCGGCGCGGTCCAGCAGGGCCGGCCTGAAGGCCTGCTCCAGCATCGGGCGGGGCAGGATCTTGCCTTCGAATGCCGCAAACAGGGCGCTGACGGCGGCCTGGGCCTGCGGCATGGGCCAGTAGTAGCGGATGCGATCGGCCAGGCCGAAATGGCGCTGCACCCGCAGATCGCCGGCCTCGGGATGGTAATGGTCCGACCAATGCGCCGGATTGGCCAGCATCAACCGCTCCATCACCTCGGCCAGCGGCGGCTGATCGGCCCAGCCGGCGATATGCGCCAACTGGTCCAGGGCATAGATCGCCGCGCGCCAGGCAAAGGTCAGCGCAGGGCCGACCTTCTGAAAGGCAAAACCCAGTTCGGCCAGGCGCTGGAAACAGGCGGGGCTCTGATAATCGGTCGAATGCGCCTCGAGACACAGGTGCGGCCAATCCTCCAGCGCGGCGCGCAGGCCAGGGTCACGTTCCAGCGGCATGTGATGCACGCGCATGGGCGAAAACTCGACACCCGGCTGCACGACCAGACCGCCGATCTGCGGCAAGACCGTCTCCAGACCGGCCGAAACGAAGGCGGCACGATGCGCCGCCAGGGTGGCCCGGGCTGCATTTGGCGTGGTGGGCCGAATATCCCCGGCCTCGTCCATCCGCGCGCCGCCGGGAGGCGGAACCTCGGTGCCGATCACGAACAACAGGGCGGCGGGGTCTGGGGCGGCGCTCACTGCCACCCCAGCCAGGTCGGCCGCCCGTGCGGCGGCCGTGGCATCGCCAACCTGTGCCGGCTCTCCTGCGCAGCCTTCGGAACAGTCCAGATGAATCTTGGTGAAACCGGCCCGCACATAGTCGGCGATCATCACCCGGGCCTTGCCCATCGCCGCCGCCGCCGGTTGCCTGCGCCAGGCCTGCGGGCCCAGGTGGTCGCCGCCCAGCACCAGCTGCCAGATCGGAAAACCCACGTCTTCCGCAATGTTCGTGACGAATCCGGCAAAATCGGCCGGGCGCATGCCGGTATAGCCGCCGTCCTGATTCACCTGATTCGAGGTCGCCTCGACGACCAGCGGCCGGCCCAGCCGCGCTGCACGGGCCAGGCAGGCGCGCAGCACGTCGGGATGGGCGGTGCAGACCGAGGGGATCGCCGCAGGTTCGCCCAGCCGATTGCGACGGATGATGTCGCGCAGGATGTCAGCCATGATCCTGATCCCTCCAGGCGGCCCAGGCCGCTCCCCGCGCGCCGCTGGCATCGCCCCCCTCGGCCAGACGCAACTCGGGCACCGGAAATGCCGGCAGTTGCGCCTTGGCCAGCGCCGGTCGCAGATCGTCGAGCAGCCCGTCGATCCGCGACAGCCCGCCGCCCAGCACGATGCAGGCGGGGTCGACGGTCATCGTCAGGGTGATCAGCAGGTCGGTCAGCAGCTCGAGCCAGATCGCCCAGGTTTCGGCAATGTCAGGCTCGATTCTGCGCCGCGCGGCGATCTCGGGCGGGGTCAGGTCGCGCCCGGTCCGCGCCTTGGCCAGCCGCGTCAGGCCGGGGCCGGCGATCAGCGTTTCGGTGCAGCCGATGCGGCCACAGCCGCAGGGCAGGATCGGCAGGTTGTGCCTGGCGACCGGGACGGCCGACAGCGGGAAATGCCCGAACTCGCCGCCCGCGCCGGAGAGGCCAGTGATCAGCCGACCCTCGATCGCAACGCCACCGCCCAGGCCGGTGCCCAGGATCAGCCCGATTGCCGGGCTTTGCCCCCTGGCGGCGCCGAAGATCGCCTCGGACAGGGTCAGGGCGCGGCAATCGTTCACAAAGCGGACCGGGCGGCCCGTCGCCGCTGTCAGATCGGCCACAAAGGGCCGGCCGGTGGCCGGCAGGTTGGCGGTCAACGCCAGTCCGGTGGCGGCGTTGATCAGCCCGGCCGAGGCGACACCGATCGCAATCCCGGGGGCCTGCCCTTGCACCCAGGCCACGATCTTGGCCATTTCAGAGACCAGATCGGCATAAACGCGCGGCGTATCGACGCGCCGCCTAGCCACGACCTGCCAGTCGGCGTCGAACACCTGCGCTTCGATCTTGGTGCCTCCAAGGTCGATGCCTGCGGCAATCATGGCGCCTCCACGGGATGCAGCCTTACGGCTGATACGACACGACTGAGCGTGCCGGCCCCGGCAAACGGGTCGTCGACGTTCAGACCGAGGCGGTCCGACCAGGTGACGGCCAGCACCTGAGCCAGAACGACCGGCAGGACCATGCCCCAGGGCGCAGTGGAAACATCCAGATCGCCGCCCGGCCCGACCGAGGTGACGCGGCACTGGGGAAATTGCTGGTGCAGCTCGGCCACAAGGTCGGCGTCATAACGGGCCGCGTGGGCATCGGCCGACAAAAACAGCCAGATGTCGGTGCCCGGACGGACAAAGCTTTTCGGACCATGGCGAAAGCCCAGCGACGATTCCCACAGGGCGGCGATCTGGCCGGCGGACAGCTCCATCACTTTCAGCGCGGCCTCACGCGCAGCAAAAGCCAGCGGGCCGGCTCCCAGGAAGACGGCGCGCTGCGGGGTGCGGGCGGCGGCGGCATGGTCGGCGAATTGCGGAAGAAGCCGGGACAAGGTTGCCGAAAGCGTCTCCATGATGGCCGGAATCGCGGATTCCGGCGCTCCGGTGTCAAAGATTGCCAGGGCGGTCAGCAGCATCGTGGTAAAGCTTGACGTCATGGCAAAGCCCGCGTCGTGCGTGGCCTCGGGCAGGATCACCGCGCGGCCCGGAGTGGCGCGCCCGGCAAGGGCCGAGGCGGCGTTGCAGGTGATGTTCATCCGCGGGGCATCAGGGGCAAGCCGGTCCAGCGCATCCAGCGTGGCCAGGCTTTCGGCGCTGTTGCCCGACCGGCCAAAGCTGACGATCAGGGGCTTGCGTCCGGTCAGATAGCTGGCGGGGCGACTGACCAGATCGGTCGTCGGCACGGCGCGAAACCGGCCCAGCGGCAAATGGCTGCACAGGATGTCGCCCAGATAGGCCGACGAACCGGCGCCGCAGAACCAGACCTCGCCCGCCCCCTGCGCCGCGACCCAGGCCCGCAACTCGGCCACGGGCAGGCTGTGGCCCCAGGCGGCCCAGAGCGCCGGCTGCGCGTGGATTTCCTGCCAGGTGGCGTGGCGGCTCAGATCGTTCATGTCGTCCGTGTCATTTTTGCAAGCGTGGCCGGGTGATCCGGGTCATGCCCCAGCGCAACGGCGGTGGCCAGCACCAGAGGATAGGTCAGGCACAAGAGCGCCGCGGCCGCGGCCGCTGGTGTCAGGTTGCGCAGGCCCATGTCCGAGGGGCGCAGCCGCACCACCACTCCTCCGGCGCCGCGCAGGCGATTTTCGGCCGTATCGAGACTGTCTTGCACATCGGGCTGTTCGGTATCGAGGATCACGATCAGCAGCGGATTGGTCGCCAGTTGCAGCGGGCCGTGCAGCACTTCGGTGGCAGAGTAGGCCTCGGCATGCAGGGCGCAGGTTTCCTTCAGCTTCAGCGCCAGTTCCTGCGCCGCGCCGAATCCGGTATCGCGGCCGATGACATAGACATGCTGAGCGCGCAGGAAGGCGGCGATCAGCGCCCTGGTCTCGGGCAGGGCCTGGCCGGCGAGACCGCGCAGCGCGGCGGCCGAGTCGTCGGCGCGGGCGCCATAGCCGGGGGCCAGTTGCGCCAGCAGCGCCATGCCGGCAGCGATGGAGGCGATGACCGTCTTGGTGGCCGGCACCGCCAGTTCGGGGCCGGCCAGCACCGGCAGGGCCAGGCTGGCGGCGGCCTCGACCCGGGATCCCGGCGTGTTGACCAGGGCCACGACGGCAGCCCCGCTGCGCCGCGCGCCTTCGGCCGAGCGCACCAGATCGTCCGAAGCGCCGGATTGGCTGATCACCAGCGCCGCACAACCCGCCAGATCCACCCCGCCCCCCAGGGAAAAGATCGAGGGCGGCAGCGAGGTCATCGGCCGGCCGAGTTCGCGCATGAATTCGTAGGACAGCACATTCGCCACCGCATCGGACGAGCCGCGGGCGATGGTGTAGAAGGCGCGTGCCCGATCCAGATGCAGGGAAGAGATCTGCATTTTGGCCTTGTCAGAGACACTTTTCACCAGGGCCCGGGCAAAGGCGTCCGGGGCTTCGGCGATCTCGGCCGCCATATGCGCGCCGGGTTCGGTCATCCGCGCAGCCCATGACTGTCCAGTTGCGCCCAGACCGGGGTCAGATCGACGATCTGGCCGGTGATCCGCGCCTGATCCAGGGCGATCGCGGCAATTCCGGCCTCCATCGCGTCGAGGATCGAAACGGGCAGGCCCGCGGTCTGGCCGCGCAGATAGGCGGCGATGTCGCGGCACATCAACTCGTCCGCGCCATAATGCGCGCCCTTGGCAGCGGCGCCGCGGGAGTAATCGTGATCCGCCAGGCGGGTGCCATCGCGTGCGGTGATCCTCAGATAGCCGCGCACGAAGTCGCCCTCGGCCATGCCATGCGTGCCCATCACGCAGAACCGGCGGTGTTCGTCGGGCACGTTCAGGTTGGTGTGGAAGGCCAGGCTGGCGCCGGTTTCGTATTGCAGGATCGCCGTCTGGAAATCGATGATGTCGCCATCGGAGCGGAACGGATCGTCGATCGCGTTCCAGACCGATTTCTTCACATGAAAGATCTCGGCCTCGGTGTTCGAGGCGGGCGCATTCTCGGGGAGGAACGATTTGCGCCCGCCAAAGCTGGCCACCCGCGAGGGCCGCGAAGCTGTGACCATGTTGTAGATGTCGATGTCGTGGCAGCACTTTTCCAGCATGAAGCCGCCCGACCACCGCACCATCCGTCGCCAGTCGCGCATGAAGAAGGCGCCGTGATAGGGACCGATATGCTCGTTCGCCTCGAGGCTGACGATGCGGCCGAGCTGCCCGGCCTGCAGCGCGGCGCGCAGGTCCACCATGTGCTGGGAATAGCGCAGCACCAGGCCAACCATCGCCCGCCCCGCCCCGCCGTGGATCGACAGCAGGCGCGCCAGTTCCAGGGTTTCCTCGATCGAGACCACGACCGGCTTTTCGGTAAAGATCTGCACCCCGGCCGCAAGCCCCAGCCGGATATGTTCGAGGTGGAACAGATTGGGCGAAAAGACGCAGAACAGGTCGGGCCGGGCATCCGACAGCATGGCCTCGATTGTGTCATAGCGCGGCGTGTCGGTGCCGATCATCTCCAGGTAGGTCGGTTGCGGATCATGATAGCCCACAATCTCGGCCTCGGGCATCTGGGCCTTCAGCGTGGACAGAACATGACCGGCCCTCAGGCCGATGCCTGCGGTGACGATACGCATTGCAAACTCTCCTTCAGAAGGCCCGTTACGCCGCCAGGACGGGGGCCTTCAACCGACGCAGTACCGCGCCCGACGCACCAAACACATGACAATCGGCCGGATTCACCCCGACCGAGATCGTATCGCCCTCGGCCACGGCGGCATCGCCGTGCAGGGCGGCGCAGAACCGCTGGCCCGAGGACATGATTCCATAGGTGATCGCCACCCCGCCCAGCCGTTCCAGCACACGGACCTTCATCGCGATCCCGTCGCCGAGGGTCGCATGTTCGGGGCGGATGCCCACTTCCACGCGGTCGCCCGACCTGGCCGCTCCCGGCTCGACCGGCAGGACCAGACGGGGGCCGCCATCCAGCTCTACGGCCAGCCCGCCGGCGTCGGTGCCCAGCACGGTGGCCGGGACCAGATTCATGTTGGGCTGGCCGATGAAGGTGGCGACAAAGCGGGTTGCGGGATGGTGATACAGCTCCATCGGCGTGCCGAACTGTTCGACATGACCCGCATTCAGCACCACGATTCGGTGGGCCATGGTCATCGCCTCGACCTGATCATGGGTCACATAGATCATCGTGGCCGACAGGTCGCGGTGCAGGCCGGACAGTTCCACCCGCATGTCGCCACGCAGGGCGGCATCCAGGTTCGAAAGCGGTTCATCGAACAGGAAAACCTTGGGGTTGCGCACGATCGACCGGCCGATCGCCACGCGCTGCCGCTGGCCGCCCGAAAGCTGGCCGGGTTTCAGAGGCAGCTTGTCGGTCAGTTGCAGGATATCCGCTGCCCTTGCGACCTTGGCCTTCACCTCGGCCTCGGGCAGGCGCTGCACACGCAACGGGAAGGCGATGTTTTCATACACCGAAAGGTGTGGATAAAGCGCATAGCTTTGAAACACCATCGAGATGCCGCGGTCGACCGGCGCCAGCCGGGACACGTCGGTTCCATCGATGATGATCTGGCCGGATGTCGCCTCGTCGAGGCCGGCAATGATCCGCAGCAGAGTGGATTTGCCGCAACCCGAGGGGCCGACGAAGACCACGAATTCCTTGTCGTGGATCGCCAGGTCGATACCTATCAGAACCTGCGCGGCGCCGAAGGATTTGGTGACGGTCTGCAACTGAAGCGGGGCCATGGATTCCTCGGCAGTCAATGAACGAAGAGGGGCGAGGGGGAAGGCGGGCGACCCTGGGGCCGCCCGTCGCCGACCGGTTACTTCACTTCGGCCAGATCGGCCGCAGCCTGCGTCACCAGCTCGTCCACCGAGCCGCCTTCGCCCAGCATCACGCCCTGGATCATCGCGGTGAACACGCCCTGCAGCGACTTGAAGTCGGTGACCATCGGCTCGGGTCCGCCGGTCGAGATGCCGTTCACGAAGATCGCCCAGAACGGGTCGTCCATGTAGTAGGGCTTTTCGACGCCCAGCTTTTCATACTGGAAGATCGGCGTCAGGCCCCAGGAGCTGTCGAGATCATACTGCGCATCGCCCGAGGACATCGCGGCGGCCAGCTTCTGCGCCGCAGCCTGCACGGCCGGGTCCTTCTGCTTGAACACCGCCAGCGAGTCGGTGATCAGAATCGTGCCGGAGGCGCCCGACGGGCCGTGCGGCACCGGGGCCACCAGCATGTTCGGAACCGCGTCCTTCGACTGGCCGCGCGCCCAGGGGCCCGACACGTACATGCCCAGCTTCTGGTCGTTGAACAGATCCTTCATCTGGTCGCGTTCCCAGGCGGTCGGGCCTTCTTCGGCATAGGGCAGGATGTCGGCATACATCTGCAGGGTTTCGCGGGTCTGCGGGCTGTCCAGCGTCACCTCGCCGGTGTCGGCATTGAGCACGCTGCCGCCGTTCGAGTAGAGGAAATCGAGGAACATGTGCATCGTGTTGTCGAAGTCCTTGCCCGCGATGCCGATGCCCGCGACGCCGTCCTTCTCCTTGATCGCCTTGGCCATGGCGATCATGTCGGCCCAGGTCTCCGGCGCCTTGCACTCCATGCCGGCCTTGGTCACGAGGTCGCAGTTGATGTAGAGCGCCTTGGTCGAGAAGGCGTGCGGATAGCCCCAGTACTTGCCACCCGAAGACACGGTCTTCAGAACGCCGGGCTGGTATTTGTCGACCATGTCGGCGGAAATTTCGGCCGGAACGATCAGGTCGTCCTTGGACAGCTTCAACAAGGTGCGCGAGCCGATATAGGCCAGGCCCACCGGGTTGCCGGCTGCGGCCAGGGTCATCGCCTTGTCCTGGCAGGTGCCCCAGGGAACCTGCTCGATGCTGACCTTGATGTCGGGATTGTCGGCCTGGAACTTGTCCACCACCGCCTGGTCCGCCGGACGCGCATCGCCGCACAGGATCACGCTCAGTTCCGTGGCGCCGGCCGCAACCGCAGTGCCGCCCAGAAGGGTCGCTGCGAGAAGCAGGGTTCTGGTATGTTTCATTCCATAGTCTCCCTTGGTTGGTACATGTTATTGGTCACTCTTTCACCGCCCCGGCGGTCAGGCCGGCGACGAGGTATTTCTGCAGGAAGAAGAACACGGCCATGACCGGCAGAACCCCGGTCAGGGCCGCGGCCATCATCTGGTTCCATTCCACCGACTGATAGCCGATGAACTGGTTCAGACCCGCGGGCAGCGGTTGCAGTTCCTTCACCTGGTTGAAGGTGATGGCGAACAGGTATTGCTGGGCATAAGCGCCGATGAAGACCGAGGTTCCGACCACGATCAGCCCCGGCACGGCCAGTGGCAGAACCACCCGGCGCAGCGTGTAGACCCGCGAAGCGCCGTCGATATAGGCCGCTTCCTCCAGCTCGCGCGGGATCTTCTCGAGATATCCCTTCAGCAGCCAGATGCCGGTCGGGATCAGGAAGGCGATGCCCGGGATGATCATCGCCCAGTAGGTGTTCAGCAGATGCAGGCTGTTCAGCAGCCGGTACAGCGGGATCAGCAGGACCGCGCCGGCGAACATGTTGATCGACAGGAACGCCCCCAGCGACAGCGCCTTCAGCGGGAATTCCAGCCTTGCATAGGCATAGGCGGCCGGGGTGATGATGATCATCGACAGCGCCGTCACCATCGAGGCGATGTAGATCGAGTTCCAGATGTAGCGGCCAAGCAGCGGCACCTTGTCCCACATGTCGCGGTAGGCCTGAAAGCTCATCTCGCTGTTCCAGATCTCGTAGGGCGCATGGAACAGGTGGCTCATCGGCGACAGGCTGGTGCGGAACATCTCCAGGAAGGGCAGCAGCACGAACATCAGGAACAGACCGATGCCGAGGTAGATGCCGATCTTCTGCAGCAGGGTATAGTGATCCATCCGCATGCTATTTCACCCCGTAATGCCGGTTCACGCGGTTCAGGATGTTGAGGTAGGCCAGCGAAAACAGGCCCAGCAGCACCACGATGGCCACGGCACGCGTGGCGCCCTCGCCAAGGTTGTAGTTGCCGAAGGCGGTCTTGTAGGCGTCGATGATCATCGTCGTCGTGCCGCCGCGCGGCCCGCCCTGGGTCAGGATGTAGATGATGTCAAAGCTGTTGAACGTCCAGATCGCCGACAGAAGCGCCATCGAGATGATCGTCGGCATGATCTGGGGAATGGTGATCCGCCGGAACCGGTACCAGCGCCCGGCGCCATCGACCCAGGCGGCCTCGTAAAGATCCCTGTTCACCCCTTGCATGGCAGCAAGGAAGAACAGCGACACCATGGGCGTGCCGACCCAGACATCGGTGACGATCGCGGAATAGAAGGCCGATCTCTTGTAGGCCAGGAACTCGAACGGGCCGTCCAGCAGGCCCAGGCGCTGGCCCATGCCCGAGATGAAGCCGAACTGGCCATTGTAGAGCCACAGCCAGCCGATGCAGCCGATGGCGATCGGGATCACCCATGGCGGCATGATCAGCGCCCGGAACAGCGCGCGGCCGGGGACGGCGGCGGCCAGAAGGCTTGCCCCGATCAGCCCGACCACCAGCTTCAGCGACACCGAAAGCGCCATCCAGAAGAAGGTGCGGCCGACGACGACGTAGAATTTCGCCGAGCCGAGCAATTCGTGGTAATTGGCCAGGCCGACCCAGCTCTCGCTGTTGATCGTCGCGTCGGTGAAGGACAGCCGGACGGTTTCCAGAAGCGGCCAGGCCACGATCACGGCGGTAAACAGAACGGCGGGCGCGATCAGCAGCCAGGCGAACCAGGTCTCGCTCAACCCGCGCCGGCGCGCGACGGCCGGTGCCGATGCGGTGTCTGACACCATCTGGTCGGACATGGTCTCTCCCTGGGTCGTCTTTGGCGTCGGCCTGCGATGCGGCCGAATCTGTTCTTGCCGATACCATACCAAGTTTTTTCTGGTTTGCTACCTATATAATACCAATTCATGTGGATTCCGCGCAAACCCGCATTTTTCCCTTGCTTTTCGTCGGAAAAGAGCGGTTTGATCGCTGTCGTGGTCCTATCCTGACCCCAGAAATAATACCAATTCAAAGGGTCCACATGGCCGACGCCGACCTGTTCCATCCTGACCGCTGGTATCGCCCGAACCGCGGTCCGCGCTATGTCCAGCTTTATCGGCACATCGCCTCGGCCATCGGCTCGGGGGTGCTGGAGGCCGATTCGCAACTGCCGCCCGAACGCGACCTGGCCGAACTGGCGCAGGTCAGCCGGGTGACGGTGCGCCAGGCGGTGGCCCAGCTGGTGACGGCGGGGTTGCTGGAACAGCGGCGCGGCGCGGGCACCTTCGTGCAACCGCGGCCCGCCAAGATGGAACAGTCGCTGTCGGCGCTTCTCAGCTTCACCGAATACATGCGCGCCCGCGGCAAGACCTCGACCAGCCGGATCATCCGGCGCGGCCTGTTCCTGCCGACGCCCGACGAGCAGATGGCGCTGGGCCTGGCCAATGCGGCGCGGGTGGCGCGGGTGGACCGGATCCGTTCGGCCGACGGAGTGGCGATCGCGGTGGAATATTCGTCACTGCCCCAGGATATTCTGCCCGACCCGGACGCCGTGCAGACCTCGCTCTATGACATCCTCCGCGCCACGGGATGTGCGCCGACCCGCGCCGTGCAGCGGATCAATGCGGTGAACATCGGGCGTGATGAGGCCCGGTTGCTGAACCTGGGCGAGGGGACTGCCGTCCTGCGCGTGGACCGGACCGCCTATCTGCCATCCGGCCGCCCGATCGAGTTCACCCGCGGGCTCTACCGATCCGACATCTACGATTTCGTCGCCGAGCTGCGCCAGGAGGCTGCCCCATGACGCTGACATTCCAGGCCCGGATCGAAGGTGAGGAGATTCACTGCGAGATCGGATCGGATACGGCGCTTTCGGCCCCGATCTTCTGCTTTTCGCTGATGGCGGCGCCGCGTGTCGTGTCGGGCGGCAGGCTGATCCGGCAGCTCGCCGGTTATGGCGAGGTGCAACTGCCCGACCTGACCGCCGGCGTGCCGCATCACCTGGTTCTGGCATATCAGGCCGAAGGCCATCGCCCGGTCAACCGCGCCTGGCTGCCGCTGGGCGCCTATCTGCGGGTCGGCCGGGAATGCCTGGCGCTGCCGGACCTGCGCGAAGGCGTGTTCACCGACGTTCCGCCCCGTGAGGTCGCAGCCTTCGAAGGTCTGCCGCTGATCCCGCAGCCCTCGGCCTGGGCGCCGGGTGAGGGTGCGGTCGAAGTGTCGGGCCTGGCCTGTGATCCGGCAGCCTTCGCCGCGATCGAGAGCCTGTCGCAACGGCTGGGTTTTGGCCGGTTCAGAGACGATTCCGGCCTTCCACTGCGGGAAAGATCCGTTCCGGGCCTTTCGGATGGCGCCTATGTGCTTCAGATCGCGGACTCCGGGGTCACGCTGGAAACCGGCTCGGCAAGCGGCCGGTTCGCCGCCGGGATCACGCTGATGACCCTGTTGCAGACGATGGGGGGGCGTCTGCCCCTGGGCCGCATCACCGACGCGCCGCGGTTTGCCTGGCGCGGCCAGCATCTGGATTGCGCGCGGCATTACTTTCAGGTCGATACGATCCTGCGGCTTCTGGATCTGATGGCCCTGGTGAAACTCAACCGGTTCCATTGGCATTTCGCCGATGACGAGGCGTTCCGCCTGCAGGTCGTTACCAGTCCGGACTTGTGGCAAGGCACCGAGTTCCGCGGCGAAGGCTGTGCGGTTCCGGGCGTGTTCGGTGGCGGCATCCGGTCGGGCGGCAGCTACAGCCGCGCCGATGTCCAGGCGGTGCTGGGCCGGGCGCGCGAGCTGCACATCGAAGTTCTGCCCGAAATCGAAGTGCCCGCCCACAGCTTTGGACTGAATGCCGTGGTGCAAGGCCTGGTCGATGCCGAAGACCCGCGTGAGGAAATCTCGATCCAGGGTTATCCCAGAAACATCGTCAATCCGGCCATGCAAGCGACCTGGGCCTTGTTAGAGCCGCTTTCGCTGGAAATTGGCAGGCTGTTCCCGATGGGCATGCTGCATCTGGGCGGCGATGAGCTGCCGCCCCGTGCCTGGGCGCAGAGCCCGGCGGTCGCGACGCTGAAACGGCAGATGGGGCTGGTCAGTCAGGAGGACGTGCAGGGCTATGCGATGGAGCGCCTGGCGCGGTTTGTCGGCCGGCACGGTATCCGCACCGCGGCCTGGGAGGAGGCATCGCGCGGCTGCCAGGGCGGCATCGGAAACAACGCGCTGATCTTTTCCTGGTCGGGGCAGGGCCCGGGCCTGGCGGCGGCGCGGGCCGGGCATGATGTTGTCATGTGCCCGGCCCAGCATGTGTATTTCGACATGGCCCACACCGGCGAGCCCGAGGATTGGGGTGCCGCCTGGGCTGCCTTTGTCGATCTGGACGCGGTTGTGGCCTGGAAGCCAGTGCCCGAAGGCGCCGAGGATGTGGCGCACCGGATCGTGGGCGTCCAGGGCTGCTTCTGGGCCGAGTTCACCACCCGGGACAAGCAGATCGAGCCCATGCTGGCCCCCCGGATCCTGGGTCTGGCCAACAAGGCCTGGGATTGTCACGACAGCCTGGATGGCCCCGCTCTCCGTGCGCTCTCGGCGCGCTACGCACCTCTGTTTGACCGGATGGGCTGGCGCCACCACCCCGGTGCGTGATCGCTAGAGCCGGTCGGCGTGGCGGGCGCGAAAGGCCTGCAACTCGGCCTCGGTCGGTGCCGTGCCGCCAAAGACCTTCACATAGAGCGGAATGCGTTGCAGCCGCTGTGCCAGCGTTTCCTCGGTGCGCATCGAGATATAGCCGATCTGTGTCAGATAGATTGCCCGCGCCCGGGTTTCCGCCTCGCGCGGATCGAACCGGAACCGCAGGAACAGCGCAGTCAGGGCGGTGATGCGTGCCTCGTCGGCCTGCGCCTGTTCGCGGGCCACGGCGGGATCGGTCTGCGCCCAGGTGCGGATCGCGAATTCCAGTCGTGAATCGAACATTTCCGGCGTGATCCAGCAGTCGATGATGTTCAGCATCGCCTCGGCGATCGTGGCAGCGGGCGCCTCGGCCTGAGCGATCAGAACGCCGGTGTTTCGACCCTGCCACCGCGCAATCAGGCCGGCCAGCAGCGCCTCGCGATCCGGGAAGTGCCAGTAGAAGGAGGTTCGCGAAAGGCCCAGCCTGGCGGCCAGCGGCATGACCTTCACCGCCTCGACTCCGCCTTCGACCAGCAACTCATAGGCCGCATCCAGCCACAGGTCGGCCGATCCGCGCCAGCCACGGTCTTGCTTGTCTGGTTCCATGGGCCAGAGCCTAGGGGCGCCTCCGGCGCCTGTCCACCCGCAGAGTCAAACTTGACACCTGTGTCGATTCTGGTTTGGATGGGCTATCGCCGGAGGCCCATCATGTCGAACGACCCGCTGCTGCAACCCTATCAGTTGAAACATCTGACATTGCGCAACCGGATCATGACGACCAGTCACGAACCGGCCTATCCCGAGGACGGCATGCCGAAGGACCGCTACCGGCTCTACCATCTGGAGCGGGCCAGGGCCGGGGTTGCCATGGTCATGACGGCCGGTTCGGCGGCCGTCAGCCGCGACAGCCCGCCGGTGTTCAACAACATACTGGCCTATCGGGACGAGGTTGTGCCCTGGATGCGCCGCATCGCCGACGACTGCCACGAGGCCGGAGCGGCGGTGATGATCCAGTTGACCCATCTGGGCCGCCGCACCCGCTGGGACAAGGGCGACTGGCTGCCCGTGCTGGCGGCCGGACCGGGGCGCGAACCCAGCCACCGCGCCTTTCCCAAGGTGATCGAGGATTGGGACATCGAACGGGTGATCCAGGACTTTGCCGATGCCTGCGAGCGGATGAAGGACGCGGGTCTGGATGGCGTCGAATTCGAATGCTACGGCCATCTGCTGGACCAGTTCATGTCGCCCTTCACCAACCAGCTTGCAGCGCCCTGGGGCGGGTCGCTGGAAAACCGCGCCCGTTTCGCGATGGAGGTGCTGAAAGCCTGCCGCAGCCGGGTGGGGGACAGGTTCCTCTTGGGCATGCGCTATACTGCGGATGAGGTCGAAAAGGGCGGCATCAGTGTCGAAGACGGCATCGCCATCGGCAGGATGTTCCGCGATTCAGGCCTGGTGGATTTCCTGAACATCATTCGCGGCCGCATCCACACCGATCCGGCAATGACCGACGTGATCCCGATCCACGGCATGCGCAGCGCCCCGCATCTGGATTTCGCGGGCCGGATGAAGGCCGAAGTCGGCATGCCCACCTTCCATGCCAGCCGGATTCCCGACGTGGCCACGGCGCGACATGCGGTCGCCACCGGGCAACTGGACATGGTGGGCATGACCCGCGCCCACATGGCCGATCCGCATATCGTGCGCAAGATCGTGGAGGGCCGCGAAGCCGACATCCGGCCCTGTGTGGGCGCGACCTATTGCCTGGACCGGATCTATCAGGGCGGCATGGCACTGTGCATCCACAACCCGGCGACGGGCCGGGAAGAACAGATGCCGCATGTGATACCGCCGGCACCGCGCCGGAAGACCGTCGTGGTGGTCGGCGCCGGCCCGGGCGGGCTGGAAGCCGCCCGAGTCGCGGCAGAGCGCGGCCACCGCGTCGTGGTGTTCGAGGCCGCGCCTCAGGCCGGCGGTCAGGTGCGCCTGCTGGCCCGGCAGAAACGCCGCTCCGAGATGATCGGCATCATCGACTGGCGTCTGGCGCAATGCGCGGCACGCGATGTCGACTTCCGCTTCAACACCTGGGCCGATGCCGCGGATGTGCTGGCCGAGGCGCCTGATGTCGTGATCATCGCCACCGGTGGTCTGCCGCAGAAGGACATCCTGTCCTTCGGCAATGACCTGACCGTCTCGGCCTGGGATGTCCTGTCGGGCGATGTGAAGCCCGGCACGAATGTGCTGCTGTTTGACGATGCGGGCGACCACACCGCGCTGCAGGCCGCGCAGCTTCTGGCGGAAGCCGGCGCCAGGGTCGAGGTGATGACCCCCGACCGCAGCTTTGCGCCCGATGTGATGGCCATGAACCTGGTGCCCTACATGCGGGCGATGCAGGACAAGGACGTGACCTTCACCGTCACCTATCGGCTGACCGGCGTCGAGCGCGACGGCAACCGGCTGAAAGCCCGGATCGACAGCGATTACATGACGCTGGGCAAGACCGCGCATTACGATCAGGTGGTGGTGAACCACGGCACGATCCCGCTGGACCAGCTGTATTTCGATCTCAAACCGCAATCCGCCAACAAGGGCGCAGTGGATTACGATGCGCTGATCGCCGTGCGGCCCCAGCCCGATGCCGGCGCGGGATTTCAGCTGTTCCGCATCGGCGATGCGGTCGAGGCGCGCAACATCCATGCGGCGATCTATGACGCGCTGCGACTGGGCGTGACGCTCTGAACCGGGAAAGCCGCTAAAATCCCCCGGGTTAAGGGCTGATGAACCGAAGCCTGCTAATCCTGATCGCGGGTGTGAATACCGGGTGTGGGAATGGCAGGGCAGTCGAATGCCGCGCCAGTCATCATCAAGCGGAAGAAGATCGTTCAGGGCGGCGGGCACCACGGCGGGGCGTGGAAGGTGGCCTATGCCGACTTCGTGACGGCCATGATGGCGTTCTTCATGTTGATGTGGCTGTTGAACGCGACGACCGAAAAGCAGCGCAAGGGCATTGCGGATTACTTCAATCCGACGATTCCGATCAACCGCGTCTCGGGCGGGGGTGACGGCGCCTTTGGCGGCGATTCGGTCTTTACCGAAGATCGCCTGGCCCAGGTGGGCAGGGGCGCCGCCGCCATGATGCCGACCGAATCGCGCGCGGCCCGGGGCGAGGAAAAGGCCGGGTCCGGCGAACAGACCGGCGAGACGTCCGACCAGCAGCAGGTGATGCAGGATGTCGAGCGCACGCTGATCGCGCGCGGCGGCGAAAGCCAGACGATGGAGCATCTCTTGCGCCACGTCATCACCCGCGTCACCGATGAAGGCCTGGTGATCGAACTGTTCGACACACCCGGCCAGCCCCTGTTCCAGGCCGATACTGCCGAGCCGACCGATACGATGAAGGGCTTGGCGGGCATCCTGGCCCAGGTGCTGGCCATCGCGGAAAATCAGGTCGCGGTCGACGGTTACGTGAAATCCTACCCGATCACCATGATCAAGGATCCCTCCTGGGATCTTTCCGCCGCCCGCGCCCAGGCGGTCCGGTCGCTGATCGTTCAGGCCGGACTGGATGGCGCACGGATGGACCGCATCTCGGGCCATGCCGACCGTCGCCCGGCCGTGGCCGATCCGACGGCCGAGCGCAACAACCGCATCGAGGTGATCCTGATCCGAAAAGACCGCTGAATCTGGCGCTGGCCCGGGAAGAATCCTGTCTGGCGTTAGGTTGATCTTAAGGCGCCCCGGCGAAGTTTCGACGCAGAACCGTCGAAGCTTCAGAAGGGCACCGCACCATGACCATTTCGTCCTCGCTCAATGTCGGCGTATCGGGGCTCAATGCCAACGCCACGCAACTGGCCGCGATTTCCGACAACATCGCGAACTCCTCGACCTACGGCTACAAGCGTGAGCAGACGGACTTCTATTCGATCGTCATTCACGGCGATACCTCGACCTCCTACACGGCAGGGGGGGTGCGCGCCTCGTCGATGCGGCTGATCGACGAACGCGGGCCACTGATCGCAACCTCGAACCCGACCGACATCGCCATTGATGGCAGGGGCTTTCTTCCGGTGACGAACATCGGCGCCCTGAACGGACAGGACGGCGAATATCCGATCATGCTGGCCACGACCGGTTCGTTCCGCCCCGACGCTTCGGGCGTGCTGCGCACCGAAACGGGCCAGGTCCTGATGGGCTGGCCCGCGGATGTCGACGGCACGATTCCCTCCTATCCGCGCGACAGCATGTCGGCGCTGGAACCGGTGGTGATCAACTCCAGCCAGTATGTATCGAACCCGACGGACGAGATGCATTTGGGCATCAACCTGCCCGCCACATCGACGCAGGATGGCGCGGATGGCGCACCGTTCGAGCTGACGGTCGAATATTATGGCAACCTCGGCACGTCCGAATCGTTGCACTACACCTTCACGCCGATCGTTCCAGCCGCGGGGCAGCCGGCCACCAACGCCTGGACGATGACCATCACCGACAGCGCCTCGGGCGATGCGGTAGTGGGCGAATACACCATGACCTTCGACAGCAGCCAGACGGCCGGCGGTACGCTGACCTCGGTCACCACGGTTACAGGAGCGGCCTTCGATCCGGCCACCGGAACCATTCCGCTGGCCGTGGGCGGAGGCACGATTTCACTGGACATCGGCATCCCTGGCCAAAGCGGCGGCATGACCCAGTTGTCCGACAACTTCGCCCCGGTCTCGATCACCAAGAACGGCTCGCCTGCGGCCAGCCTGGTCTCTGTCGAGGTCGATGAGAACGGCTATCTGCACGCCATCTACGACCAGGGCTTCACCAAGGTCATCTTTCAGATCCCGGTCGTCGACGTGCCCAATCCGAATGGGCTGATCGCCGGCAATGACCAGACCTATTCCATCTCGCCGGACTCCGGGCCCTACTATCTGTGGAACGCCGGCGATGGGCCGACTGGCGCGATGCAGGGCTATTCGCGCGAGGAATCCTCGGTGGATGTGGCCGGGGAACTGACCCAGCTGATCACCACTCAGCGCGCCTATTCCTCGAATGCCAAGGTCATCCAGACGGTGGACGAGATGCTGCAGGAAACCACCAATCTCAAACGCTGAGGCCATTGAATGAGCAGTGTAAGCGGCAGCCTCTCCAGCGCCCTGTCGGGCCTGACTGCGGCCTCGCGCCGGGCGGAAATCGTGGCGTCCAACATCGCCAATGCGGCGACGCCCGGCTATGGCCGCCGTGTGCTGGAGGTCTCGGCACGGTCGGTCGGCTCCTCTGGTCAGGGCGTGGCGATCGCCGGCGTCACCCGGATCGTCGACATGCGCCTCATCGGCGAACGCCGCCTGTCCGATGCCGATGCCGCGGGCACCGCAGTGCTGGCGGATTTCTACAAATCGATCGAGGTGCCGATCGGCTCGCCGGATCAGCCGCAGTCGTTGAACGGCAGGATCAACACGTTCGACACGGCGCTTCTGGCGGCAACCTCGCATCCGGAAAGCGAGGCGCGGCTGGATCAGGTTGCTGTCGCGGCCCAGGCCCTGGCCAACCAGATCAACGCCATTTCCGACAAGATCCAGGACCAGCGGGCCGCTGCCGACGCCGAGATCGCGAACCAGGTGCAACAACTGAACGACACGCTCGGCCGGGTTGCCGACCTGAACGCCCAGATCCGCACCAACATGGGCTCCGCCGCCGATCCCTCGGCGCTGATCGACCAGCGCCAGCAAATGATCGATTCGATTGCCTCGATCGTGCCGATCCGCGAATTCGACCGTGGCGATGGCCAGGTCGCCCTGATGACGACGGGCGGCCTGATGCTGGTCGAGGGCGAGGCGACCCGGATCGAATTTTCGCCGGTCGGTGTCGTGGCCCCCGGCATGACCCTGCAAGGCGGCGCGCTGTCGCCCCTGCTGATCGACGGTCGGCCGATCGACGCTTCGGGCCCGAACTCTCCACTGGGCGGCGGGTCGCTGGCCGCGCTGTTCCGTGTCCGCGATGTCGTGGCGGTCGACGCCCAGACCAGGGTCGACGCCGTGGCCCGCGACCTGGTCGAACGCTTTCAGGATCCGGCGCTGGATGCGACCCGCGCTCCGGGCGCGGCCGGCCTGTTCACCGACAACGGCGCCGCCTTCGATCCGCTGAACGAGGTTGGGCTGGCCCAGCGCATCCGCCTGAACCCGGTGGTCGATCCGGCCGCGGGGGGCCAGCTTTGGCATCTGCGCGACGGCCTGGGTGCAGCCACGCCCGGCGACGCCGGCAATGCCGCCCTGCTGAACGCCTGGGAACATGCGCTGACCAGCGACCGCAGCCCGGTGTCGGGCAATTTCATGCAGGGCGCGCGCAGTTTTTCCGAGCTTTCCGCCGATTTCTCTTCGCAGATCGCGACCGCACGGCTCGGCTCGGAAAGCGATGCGACCTATGCCCAAAACCGGGCCGACACGATGAAGGCGATGGAGCTGGAAGGCGGGGTCGACACCGATCAGGAAATGCAGGACCTGCTGCAGATCGAACAGGCCTATGCCGCCAATGCCAGGATCCTGGCCGCGGTGGACGATATGATCAAGAAGCTTCTGGAACTGTGAGATGACCGATTTTTCCGTGGGTGATCTGGCGCAACTGTTCCTTCTGAAGCGGCAGAATGCGTCTCTGAAAACGCAGATCGGCGAGCTTTCGACCGAAGTGACGACCGGCATGGCCTCTGACATGACCCGGCATCTGTCGGGCGATTTCGCGCCCCTGGCCAGCCTGACCGCCTCGCTGGCGCAGCTCGACGGCTATTCCTCGGTCAATGTCGAGGCCGGGATGATGGCAGAGGCGATGCAGACCGCGCTGGACACGATCGACGGCCAGGCCGATGCCCTGGCCTCGACCCTGCTGACCGCCGGGATCGGCGGCGCCGCCGTGCAGCTCGACAGGGTCGGCTTCGAGGCCCAGCAGAGCTTTCGCACCGCCATGTCGGCCCTGAACACCCGTTTCGGCGACCGCAGCCTGTTCGCCGGGCAGATCACCGATGGCCCTGCGGTCGCGGATGCCGACGTCGTTCTGGCCGATCTGTCGACGCTCACTTCGGGCATGCTGACCGTAACGGAAGTGACCGATGCGCTGGATGCCTATTTCGCCGATGGCGGCAGCTTTGACACCACGGTCTATCAGGGCGGCGCCACGCTGGCCGACTTGCAGATTTCCTCGGACGAAACCGCGCGACTGGACATCCGCGCCATCGACCCGGCCATCAAGCAGACGTTGAAGGGGCTGGCCATGGGGGCCCTGCTGACCCAGGGCACTTTGCTGGGTGGCAATGGGGTGGCGCAATCGGCCCTGGCGCAGAAGGCCGGTGAATCCCTGCTGGCCAGTCGGACCGATCGTGCCCAGTTGGCCGCGCATCTGGGTATCATTCAGGCCCGGATCGGCGATGCCGACACGCGCAACCAGGCGCAGATCACCGCACTGAAGATCGCGCAATCCCAGATCGTCTCGGTCGATCAGTACGAGGCGGCCTCGAAGCTGCAATCCGCCCAGACCCAGCTAGAGGCGCTTTACATGATCACCGCGCGCATGGCGCAGCTTAGCCTGACGGATTACCTCAGATGAGACTTTCCCTCGCCGTCGCCCTGTGTTTCACCTTTCTGACGCCCGCCTTCGCCACCCCGGTCCGGATCAAGGACCTGGTCGAATTCGATGGCGTGCGCGGCAACGATCTTGTGGGTTATGGGCTGGTGGTCGGTCTGAACGGCACCGGTGACGGGTTGCGCAACTCGCCCTACACCGAAGAGATCATGTCGAACCTGCTGGAGCGACTGGGGGTGAATGTCTCGGGGGAAACCCTGCAACCCAAGAATGTCGCCGCGGTTTTCGTCACCGCCAGCCTGCCGCCGTTCGCCCGGGCGGGCGGGCGGGTCGATGTCAGCGTTTCGGCCATGGGCGATGCCAAGAGCCTGCTGGGCGGCACGCTGATCATGACGCCCTTGAACGGGGCGGATGGCCAGATCTATGCGGTGGCCCAGGGTGCCGTGCTTGCCGGCGGCGTCTCGGCCGAGGGCGAGGCGTCGAAAGTGGTTCAGGGCGTGCCGACGGCGGGGGTCATTCCCGCAGGAGCCCGGGTCGAGCGCGAGGTCGATTTCGACTTTACCAGGATGACCTCGGTCCGACTGGCGCTGCGAACCCCGGATTTCACCACGGCCAAGCGGATCGAGAAGGGCATCAACGACGAATTCGGGGCCCCGGTGGCCCTGATGCTGGATGCGGGCACCGTCAAGGTCGACATCGGCGCCACCGGCATCGCCTCGCCCGCCCATGCGATCGAGCGGCTCGAGGATGTCGAGATCAACCCCGAGTCTCGCGCTCGGGTGGTGGTGGATCAACGCTCGGGCACGATCGTCATGGGCGAGGATGTCCGGATCTCGCGCGTCGCCGTCGCCCAGGGCAATCTGACCCTGCGGATCGATGAAAACCCGGTCGTGGTGCAGCCCAACCCCTTTGCCGACGGCAAGACCGTGACCGTGCCCCGCACCACCGCCGGCATTACCAACGAACCGGGCAAGGGCCTGGCCGAGGTGGATGGCGGGGCCAACCTGTCGGAGATCGTGGCCGGGCTGAACGCGCTGGGCGTCTCGCCGCATGACATGATCGACATCCTGAAAAGCATCAACGCCGCGGGTGCGCTGCACGCCGAGTTCATCGTGAATTGACGCAGGGCCAGGCCGCGCGGCAGGGTCGCCGCCGCGCCTGGCCGTCGGGCACCCGGTCAGGCGACCGCATCAGGAATAGCTGCGCACCAGCGCGGCCGAGATCAGGCCCCAGCCGTTGGCGACGACGAAGAACGCCAGCTTGAACGGCAGCGACACGACGGCCGGCGGAACCATCATCATCCCCATCGAGGTGAGCACGGCCGCCGTCACCAGGTCGATGATCAGGAAGGGCAGGAAAACCAGAAAGCCGATCTGGAATGCCCGACTGATTTCCGACAGCATGAACGAGGGCACCAGGAGCGACAGGGCGGCCTCTTGCGGCGGCACCGCAGGGCCGGGGCGGATCGCCTGCAGCGCCTGGAAGGTGGCCGGGTCGACACGGGCCGACATGAATCCGCGGAACGGCGCGATGATCAGCGGCAAGGCGGACTGGAGATCCATCGTGCCGCTGGTCAGCGGCGCCACGCCCCTGGCCCAGGCTTCGGTAAAGACCGGATCCATCACATACCAGGTCAGGAACAGCGACAGGCTGACGATCAGCATGTTGGGTGGCGATTGCTGCAGACCCAGGGCCTGACGCAGGATCGACAGGACCGTGACGATGAAGGGAAAGCAGGTCACCATCACGGCCAGGCCGGGCACCAGGCTCAGCACACCCACCACCAGCATCAGTTCGATCGTCCGCGTGGTCAGCGAGCCGCCGTCTCCGAAATCGATGGAGAGCTGTTGAGCCAGGGCGGGCAGGGCCACCAGGCTTGACGCCAGGGCCAGGGCCAGCAGGCGTCCTGGCTTCACAGCCCGCCCCGCAGATTGGCAACCTCGGTCAGGCGCACGGCCAGTTGGCCCGACTGATCCCCCTCCAGCTCCTGCAGTTCGCCCCGGGCGATCAGCCAGTCGCCCACATAGAGCTCGACCGGGTCGTCCACCCGGCGATCCAGCGGCAGCACGGCGTCGCGCGACAGGCGCAGCAGGTCGCGCACCAGGGGCCGCGCCTTGCCGACGGAAATCGTCACCTCGATCGGGACCTGGGCAAAGGGGTTCGTCTCACTCATGCCGTCCATGGTTCAGTCCTTTCCAGACAGATCGAAAAAGCCGCGCACGGCGGCGGTGATGTCGGCGACGGCGCGGTCGAGATTGACCTCGCGCTCCACATCGCCCAGTTTCAGATAGACCTGGCCTTCGCCCAGTGTCGGTTCTTCCTGCAGGACCAGCGGCAGACCGGTGGCCTTTTCCAGCAGGTTCTCGATCGCGGGGCGCGCGGCGGGGTTCAGCACCAGGGTGATCGGCGCATCGACCAGCGTCTCGGCCAGCGGCATCAGGGTTTCCAGCACCACCGGCGCCAGGGCCTCGCGCGCGATCGGCGGCAGCAACTGGCCCACGACTTCACGCAACAGCGGTTCGACCGCCTTCAGCACATGCGCCCGCGCCTCGTGATAGGTGAAGGACAGGCTCTGCAGGCTGCGCGCCAGATCCGCCGACATCCTGGCGCGATCCTCGGATTGCGCGGCGGCGGCATCCTCCCAGCCGGCCGAATAGCCGGACTCATAGGCCGTCAGCTTGGCTTCTTCCAGGGCCAGCGTGTCCAGGACGACGGTCTCGGGCCGGCCGCCGGAAGGGCCGCCGGGTTCACTGTCGAAAACCTCCAGGCGCAGGACCATCAGGCGCGCTCCTCATCCAGTTCCATCCAGCCGCGCAGGATTTCGACCGATTCGGCCTGGCGCTCCTCGATCAGGCGGCGCAGGCGCGCCACCGGGTCGTTGGCGTCGGGTGTGGCCAGTTCCTCGCCATCCAGCAGGGCAAAGCCGTTGCCATCGTCGATCTCGCCCGTCAGAGGGGCCGCACCGGGCGGCTGCATGCCTGCGGCCGCGCCCAGGGGCGGCAGGGCCAGCACGCCATCCGGCGCCGGCAGGCCGCGCGCCCGTGCCGACGAGGTCAGCACCGGGCGGACGACGAACAGGCCCAGCACCAGCGCCACCAGCGCCAGGACACCAAGCTGGATCGCCGACATCAGGTCGATCTTGCCCAGATGCGACAGCAGGCCCGCATCCGCGATCGTGCCCTGCGCGGCGGTCGGCTGGAACAGCATCGACTTGATCGTCAGCACATCGCCCCGGCTTTCGTCCAGCCCGGCGGCCGAGCTGACCAGTTCCTTCAGCGCCGCCAGTTCGGCATCGGTCCGCGGCTGCAAGGTCACGCTGCCATCCGCCGCCGTCACCGGCTCGCCATCCAGCAGCACCGCGACCGAGATCTTCCGCACCGACCCCGGCGCCTTCAGAATCTCGCGCCGGGTCTGGCTGACTTCGTAATTCACCCGCTCCTGCTTTTCCGAGGTCTGGCTGGAGTTCTGCGCGCCGTTGTTCTGGGTGCCATTCGGCAGGTTCGAGGCGACGGTCACATTGCCGTTCGCCCCGTTCGACTGCCCGGTCTTTTCCTGGGTTTCGGACGAGATCGCCACCCGGCCTTGCGGATCATAGGTCGTCTCGGTCACCTGTTCCCGTTCGGTCACCACATCGACCGAAACCTCGACCACCGCCTTGCCCGGCCCGACCCGCGCATCCAGCAGCCGCTCCAGGTTCCTGCGGATTTCGGCGGCCTTGGCATCGGCGCCGGCCATCGGGTTGGCATCGTCGCTTTCCGTGGTCACCAGGCCCGCCACGGAATCGATCACCGCCACGTCATCGGCCTTCATCCCGGGCACCGCGCCTGCCACCAGGTGCCGGATCGCCCTGGCATGGACCCCGGAAATCCCGCCATCGCGCGTCGTCACCGTGACCGAGGCGGTCGGTGCTTGATCGGGCTTGAACAGTTCGGTCGGCGCCTGGGCGATATGCACCCGGGCCGAGCGGATTTCGGGCAGCGCCAAAATGGTGCGCGCCAGCTCACCCTCTTTCGCGCGCCAGTAGGCGGCGTCGAACATCTGGCTCGTCGTGCCGAAGCCCGACAGCCCGTCAAGGATTTCGTTGCCTCCTGCGCCCACCGCCGGCAAACCCTGGCCCGCCAGAACCATCCGCAGCGAATCGCGTTCGGTGTCGGGCACATAGATCGCATCGCCGCGCACCTCATAGGTCA
>JAKALB010000215.1 GCA_021813365.1 Pseudomonadota bacterium | reverse complement strand
CATGGCGGCAGGAAACCGGCAAAGAAGAACCGGTCGGTCGGCAGCCCCGCCACGGTGAGCGCCGCCAGCAGGGCCGAGGCGCCCGGCGCCGCATGCACGGGCAGCCCCGCCTCCAGTGCCAGCCGCACCAGGGCGAATCCGGGGTCCGAAATCAGCGGGGTGCCGGCATCCGACGCATAGGCCACCACCGCGCCTGTCCGCAGCGCCGCCAGGATGCGGTCTGCCACCCCGGCTCCGGCATGGTCATGATAGGCCAGAATCTGCCGCCCCTTCAGGCCGATCCCGTGGATTTCCATCAGGTGTCGCAAGGTCCGCGTGTCCTCGGCGACCAGCAGATCGGCCCCCGCCAGCAGATCCAGCGCCTTCAGCGTGATGTCGCGCGCCGCGCCGATCGGCGTGGCGACCAGATGCAGCCCCGGCTCCAGCCGCATCGCGGCCCCGGGCGCTGCTGCAGGCGCCCACGGGGCGGACCCTGCTTCGCCGGCCTCGTCCATTCCTGCCTCCCGGAACCTTCGGCCCCACCTTCGGGCTTTGTTTGCGTCCTTCCCTGTTTCGGTCTAGTTTGCCAGCGATTTCCACCGCCAGCGGCCTGAAGGAAAAAGAGAGTTTGCCCATGTTGTCCGTATTGTCCCTGGCCCGCAAGACGCTTGGCCGCCTCGCTCTTCTCGTCGGCCTCGCGGCGCTGGCCGCCTGTGGCGAGGCGCCGCCGCCTTCGGCCGGGCCGGGCATCGGCACCAGGGTGCCCGTGGCCCTGCTGGTGCCGGCGGGCTCCGGCCAGGCCAGCGACGAATTGCTGGCCCGCTCGATCCAGAATGCCGTGCAGCTGGCCATGGGCGACCTGGGCGGCGTGACGATCGACCTGCGGGTCTACAACACCGCCGGTGATCCCAAGACCGCCGGAGAGATGGCCTCCAGAGCCGTCGACGAAGGCGCGGCCATCATCCTGGGCCCGGTCTATGCGCAAGAGGCCAATGCCGCCGGCCTGGCAGTGGCGAACCGGGGCGTCAACGTCCTCAGCTTCTCGAACAACACCGCCATCGCGGGTGGCAATGTCTTTGTCCTGGGTCAGACCTGGGACAACACCGCCATGCGCCTGGCCGCCTATGCCGTCAGCCACGGCGTGAGCCAGATCATGATCGTGCATGACCAGACCCAGGCCGGCGAAATCGGCGCCGCCGCCATCCAGCGTGGCGTGGCTGCGGCGGGCGGCACCGTGGTCGGCTCGGCCTCTTACGAATTCTCGCAGAACGGTGTGGTGCAGGCGATTTCCGGCATCACGGCGCAGATCCGCGGCTCGGGCGCGCAGGGGGTGTTCCTGACGGCCGACACATCGGGTGCCCTGCCGCTGGTCAGCCAGCTGTTGAAGGACAATGGCGTCAACCCTGAAGTCACCCGCTTCATCGGCCTGACCCGCTGGGACATTCCCGCCGCCACGCTGGCCTTGCCCGGCGTTCAGGGCGGCTGGTTCGCCCTGCCCGATCCCGCGATCTACACCCTGTTCGCCCAGCGCTATCAGGCGACCTATGGCGAGCCGCCGCATCCGATCGCCAGCCTGGGCTACGATGGCATCGCCGCCATCGGCGCACTGGCGAAATCGGGGGCGAATCTGTCGGCGGCCGCGCTGACGCAGAGCGCGGGCTTTGCCGGGGTGACAGGCGCCTTCCGGCTGAACCGCGACGGCACCAACACCCGCGCGCTGGCGGTGGCCCAGGTCGTGGACGGCCAGGTTTCCGTCATCGATGCCGCACCGCGCAGCTTCGTTGCCGGCGGCGGTGCGGCGGGCTTCTGACCGCCCCAGGCCGATGCGCGGCGCCGCCTCGCGGCCCCGCGCGCGCACCCAAGGACCCTGACCCGCGCAGGGCCGTGCTGCCCAGGCGCGGCCCCGCCCTTTCCGGAAAGCCCGATCGCCCCGATGCTGCTGCCGCCCGAAACCGTGCTCGACCGCGATGCGCTGCGCATGCAGCTTGACGCGGCGCTGGCCGCGGCCAGGCCCCCGGAAGGGGCCGAGACCCGCCCGCCCCGCGCCATTGCCGGCCAGATCCTGGCCGCGGCGAAAGCCGCCGCGAACGCCCGGCTGGAGGCCGCCTTCCTGGCACACCCGCGTGAGGCGCGCGCCCTGATCCGCAGCCAGGCCCGGCTGACCGACGATCTGGTCAGCCTGGTCCTGCACGTCGCCCGCCACTGGCTGCACCCGATCTCGAATCCCGACGACAGCGACAAGCTGGCTGTCCTGGCGGTGGGTGGCTATGGCCGGGCCGAAATGGCGCCGCATTCCGACGTGGACCTGCTGTTTCTGGTGCCGGGCAAGATCACGCCCTGGGCCGAAAGCCTGATCGAGAGCGTTCTCTATCTGCTGTGGGATCTGAAGCTCAAGGTCGGCCACTCCAGCCGCACGGTCAAGGATTGCCTGCGCCTCGGCCGCGAGGACATCACCATCCGCACCGCCCTGCTGGAGCATCGCTTCATCGCAGGCGAGGCCGCGCTGGCACGCGATCTCGACGACAGGCTTTGGTCGGACCTGTTCAAGTCCACCGGGGCCGAGTTCATCGACGCCAAGCTGGTGGAACGCAGCGAACGGCACAAGAAACACGGCGAGCAGCGCTACGTTCTGGAACCCAACGTCAAGGAATCCAAGGGCGGTCTGCGCGATCTGCAGACCCTGTACTGGATCGGCAAATACCTGTTCCGTGTGCCCTCACCCGAAGGCCTGGTCGCCAAGGGCCTGTTCAGCCGCGAGGAATTCGAGATTTTCGAACGGGCCGAGGCTTTCCTTTGGGCCGTGCGCTGTCACCTGCACTACATCTCAGGCCGCTGCGTGGACCAGTTGACCTTCGACCTGCAAGTCGAGGTCGCGGCCCGGATGGGCTACAGGGACCAGGGCGGCCGTCGCGCCGTGGAAGTCTTCATGCAGGACTTTTTCCGCCACGCCACCCGCGTGGGCGAACTGACCCGCATCTTCCTGACCGAGCTGGAAGCCCGCCACGCCAAGCCCGAAGCCCGGCTAAAGGGCTTTTTCACCCGATCGAAGGTGCCCGCAGGCTACAGGCTGGCGCAGGGCCGGCTCGACGTGGTCGATCCGGCCAGGTTCCTGGCCGATCCGGTCAACCTGCTCCGCATCTTCGAAGAGGCGCTGCGCTCGGGCTATCTGCTGCATCCCAATGTGATGCGCCTGATCGCGGCCAACCTGTCCCTGATCGACGACAGCCTGCGCGACACGCCCGAAGCGCAGCGCATCTT
>JAKALB010000087.1 GCA_021813365.1 Pseudomonadota bacterium | reverse complement strand
CGGTGGTCCCCGTCACCTGAAATGACCTGCCCAGGGGCAAGGCCTTCACCTTTGACGACAATGCGCTGGCCGGGCTGATCCCCGGCACGGCCAGGGCCACGCTGGCCATTGGCCCCATCGCCCGCCTGAACGCCCCCGGCCTGCTGGAGGCGCTGGACCGCTATCCCTATGGCTGCACCGAACAGATCACCTCCAGGGCGCTGCCGCTGCTCTATGTCGAACAGGTCGCCCAGGCGATGCAGATGCCCGATGCCGCCAATATCCGCGATCGGGTGGAACAGGCGGTGGCCGAGGTGCTGCTGAACCAGGGCGCCTCGGGCGGTTTCGGCCTCTGGGCACCGGGTGAGGGCGACATGTGGCTGGATGCCTATGTCACCGACTTTCTCAGCCGGGCCAGGGCCAGGGGTTATGCGGTGCCGGATGGCGCCTTGCGCATGGCCCTGGACAATCTGCGCAACCAGGTGAACTACTATTCCGACTTCGATCTTGGCGGCGAACCGCTGGCCTATGCGCTGATGGTCCTGGCCCGCGAGGGCGCGGCGGCGATCGGAGACCTGCGCTATTACGCCGATGTGAAGGGCGATGCTTTCGCGACGCCCCTGGCGATGGCGCAGCTGGGTGCGGCACTGGCAAGCTATGGCGACCAGCCGCGCGCCGATGCGATGTTCCGCAAGGCCGTGGCCGCCGCCAGAGCGGAATGGAGCCGCAGCGACCCCGGTCAGGTGCTGCGCACCGATTACGGCTCTGCCTGGCGCGATACGGCGGGGGTGCTGTCACTGGCGCTGGAAGCCGGTTCGACCGCGGTGGACCGGGAAGAGCTGGTGCCGGCGCTGGCCCGGCGCACCGGGGCCATGTCGACCCAGGAAATGGCCTGGGGCCTGCTGGCGGCCAATGCGCTGATCGACCGCCAGCCCGCCGACGCCATCCTGATCGACGGTCAGCCCGCCCGCGGCCCGCTGGTGCGGATGCGGACGGAGGGCAGCGCGCCGATCCAGGTGCAGAACACCGGCGCCGACACCACGCTGACGCTGACCACCCATGGCGTGCCCTCCGAACCAGAGCCCGCCGGTGGCAACGGCTATGCCATCAGCCGCAGCTATTACACGATGCAGGGCCAGGAAGCCGACCTGAGCCGTCTGAAAACCGGCGACCGGCTGGTGGCGGTCTTGACGATCACCCCCTTTGCCCAGGGCGAAGCGCGGCTGATGGTCAGCGATCCGCTGCCCGCCGGCATGGAGATCGACAACCCGAACCTGATCGCATCGGGCACGATTTCGGCGCTGGACTGGCTGTCCCCGGAAACCGAGGTCGCCCATTCCGAATTCCGCGCCGACCGGTTCCTGGCCGCCATCGACCGCAGCGACAATGCCGAATTCCAGTTGGCCTATGTGGTCCGCGCCGTATCGCCCGGAACATTTCACGCCCCGGCCGCCTCGGTCGAGGACATGTATCGCCCGGATTACGCGGCCCATGGCGACAGCGGCAGCATCTCCATTGCCCCCTGACGCGGGCGCAGCGACGCGGTGCACGGCGGGGGATCCGCCGTGATCGGCAGCGCAAGGACGCTCTGGGTGCTTGCCCTGACCCTCTGGCTGGGGGCCTATGCGCGCGACCGGGCGGATGCCTGGATCGACGCCACCCGGCTGCCGCCCCTGGTGATCGCCACCTCGGTCGAGGTGCGCGACCATCAGGGGGCGCTGCTGCGCGCCTATACCGTGGCCGATGGCCGCTGGCGGCTGGGGCTCGGCCTGGATCAGGTGGACCCGCTCTTCATCCGCCTGCTGCTGGCCTATGAAGACAACCGCTTTTACGATCACGCCGGGGTCGATCCATGGGCACTGCTGCGCGCGGCGGGGCAGGCGGCGCTGAACGGGCATGTCATCTCGGGCGGATCGACGCTGACCATGCAGGTCGCCCGCCTGCTGGAAGAGTCCGGCACGGGCCATGTCGCGGCCAAGCTGCGCCAGATTCGCCTGGCGCTGGCGCTGGAGCGGCGGCTGAGCAAACAGCAGATCCTGAACCTCTACCTGCTGCTGGCGCCCTATGGCGGCAATGTCGAAGGCCTGCGCGCCGCGACACTGGCCTATTTCGGCAAGGAGCCGCGGCGCCTGACCCCGGCCGAGGCGGCGCTTCTGGTGGCGATCCCGCAGAGCCCCGAGACCCGCCGCCCCGACCGCTTTGTCGGCCGCGCCACCGATGCCCGTGACCGGGTTCTGGCCCGCGCCGTGGCGCAGGGCCTGATCGACGGCGCCACCGCCGCCGCCGCCCGGGCCGAGGTCGTCCCCGGTCGGCGCCACGATTTTCCAAGGCTCGCGCCGCATCTGGCCGACAGGGCCCGCGCCGCCGATCCCAGCGCCCAGGTGCTGAACCTGACGATCGACGGGGGCCTGCAACGGGCGCTGCAAACGCTCGCCGCCGATGTCGTGCGGGGCGAAGGCGCGCGGCTGCAAGTCGCCATCGTGGTGGCCGATCACCGGTCGGGCCGGATCCTGGCTTCGGTCGGTTCCGCCGCGTTCCAGGCCGATGCGCGGCAGGGCTACATCGACATGACGACCGCCGTCCGCTCGCCAGGTTCCACCCTGAAACCGCTGATTTATGGCCTGGCCTTTGACGAGGGCCTGGCCCATCCGGAAACGCTGATCGACGATGTGCCCAGCGATTTCGGAGGCTACAGGCCGCAGAACTTCGACCGCCGGTTCCACGGCAGCCTGCGCCTGCGCGAGGCGCTGCAACTGTCGCTGAACATCCCGGCGGTGGCACTGACCGATGCGCTGGGTCCGGCAAGATTGTTGCAGGCGATGGACAAGGCGGGCATGGTCGCCCGCCTGCCCGCCGGCCAGCCCGGTCTGGCCATCGGGCTGGGCGGCATCGGGGTGACGCTGACCGACATGGTGCAGCTCTATGCCGCGATCGCGCGCGGCGGCGTCAGCCTGCCGCTGACCTATGTCGAAAACGCCGAGCACGCCCCGGGTTCCCGCGTCCTGTCCGAGGTGGCGGCCTGGGAAGTGGGCGATATCCTGGCGGGCCTGGCCCCGCCGCCCGGTGCGCCGCAAAACCGGCTGGCCTACAAGACGGGCACGTCCTACGGCCACCGCGATGCCTGGGCCATCGGTTTCGACGGATCGCATGTGGTGGGCGTCTGGATGGGCCGCCCCGACGGGTCGCCCGTGCCCGGGGCCTTTGGCGCCGACCTGGCAGCACCCGTGCTGTTCCAGGCCTTCGCCCGCATCGCCCCGAGCCTGACCCCGCGGCCCCCGCCGCCCGCTGCCACGCTGCTGGTGCCGAACGCCCGGCTGCCGCCGCCCCTGCAGCACTTCCGCTCACGCGAGGCCGCCTTCGCCGCCGCGCCGGACGCCCCGGCCGTCAGCTTTCCGCCCGATGGATCCGAGGTCGAACTCCTGCCCGCCGGGCTGATGGTCCGTGTCGCCGGCGGCACGGCCCCCTTCACCTGGCTGGTCAACGGCGCGCCGGTGGCGAGCAGCCTGACCGACCGCGAAACCCTGCTGCCACAGCTGTCGCCGGGTTTCGTCACCCTGTCGGTGATCGACGCCCGCGGCCGCTCGGCCCGATCGAGCATCCGCCTGCGATAAGCCCGCGGATGCGTGATCAGGTCTTTCATCTTGCCGCAAATATCCCGGGGTTTCAGGGGCAGCGCCCCTGACAGAGCCAGGGGGCGCCCCTCGCCGCTGCCGGCCCCGATCTCACAGCACGCGGCGTTCGAAGATCGAGCCGTCCTTCAGCCCGTGGCCGCCCGACAGCAACTGCCACAGATAGGCCATGGTCAGCATGTCTTGCGCCTCTTGCGGCGCGGGTCTGTCCAGTGCGCTGTCACGCAGCTTGATGACCTTCACGCCGTCCACCACTTCCACCGTCATTTCCACCTCCTGGTCTGGCCTGTGGGGCCAGACTGCGAGGGCGGCGCGCGAAAATCCTTGCGCTGATGTGGCGAGATTTTGGCCTTTGCGAAGAGTTTGCCTCGGCGCGAGGGCGGTCGCAACCGGGCCTGCGCGGAGGTCAGCGATCCGGCGCTTCGGGCGTGACCGGCAGCCTGTGGCGGCCGTCGCGGCCCAGAACCCAGGCATCGCGGCCCCGGATCACCGCCCCGGTGAGGGGCCCGCCATAGGCCGCGCCGCTGTCGAGGTTCAGCCGGTTGCCGTAATGCGTCGGCTGGTCGATGGCGGTGTGGCCATGCACGACCAGCGCCCCATGATCGGTGCGCAGGTCCAGAAAGCCCTGCCGGATCCACACCAGATCCGTCTGGGACTGTTCGGCCAGCGGGATGCCGGGCCGCAATCCGGCATGCACAAAGATCGCCTCACCCGCCTGATGGCGATCGGGCAGTGCCTCGAGGAACCGGCGGTGTTCGACCGGGACCGCGGCCACCGCCTCGGCATGCACCTTGGCAACCGGCCGGTCGGCGGCATTCGGCACGCCATAGGAGGCCAGCGTGGCCGCCCCGCCCAACTTCCAGTGCAGCCAGGACAATTCGGACCGCAGACCCGGGTCCTGCCAATGCGGATCGTTCAGGAAGCCGGTGAACATCCGGTCATGGTTGCCCATCAGCACCAGCCAGTTCCGCCCCTCGGCCATGCCCCGCATCAGGTAATCGACCACGCCGCGGCTGTCGGGCCCGCGGTCGACATAATCGCCCAGATGCACGATCAGTCCCGGACCGTGCCTGTCCTGGTCGCGTGCGATTCGGTCGTGCATGTCCTGCAACAGCCCAAGCTGACCGTGGATGTCACCGATAGCGTAGATATGCATGGCACCGCCTTTCGCCGGACCTATAGCCACAAGGTCCGGACGGCGCCAGAGCGGCCGCGCGGCGGGGGCGGCGGCCGCGATCCGCCGCCCCCGATCCGATCGGACGCGCCGGGCTCAGGTCAGATCGAACTGCAGGGCCCTGACGCTGTGGAACATGCCGGTCGATTCCAGCGTGTCGATCACCTTGGGGTCGATGGGCTGATCCAGATACAGGATCGCGATTGCGTCCTTGCCCACACCCGACCGGCCCAGCGTGAAATTGGCGATGTTGACGTTGTTCTTGCCCATCGTCATCCCCAGCAGGCCGATGATGCCCGGCACGTCCTCGTTGGTGGTGTAAAGCATGTGGGCGCCGATTTCGGCGTCAATGTTGATGCCCTTGATCTGGATGAAGCGTGGCTTGCCATCGCTGAAGCAGGTGCCGGCGACCGAGCGTTCGCGCTTGTCAGTCACCATCGTGACCTTGATATAGGCGTCGAACACCCCGGTCTTGTCCTGCCGCGTGGTGGATACCTGGATGCCGCGTTCCCTGGCGACGATCGGGGCCGAGACCAGATTCACATCCGGATTGGACGCCTTCATCACCCCGGCGATGACCGCCTGGTTCAGGGCGGCCAGGTTCATGTCGGACACCCGGCCATCGTAGAGGATGTTGATCGCGCGGATCGGTTCCTCGGTCATCTGCCCGACGAAAGAGCCCAGATGGCCGGCCAGCTTGATCCAGGGGCCCATCACGACGGCTTCTTCGGCGGTCACATTGGGCATGTTCAGCGCATTCTGCACGGCGCCTGTGAGGAGGTAATCCGACATCTGCTCGGCGACCTGCAGCGCCACGTTTTCCTGCGCTTCGGTGGTCGATGCGCCCAGGTGCGGGGTGCAGACCACGTTGGGCAGGTTCAGCAGCGGGCTGTCCGTGGCCGGCTCCACTTCGAACACGTCCAGCGCCGCACCGGCGACATGGCCCGATTTCAGGGCGTCGAACAGAGCGGCCTCGTCCAGCAGGCCACCGCGGGCGCAGTTGATGATCCGCACACCGGGCTTGGTCTTGGCCAGCGCCTCGCGCGACAGGATGTTTCGGGTCTTGTCGGTCAGCGGCACATGCAGCGTGATGAAATCGGCCCTGGCCAGCAGTTCGTCCAGATCGACCTTGTGCACACCCAGTGTCCTGGCACGTTCATCCGAAAGGAACGGGTCATAGGCGATGACCTTCATGTGCAGCCCCACGGCGCGTTCGCAGACGATGCCGCCGATGTTGCCGGCACCGATGACGCCCAGGGTCTTGTTGAACAGCTCGACCCCCATGAACCTCGACTTTTCCCACTTGCCGGCATGGGTCGAGGCATTGGCCTCGGGGATCTGCCGGGCCACGGCGAACATCATCGCGATGGCATGTTCTGCGGTGGTGATGGAATTGCCGAAGGGCGTGTTCATCACGATCACACCCTTCCTGGACGCGGCCGGGATATCGACATTGTCGACACCGATTCCGGCGCGGCCCACGACCTTCAGCCGGGTCGCGGCTTGTAGCAGCTTTTCGGTGACTTTGGTGGCCGAGCGGATCGCCAGGCCATCATAATCGCCGATGATCTCGGCCAGCTTTTCCTTGTCCTTGCCGAGTTTGGGCATGTAGTCGACCTCGACTCCGCGGTCGCGGAAGATCTGGACGGCGGTTTCGGAAAGTTCGTCGGAAACGAGAACGCGGGGGGCCATTTCGGACTCCTTGAAAGAGGGGATGAGGGCGGCGAGGGACGGGGCAGTGCGGGGCTCACCCCGCCATCCCGGTCAGGCCTGTGCGGCCAGTTCGGCGTGGAAGGCGTGCTCGATCCAGGGCATCAGCGCCTCGACATCGGCCGTTTCGACGGTCGATCCGCACCAGATGCGCAGACCGGCGGGCGCGTCGCGATAGGCGCCCAGGTCAAAGCCGGCGCCAGCCCTTTCGATGCGCCGGGCCACGGCCTTGGCGAACGCATCGGCGTCCTTGATGCGCGGATCGGTGAACTTCAGGCAGACGCTGGTGGTGGAGGCGATCTCGGGCGTCTCGGCCAGGTTCGCGAGCCAGGGGTTCCTGGCACAGAAATCCCACACGACCCGGGCATTGGCCTCGGCCCGGGCGATCAGGCCCTTCAGCCCGCCGACCGACCTGGCCCATTTCAGCGCAACCAGGTAATCCTCGGTCGCCAGCATGGACGGCGTGTTGATCGTCTCGCCCTGGAAGATGCCTTCCAGGATCTTGCCCTTGGCGGTCAGGCGAAAGATCTTGGGCAGCGGCCACGGCGGAGTGTGGGTTTCAAGCCGTTGCACGGCACGGGGGCTGAGGATCAGCATGCCATGGGCGCCTTCGCCGCCCAGCACCTTCTGCCAGCTGAAGGTCACGACATCGAGCTTGTCCCAGGGCAGGTCCATCGCGAAGGCGGCGCTGGTCGCGTCACAGATGGTCAGACCGCCGCGGTCGGCCGGAATGGCATCGCCGTTCGGCACACGGCAGCCGCTGGTGGTGCCGTTCCAGGTGAAGACCACGTCGCTGTCGAAATCCACCGTCCTGAAATCGACGATCTGGCCATAGGGGGCGACCTTGACCTTGGCGGCGATCTTGAGCTGGCGCACCACATCGGTCACCCAGCCTTGGCCGAACGATTCCCAGGCCAGCATTTCCACCGGCCGGGCGCCCAGCAGGCTCCACAGCGCCATTTCCACGGCTCCGGTGTCCGAGGCCGGCACGATGCCGATACGGTAATCCGCCGGCACGCCCAGAATCTCGCGGGTCAGGTCGATCGCCTCTTTCAGCTTGGCCTTGCCGACCGCGGCACGGTGCGAGCGGCCAAGCGGCGCGTCCGACAGCATATCCAGCGAAAAGTTGGGGATCTTGGCACAGGGGCCAGAAGAAAAGCGCGGGTTGGCCGGGCGCTTGGCCGGTTCAGTCAGTTCCGTCATGGTAGCCTTCCAGCTATGAGCCCCCCGTTGGGGAGGGGTGTCCCGCCGCCGGGTTTATTGGCTGTCGGGCACTGGCACAAGGCGCAAAATGCGGCTATTGCGCCGCTTGAGGCGCCATTTGCGACGCCCTTTTCCACTATCGGAAACCTGCCGCATGTTCATCGCCACGCTTCTGACCCATCCCGCGCACCCAAGGCTGGATCGCGCCGCCGTCGAGAGCCTGCGCAACGCCTGGGGCGGCGGCGATGCGGTCTGGCTCGACCCGGGCGTGGCGGCAGAGTTTCCGCTGGCGGCGATACCGGAAAACCGCTGGGAGGTGTGGCAGGCCTTTCAGGAGCGGCAGGTCGACCTGGTGGTGCAAAAGGCCGCGGGCCGGCGCAAGCGGCTGCTGATCGCCGACATGGACAGCACGATGATCGAGCAGGAATGCATCGACGAACTGGCCGACGAGGCCGGGGTGGGCGCCCATGTGGCCGGCATCACCGCGCGCGCGATGAATGGCGAGCTGGATTTCGAATCGGCGCTGCGCGAGCGGGTCGGGCTCTTGCGGGGTCTGCCGGTTGCCGTGATCGACCGCGTGCTGCGCCACCGCATCACGCTGATGTCCGGCGCGCCGGAACTGCTGGCCACGATGAAGGCGCATGGTGCCTATGCCGCGCTGGTCTCCGGCGGGTTTACCGCCTTTACCAGCCGCATTGCCGATCTGCTGGGCTTTGACGAAAGCCGCGCGAATACCCTGCTGAGCGATGGCGAGCATCTGTCGGGCGAGGTCGCCGATCCGATCCTGGGCAAGGCGGCCAAGCTGAGCGCGCTGGAGGAAATCTCGGCGCGGCTGGGCATCGACCCGGCCGAGGCGATCGCAGTGGGCGACGGCGCGAATGATCTGGCCATGCTGCAGCGGGCGGGCACGGGCGTGGCCCTGCACGCCAAGCCCTCGGTCGCCGCAGAATGCCAGGTGCGGGTGAACCACGGCGATTTGACGGCGCTCCTTTATCTGCAAGGCTATGCCCGAGAGGAATTTGCCGCGTGAGCCCAGTCTCTGCAGTCTCTGCCGCGCCGCCGCAGGCCGGCCGCCCGTCGCGGCTTTCGAGCGCAGGGCTCTGCGCTGATCGGGCACACGGCCGGAACCGGTGCGCGCTGTGAGTTTCGAGATCGCCACCCATCTTGCGCTGATCCTGGTGGGCGTGGCCTTCCTGGCCGGTTTTGTCGATTCCATAGCGGGCGGTGGCGGGCTGATCTCGGTGCCGGCGCTGTTGCTGTGCGGCGTGACCCCGTTGCAGGCGCTGGCGACCAACAAGATGCAGGGCATGGTCGGATCGGGCACCGCCTTTGCCAATTATGTGCACACCGGCCAGGTCCACCCGTCCGAGGGGCTGCTGACCGCGGCCATCAGCCTGGCATTCGGCGCGCTGGGGTCGCTTGTGGCCGCGGCCCTGCCGGCCGATCTGCTGAAATTGGTCATGCCGCCGGTGCTGATCGGCATCGCCGGGTTCTTTGCCCTGAAACCCGGCCTGACCGACCTGCCCCGCCGGGCGCGGCTGACGCCGCTGGTCTTTGCGCTGTGCGTCGTGCCGGTGATCGCGGGCTATGACGGGTTCTTTGGCCCCGGGACCGGGTCATTCTTCATGCTGGCCTTCGTGATGCTGGCCGGGTCTGGGGTGCTGCGGGCCACGGCGCAGACCAAGATGCTGAACTTTGCCTCGAACATCGGCTCTTTCGCGGTCTTTGCCCTGTCGGGCCACATGCTGTGGATGGTGGGCGCAGGCATGGCGCTGGGTCAGCTGGCGGGGGCGACGCTGGGGGCGCGGCTGGCGGTGCGGGTCGGGGCGCGGCTGATCAAGCCGCTTCTGGTGGCGACATCGACGGGCATGGCGCTGCGCCTGGCCTGGCAGGCCTGGCAGTAGGACGGGCAGGATGGGCGCAATGCCCGTCCTAGCCCCAATCGGCGCTCTGCATTTCGCGCAGTCGGCTGGCCGTCCGGGCAAATTCGAAGCTGCCTTCGCCTTCGATGTAAAGCTGCTCCGGCTCGTCCGCGGCGGAACAGATCAGCCGCACCCTGGCCTCGTAGAGCGCGTCGATCAGGGTCACGAAACGTTTCGCCTCGTTGTAGTTCGATGCCGACAGGTTCGGGATGTCTTCCAGAATCAGCACCCGGACCGCCCGGGCAATCGCCAGATAATCCGCCGGACCCAGCGGCTGTGCGCAAAGCTCCCAAAAGCTTGCGCGCGCCACACCATTGGCAAAGCGCGGCAATTCCACGTCGCGGCCGTTGACGGCCAGATGCAGCGCGATCGGCTGCGCCCCGGCCGTCAGATCCTCCCAGATGGCGGCGAGCACCGGCCCGGCCTTGCCCGCGGGATGGAAATAGACCTGTTCCCCCTGCAACCGGTGCTGACGGTAATCATGCGGGCTTTCCAGCTCCATCACGTCCAGCCGCGCGCGCAACAGGTCGATGAACGGCAGGAAGGACGCCCGGTTCAAGCCGTTCTTGTACAGATCCTCGGGCGGGCGGTTCGAGGTGATGACAAGCACGACCCCGCCGGCCAGCAGCTTGTGAAACAGTCGCCCCACGATCATCGCATCGGTGATGTCGGTGATCTGCATCTCGTCAAAGGCCAGCAGCCGCAACTCGGCCACGCATCGCTCGGCAAAGGGCGTCAGGGCATCTTCAACCTGGGTCTGGCGCGCCTCGTGCATGGCACGATGGACTTCCTGCATGAAGGCGTGGAAATGCACCCGCCGCTTCTGCGCGATGGCGGTGGCGTCGACAAACAGATCCATCAGCATCGACTTGCCGCGCCCGACCCCGCCCCACAGATACAGCCCCCTGGGCGGTTCGGCCGGCCTGGCGAAACGGCCGAGCAATCCCGGCCTGCGCGCCGCTTGCGCCTCCAGCCAGACGCGCAGCAGCTCCAGCCGCCGCATGACCGCCGCCTGGGCGGGATCGGGCCGGAGCGCAGATTCGGCCACGCGGCGGGCCAGTATCTCGGGCAGGGTTTCGCGCATGCCGTTGCATACAATCGTTGATCGGCGGGGAAAAGCCGGAACCCGCGGCAGACCGCCTCGCCTCTGGGCGCGGACAAGGCGGCCAGGACGAAGGGCTGTCCCTGGCACGGGGCAATCACGACTGAAATGCAAAAGGCTCCCCGAAGGGAGCCTTTTGCAGTCGCTGTGATCATTCAGGGAGAATTGGGTTCTTTTCTAGGTTTGGCGGTGACCTACTCTCCCACGTCTTGAGACGCAGTACCATTGGCGTGTCGATCCTTATCGGCCGAGTTCGGGAAGGGATCGGGAGTTTGACCGGCGCTATGACCACCAAACCGAGGAAAGAGCCCCATCAGGCGCTGGCTTGCGCTTGTTCCTTGTGTAGTTGCTTGTGCATTTGGTCTGGTCTTGCTGTTACTGGAACAGATCAAGCCAATCGAGCAATTAGTACCGGTCAGCTGAATGCGTTACCGCACTTACACCTCCGGCCTATCGACGTGGTCGTCTTCCACGGCTCTCAAGGGAGACCTTGTTTTGAAGGGGGCTTCACGCTTAGATGCCTTCAGCGTTTATCCTGTCCGAACATAGCTACCCAGCACTGCCGTTGGCACGACAACTGGTCCACCAGTGGTTCGTTCAACCCGGTCCTCTCGTACTAGGGTCAACTCTTCTCAAGTCTCCTGCACCCACGGCAGATAGGGACCGAACTGTCTCACGACGTTCTAAACCCAGCTCACGTACCTCTTTAAATGGCGAACAGCCATACCCTTGGGACCTGCTCCAGCCCCAGGATGAGATGAGCCGACATCGAGGTGCCAAACGATGCCGTCGATATGGACTCTTGGGCATCATCAGCCTGTTATCCCCAGAGTACCTTTTATCCGTTGAGCGATGGCCCACCCACTTGGGACCACCGGATCACTATGACCGACTTTCGTCTCTGTTCGACTTGTCAGTCTCACAGTCAGGCGGGCTTCTGCCATTGCACTCAACGAGCGATTTCCGACCGCTCTGAGCCCACCATCGCGCGCCTCCGTTACGATTTGGGAGGCGACCGCCCCAGTCAAACTCCCCACCATGCAGGGTCCCGGATCCCGATGAGGGACCGCGGTTAGATATCAAGAATGCGAAGGGTGGTATCTCAAGGACGGCTCCACGAAGACTGGCGTCCCCGCTTCGATGCCTACCACCTATCCTGCACATCACATTCCTGATACCAGTGCAAAGCTAGAGTAAAGGTTCATGGGGTCTTTCCGTCTAACCGCGGGAAGTCTGCATCTTGACAGACAGTTCAATTTCGCTGAGTCCACGTCAGAGACAGCGGGGAGATCGTTACGCCATTCGTGCAGGTCGGAACTTACCCGACAAGGAATTTCGCTACCTTAGGACCGTTATAGTTACGGCCGCCGTTTACTGGGACTTCAATTCGGAGCTTGCACCCCTCCTCTTAATCTTCCAGCACCGGGCAGGCGTCAGACTGTATACGTCGCCTTACGGCTTCGCACAGCCCTGTGTTTTAAGTAAACAGTCGCCACCCCCTGGTTTGTGCCCCCCACGCACGGTTGCCCGCCCATGGGGCCTCCTTATCGCGAACTTACGGAGGTAATTTGCCGAGTTCCTTTGACGTGGTTCTCTCAAGCGCCTTGGTATTCTCTACCAGTCCACCTGTGTCGGTTTAGGGTACGGTCTGATGTGGGGCTATTTCCAGGGACCACGCGGCTGCCAGACCAATCCGATAAGGCCTGACAACGTTGATGATCCGTCACTTCCCACTGGCCCACGAATATTAACGTGGTTCCCATCGACTACGCCTTTCGGCCTCGCCTTAGGGGCCGGCTTACCCTGCTCAGATTAGCTTTAAGCAGGAACCCTTGGACTTTCGGCGACAGAGTCTCTCACTCTGTTTGTCGCTACTTATGTCAACATTCTCGCTTCTGATCTCTCCACCGGATGCCTTCCAGCCCGGCTTCACAGAAAGCCTCGCGTCTCCAGTGCGGCTCGCGCCGCAAGAGAGACATGAAGCTGTATCACAGAACGCTCCGCTACCACGCACATTGCTGTGCATCCCGAGCTTCGGCTCATGGCTTGAGCCCCGTTACATTTTCGCCGCAGGACAGCTTGTCTAGACCAGTGAGCTGTTACGCTATCTTTAAAGGATGGCTGCTTCTAAGCCAACCTCCTGGTTGTTTTGGCCGTCCCACATGCTTTCCCACTTAGCCATGAATTAGGGGCCTTAGCTGCAGGTCAGGGTTGTTTCCCTCTTCACACCGGACGTTAGCACCCGATGTGTGTCTCCCGACTAGTACTCCCCGGTATTCGGAGTTTGCTTAGGCTCAGTAAGTCTGTGGGACCCCATCACCCATGCAGTGCTCTACCCCCGGGGGTATTCGGTCGAGGCGCTACCTAAATAGCTTTCGCGGAGAACCAGCTATCTCCAGGTTTGATTAGCCTTTCACCCCTAGCCACAAGTCATCCGGACCCTTTTCAACGGGTGTCGGTTCGGACCTCCAGTCAGTGTTACCTGACCTTCATCCTGCTCATGGCTAGATCACCTGGTTTCGGGTCTGATCCCACGAACTCTGCGCCCTTTTAAGACTCGCTTTCGCTGCGGCTCCACCTAGCGGCTTAACCTCGCTCGTAAGACCAAGTCGTTGACCCATTATACAAAAGGTACGCCGTCACCGCGCAAGGCGGCTCCGACTGCTTGTAGGCGTCCGGTTTCAGGAACTGTTTCACTCCCCTCGTCGGGGTGCTTTTCACCTTTCCCTCACGGTACTGGTTCGCTATCGGTCAGCAAGGAGTACTTAGCCTTCGGGGGTGGTCCCCCGATCTTCAGACAGGATTACACGTGTCCCGCCCTACTTGATATGTCCCTTGGAGCTTCCTGTACGGGGCTGTCACCCGCTATGGCTGGCCTTTCCAGGCCATTCCAGTCACTCTTCCAGGCTCGGCTGGTCCGCGTTCGCTCGCCACTACTAACGGAGTCTCTGTTGATTTCCTTTCCTCCGGGTACTTAGATGTTTCAGTTCCCCGGGTTCGCTCTTAAACCCCTATGTATTCAGGGTAAAAGTACCTGGCTTTGCCTGTTGATGATCGATCGCCACGCCGCCGACCCGCCCCGGCATCAAGCCGGCGCGGAACGCCACGTCGCGAACCAACAACAACAAACAATCAGGTGGGTTTCCCCATTCGGAGATCTCTGGATCAAAGCCTATTCCCGGCTCCCCAGAGCTTAACGCAGGGTATCACGTCCTTCATCGCCTCTTGCTGCCAAGGCATCCACCAAACGCCCTTTTCGCGCTTGATCTGATCCAGAAAGAGCAAGACCGCTCGCGCAGTCCGTCTCGCTAGACCAATGCATGTACTTTCCCATGGCACGCCCCGCTGGTTCGCAAGGACATGCCGGTTAGTGTACTAGACTTGGAACAATATCGCTCGCAGGCCCGATCCTCGCGGATCGACCCCAGGTCCTTCCCCACTCGGAAGAACCAGCGATACTGATGTTTCTCTCTGAACGATGTCAAATCCGTCGTCCGGCATCCCTGCGGATGACCAGGACAGCTTCCGTCCGACTGGACGATCAAACCCATCCGCAGATGACCTTGATGATCCAGTCCCAAACCCGGGGCCCAAACCCGGAACCCAGACCCCGGCGATGGTGGGTCGAGGAGGACTCGAACCTCCGACCTCACGCTTATCAGGCGTGCGCTCTAACCACCTGAGCTACCGACCCATCTCTGGTGGAGCCTAGGAGGATCGAACTCCTGACCTCCTGAATGCAAATCAGGCGCTCTCCCAGCTGAGCTAAGGCCCCGCATGTGGCGCCCGCGAAGAAGGAAGGTCGCGCTTGCGGCGACATTCTCGCCATCGCGCTGGCGCGATGGCCTTCCTCACTCAAAACGCTCCACTGGAGCGTTTTACCCCTCAGCTTGC
>JAKALB010000214.1 GCA_021813365.1 Pseudomonadota bacterium | reverse complement strand
GATCTGAAGAACCAGTTGCCCAGATCGCGGCTCAGCAGATTGGTATGCTTGCCCTGCCAGCCCAGCCCCGCCGCCTGCGCCAGCGGCTTTTCCATCACCGGCGCGGTGTCGACGAACACCTTGATCTCGCCGCCGCCCGCCCCGATCAGCCAGCGACCCAGCCGCTTCAGCCGCTTCTTCACCAGGTCATGGTAGTCGCGACCCTGGGCATAGGCCGACACCAGCCCGCGATCCGGCTGCGCCAGGCCGGCCACCGGATCACCCTGCGGCGTGTAGACTTCGGCCAGCATGATGACCGACCGCGCCTCGGGCCACAGGGCGGCAGCCGAGCCGCGCCATTCCACCCGATCCGCCATCCAGCCCATCTGCCCGTGCCGCCCGGCCTCCAGAAAGGCGCGCAGCCGTTCGCCCGCATGCGCAACCGCGTCGGGTGCACAGATGCCCAGGGCGGAAAACCCCTCCGCCTCGGCCCGTGCCGCCAGAGCCTCTCTCAGCCCTTTCATCTTGCCTCAAATATCCCGGGGTCCGGGGCAGCGCCCCGGCGGCCGGGCTCAGAAATCCAGATCGGCATAATGGGCGGGCGGCGGAAAGCCCGGGATCTGATCGGCCAGCAGGGTGCGGAAACTGGGCCGCGACTTGATCTTGGCATACCAGTCCTTCACCCCCGGCTGCCGGTTCCAGTCGACATCGCTGATGTAATCCAGCGCCGACAGATGCGCCGCCGCGGTGAAATCGGCCAGCGTCATCTGGTCGCCCGCCAGCCAGCGCCGCTGGTCCAGCAGCCAGCCCAGATAATCCAGGTGATACTTGATCCGCCCGGCCCCGAACTTCACGTTCTTCGAATCCGGATAGCCCAGGCCCATCACCTTCTTGTGCACCCGTTCGTACAGCAGCTTTGATGTCACCTCGGCATGGAACAGGTCGTCGAACCAGCTGCAGATCCGCCGCACTTCATAGCGCGCATCGGCATCGCGTGGCATCAGCCGCGGTTCGGGGCTGGTTTCGTCCAGATATTCGCAGATCGCCTGGCTTTCGGTCAGCGTCCTGCTGTCCAGCTTCAGCACCGGCACCTTGCCCGCCGGATTGCGGCGCAGGAAGTCCGGGTTGCGCTCCCAATAGCGTTCCTCCACCAGCTCGACCTCGATCTTCTTCTCGGCCAGCGTCAGGCGCACCTTGCGGCAATAGGGCGACAGGGGAAAATGATACAGACGGTTCATCGGGTCCAGTCCGGCAGGGTCTGCCCTTCAATGCCGCGTCAGGGGCCGGAATTCAACCGCCGAGCGTCAGTGCACCGCCTCAAAGCAGTCGGCCCGCCCATCCGCCGCAATGGTCTCTGCGCCCGACGCGATCTGGGCGGCCCGGCGGCGCACATAGGACCCGGGTCTGGCCGCGCGATATTCCTTGGGGTTGGGCAGAACCGCGGCCAGCCGCGCCGCCTGGGTCGCCGTCAGGTCGCGGGCATCGACGCCGAACAGGTCCCGCGCCGCCGCCTGCACGCCAAAGACCCCCTCGGCAAATTCCGCCTCGTTCAGATACAGTTCCAGAATCCGCCGCTTGGACCACATCAGCTCGACCACCGGGGTCAGCAAGGCCTCCATCGCCTTGCGCAGATAGGACCGCCCTTGCCAGAGGAACAGGTTCTTCACCACCTGCTGGCTCAGTGTCGAGGCCCCCCGCTTCGACCCGTCGTCGATCGCATCGCGGATTGCCTGCATGTCAAAGCCCCAATGCAGGCAGAAGTTCGCATCCTCGCCCGCCACGACCGACCGGGCCATGACCGGGGCGATATCCTCCCAGTCCACCCAGTCACGGCGAATGCCGCCCAGCCGCAAGCTTTCGCCCAGTTGATAGATATTGCCCGGCGGCGGGGCAAAGCTGAAGATCACGATCAGCGTGGCATAGCAGGCGAACAGGCCGAACAGGCCGCGCCCCACCCAGCGCAGCGCCCGGCGCCACAGCGGCGGCACCGCCGGCGCGGCGGCTTCGGTGGATTTCTTCTGGCGAGGTTTCCTGACGGCCATGCTGCCCACATGGCCCAGCCGCGCACCCCGGTCAAGCCGCCGGACCCCGGGCCGACACGAAAGCCCCGGCGAATTCCCGCGGTGAAACCCCCCACATGCGGGGGGTTCTCCCCTTTGCCCACCGGCCTATTGCGCCGGAACCTTCATCGCCTCATCGCTCAGCGGATGCGGCAGACGGTTGACCATTTCCTTCGGGCAGACCTGCAGGAAATTCGCCCGCTCGGTCTCCCAGTTGGCCAGGATCGCCGCACCGTGGCGGCTGCCGGTCTCGGCCACATGGGCGGCGATCAGATCCTTCAGCTGGGCTTCCCAATGCGGGTGGCCAAGGGCACAGGTCACCAGGGTTTCCAGGTTCATGAAGTCTTCCGCCACGCCCCTGGGATCGTAGACGTAGGCCATGCCCCCGGTCATGCCGGCGCCAAAGTTGGCGCCGATCCGGCCCAGGATCACCGCGACACCGCCGGTCATGTATTCGCAGCCATTCGACCCGCAGCCCTCCACGACCACCTTCGCGCCCGAGTTCCGCACCGCGAACCGCTCTCCGGCGCGGCCGGCGGCGAACAGATAGCCATCCGTCGCGCCATAGAGAACCGTGTTGCCGATGATCGTGTTCTCTGCCGCCACCAGGGGCGAGGCCATCGGCGGGCGGACCACGATGGTGCCCCCCGACAGGCCCTTGCCGACATAGTCATTGGCATCGCCCTGCACTTCCAGCTTCAGGCCGCGCACCGCGAAAGCCCCCAGCGACTGACCCGCGTTGCCGGTCAGCTTCACCGTCAGATGGTCGGGTTGCAGGCTGTTCTTCATGCCGAAACGCTTGACGATATGGCTGGACGCCCGGGCGCCGATGGTCCGCAGCGTGTTGCGCACCGCATAGGACAACTGCATCTTCTCGCCATCCTCGAAGAAGCGGTGACCGTCCTTGATGATCTCGGCGTCCAGCGTGTCGGGCACGTGATTGCGCGGCTTGGACCGATCGTAGGTGATCGAGCGCGCACCATCGACGCTGATCAGCAGCGGGTTCAGGTCAAGGTCGTCCAGGCTGGCGGCACCCCGGCTGATCTGGGTCAACAGGTCGGCCCGACCGATGATTTCATCCATCGACCGCGCCCCGATCGAGGCCAGGATCTCGCGCACTTCCTGCGCATAGAAGGTGATCAGGTTCACCACCTTCTCAGCACTGCCGGTGAACTTGGCGCGCAGGCGTTCGTCCTGGGTGCAAACCCCGACCGGGCAGGTGTTCGATTGGCACTGGCGCACCATGATGCAGCCCATGGCGATCAGGGCGGCAGTGCCGATCCCGTAT
>JAKALB010000003.1 GCA_021813365.1 Pseudomonadota bacterium | reverse complement strand
GGGCCGGGTGATCCCCTTCGTCCTGCCCGCCGACCGCTGTCACGACATCGACACGCCCCACGACTTCACGCTGGTCGAGTTCTTGCTGAACCGGCAGCTGGCCCAGGGCCTGGCCAAGGTCTGAGCCATGGATGTTCCGCATCGCCCTGGTCTGGAACGCTGGCTGTATCGGCAGTCGAAACGCTGGTGGCGTCTGACCGGGCGAATTCCTGACGGGGTGCGGACCGGGCTGAGTGTTGATGGGCGGCCGGTCTTTCTGGTGCACAACCCGAAATGTGCCGGGTCCAGCCTCAAGCGGCTGTTGGGGGTGACGGCGCGCCGCACCACCCATTCCTGGCCGCGCGATCTGTTCCGCCCCTCGGTCTGGCGGGAGGGCATCTTCGTCGTCGCGGTGCGCCATCCGATGGAGCGCTTCCTGTCGTCATGGCATTATCATTGCCGCAGCGGCTATCGGGGCAAACTGGTCAAGCGGCATGGCGACCTGTCGCATCTGTCGCCGCTGGCCTATTTCGACTTCATTCAGCAATATCCCGAGAATTGCGGGCTGCAGAGCCTTTGGGTCGATTATCCGTCGGCCGAAAAGCCGCAGTGCGATCTCGTGCTGCGGACGGAAGACAGTGCGGACTGGCCCCGCATTCTGGCCGCATACGGCATCCACCCGGTGCTTGCCGAGGCGCCGCGGCTGAACATCAGCCGGGCAGGCGGGGCGGGCCAAGCGCCCGATCCGGGGCTTGCAGACGGCGATCAGGCCGCGTTGCGGGTCAAGGTCGAGACCTTCTATCGCAGCGATTACCTGCGTTTCGGCTATGCCTTTGCGGCAGTGAACTGATCCAGCGCGGCAAGGGTTCTGGCCACGGCGCCGGAATGGGCGGCGAGAAAGGCCGCAATGGCCTGGGGCGACGGGCGCGGTGCGCGGGGAGCCAGGGCATCGGCCAGGTCTTCGGGTGGCACGACCGTGCAGACACCGGCGGCGCAGGCCTCGACCGCCGGATATTCGATGGTCCAGGTGCAGGGGCCCACGATCACCGGTTTGCCCAGCGCCAGGGGCTCGCTGATGTTGTGCGCACCCTTGGGCATGTAGCCGCCGCCCACGATGGCCAGATCGCCGATCGACAGGTAGAAATACATCTCGCCCAGGCTGTCGCCCAACAGCACATCGACCCCCGACAGATCATCGGCAGTCCACAGATCTGCCGCGATGTCCGCCGATCGTCGCAGCAATCTCAGTCCGGCCCGGGTGAGCAATCCGGCCACCGCATCGAACCGCTCGGGTGCGCGCGGGACATAGACGAACAGCGGCGCGGGCAGACCCTGCGCGCGCCAGGCGGCCCGGACCTTTCGGATCGTCTCGATATACAACGCATCTTCGCCCTCGATGGCCGAGGCGATGGTGAAGGCGGCCCTTCCCTGCGCCTGCAGGCGCGCGCGCAGGGCCTGGCCCGGTGCCGTCTGCGCCGCCGGAATCGGCTGGTCGAACCGCAGTTCTCCGGTGACGGCGATGGGCGCCAGCCCGGTCGCCGCAAAGCGCTGGCGCTGCAGGTCCGATTTCACCAGACCGCCGGCAAAGCCCGCCATCAGATCGGCTCGGGCGCGGCCCTGATCCCGGGCAAAGCTTTTCGCGGGATACTGCGCGTTGCACAGATACAGCGCCACCCCGGCCCTGCGGCACGACAGGATCATCTGCGGCCAGACCTCGATCTCCATCACCAGGCCGAATTTCGGAGCAAAGGCGCGCAGGAAGCGGGCATGGCACCAGTGGAATTCGAAGGGCACCCAGACCGGGCGTAGCCGGCGCGCGGCAATCTCGGCCGCAAAGATGCGCTGGCATTCGCGTCGCCCGGCCGGGGTGAAATGGCTGGTCACCACGGTCTCGCCCCGCGCCAGCAGCGCCCGGATCAGGGGAACGGCCGAGCGCAGTTCACCCAGCGACACCGCATGGACCCAGACCGCCCCCGGCATTGGCGCATGCCCGCCGAAACGTTCGCCCAGATGCGCCATGTATTCCGCATCCTTGCGCCCGCGCCAGGCCAGATAGGCCAGGATCGCGGGAAACAGCAGCACCCAGGCCGCCTTGTAAAGCCACAGCATCCGCCGCAACCGCGGCGAGGGGAAGCGGCTCATCCTCGCCTCCCGATCAGAGCAAGCAGGTTGGCCGCCAGCTGATCGGCCCCCCTGGCGGCGGCTTCGGCCACCCGCGTCGCATGGGCACGCTGGGCCGTGAAGTCGCGGGCAAGGGCCGAGGCCACCGCCTGCGGATCGGGGCACATCAGCGCGCCCTGTGGACCCAAAGCCCGGTAATCGCCCTGAAAATTGGCGACCCGCGGCCCGTGCAGCACGGCCGCGCCAAGCCGCACCGCCTCCCACGGGTTATGCCCCTCGACCGGCCCATAGGTGCCGCCGATCAGAGCCACCGGGCACAGTCGCAGCCACAGGCCCATCTCGCCATAGCTGTCGGCGACAAAGACCTGCACCCCGGCTTCCGGCGCCGTCACCTGACCGAGCCGCGCCGCCCGCAGCCCTGCCGCCCCCGCCGCGCGAACCAAGTTCTCTCCCCGTCGCACGTCACGCGGCACGATCAGCAGCAGGCTGCCCGGGTCGGACGCCAACCGCAGGCGATGCGCGGCCAGCGCCACCGCCTCGTCTTCGGGGTGCGAGGACGCCAGCAGCCAGAGCGTCCGCCCCGCCGTGGCCACCCGCATCGCCGCCAGCCGCCCGGCATCATGGCCGAGAGGCGGCGCTGCGGCCTTCAGCGTGCCCGTCACCGCCACATTCCGCCCGCCGAGCCGTTCCAGATGCCGCGCGCTGACCGCGTCCTGCGCCGACAGGCAGGACATGCGCGCCAGCAACGGCGCATAGACACCACGCCAGCGGTTGCGTGCGGCAAAGCTCGTCGCATCCATCCGTGCATTCACCAGCGCCACCGGCACATCCCGCAACAGGGCGCGGGCCACCAGCCCCGGCCAGAGATCCTGTTCGGCCCAGACCGACAGGTCCGGACGCCAATGCGCCAGAAAGCGCGCCGCAGCGCCGGGCAGGTCCAGCGGCAGATACTGGTGCTGCGTGTGCGCCGGAAGGTTGCGGGCAAAGACTTCACCGCTGGATCGCGCGGTTGATGTCACCAGGAAGGACAGGTCGGGTCTTGCGCCGGCCATCCGCGCGATCAGCCCGCGCAGCGCCATAACCTCGCCCAGCCCCACCGCATGCATCCAGACCAGTTGGCCCTCCGGACGCGGCGCACTGGGCGCCCCCAGTTTTTCCCGCCAGCGCACCGGATCTTCCTTGCCCCGCCGCAACCGCCAGCGCAGCACCCATGGCGCGACCGGTTCCAGCAGGGTCGTGGCCCCAAGATAGGCACGCAACACCGTGGGCAGGGCCTCAGCCAATCTCGCTGAACTCTTTCTGCAACGGCGCGGTCCAGAAGCCGGGATCGCGCAGCACCTCCACGAAGCGGTCCGCCGCCCTGCCTACGCCGAATGCGGTGTGCCGCGGATAGGTCTTGCCCCATTCCCGGTCCAGGAATCCGGCGATGGCCGCCCGGTCATCTGCCGCCGCGCTGAAAAGGGATGGCGCCTCGGCGCGGTTGGTCTGCCTTGTGCCGATGTCCAGGCTTGGCACCCCCAGGAACGGCGCTTCGCGCACCCCGGCGCTGGAATTGCCCACCATCACCCGCGCATTGCGCATCAGTTCCGAGAAATAGGCAAAGCGCATCGAGGGAATCAGCCGGAACCGTTCGGCGGGCAGCCGCTCTTGCACCTGAAAGATCGCCTCGGATCCGGGATCGTTGTTGGGCGCGATCACCACGAAATTCCGCCCCGATGCCGCAAGTGCGCCAAACAGCCCTTCGGCCTGTGCGCCGATCGTCGCAGCCTCGGAGGTCACCGGATGGAACACCGCGATCCCGTAATCGGCAAAGGGAATGGCATAACGCGCTCGCACCTGATCCAGGCTGACCCCGCTGGGTCTGGCGTGAAAATCCAGTTCGGGCGAGCCGATCACATGCACGGATGCGGCCGGTTCGCCCAGCCGCATCACCCGCCGGGCGGCGGCCTCGGACGAGACGAAGTGGTGCCCCGCCAGCTTGGTGTTGCAGTGCCGGAACACCTCGTCGATCGTGCCGGAGACTTCGCCGCCCTCTATATGGGCGGACCTGACATAGTTGGTCGCGGTGACCAGGCTGCATGCCAGGGCCTCGATCCGGTCGCCGTGGATCACCACCAGATCGGGCCGATGTTCCTGCAGGAAGTCGGAAAAGCCGACAACCGTCTTGGCCAGGATCATGTCCTGCGGATCGCCGGGCCGCTGGTTCAGGAATTCGTGCACCGTGACACCCGGCATCCGGTGCACCTCGACCTTGGTCAGGCCATAGCGTTCCAGCATGTGCATGCCGGTCACAAAGAAGCTGACCGCCATTCCCGCATCGCGCGCGGCCACGGCCAAAGGCTCCAGCTTGCCGAAATCGGCGCGGGTTCCGGTGACGAAAAGCAGTGAACGGTTCATCAGCAAGCCCATAGCACGAAACGCGGCAATGTCACGGGGACAGGCGGCCGGCGATGGCGCGGATGGCAAGCGCGAGCCCCGGCACGATCCGCGCCACGCCGGGCTGCGACAGGTGGTTGGTGTCGAAAAACAGGGGCGCCGCCCCGTCGAACACCAGACAGCCCTCGGCCTGGCTGCACAGGCGGTCCGACAGGTCCAGCCTCTGGGTTCCCGGCCCGGTCACTGCGGCCGCCAGCATGGCCCGGGCCGTGGCCGCGTAATCGTCGAAGGCGGACCTGGGATAGGACAGGTGCTGGGGGACCGTGCCGGTAGACCAGATGATCCGGGCCACATCCTGCGGCACATCCCAGGCGCCGATCGGCAAGGGGTCGACCACCAGAACCTGTTTTCCCGCGGCACGCAGGTCATTCACCAGCCGGGCGAGATGCGCCGTCAGCCCGGCCAGACGCGCCGCGTCGTCCTGATCCGGCGGCGCATCCGTCGGAACGGCATAAAGCTTGTCGGCCAGCACAAGGCCTGCCCGGGTGTCAAAGGCGCGGCGCTCGGTGTAGTTCGTCCAGTAGGCATAAAGGACCACGATTTTCACCTCGTCGTGCGCCAGGATCCAGTCGCGCAGGGTCTTGTTGTACCAGGCGCAGGCCTCCGACATCCGCACCGGCGCATTGGTCTGCTGCAGGATGTTCAGCGCATCCGGAATCGGCGGACAACCTCCCAGCGAGAATTCGCGGATCGGCAGCTCGGGTAGCGCCCGGGCCAGTTGATCGGTCAGCACCGAGACATGGCTGTCGCCCCAGATGACGACGGCGGGGCCCCTGGCGTCCGGATTGTGCAGGCAGGCCCGGTCGGGGTCGATCTGCAGGGCCTCGGCCCGACCCAGGGCGCATCTGGCATGGGTGGGCGAGCGGCTGTCGGCATAGGCCAGAACCGCGCGCGCGGCCTGGGGCAGGCGGAATGGGTAGCCCTTGGTCAGATGGCCGCCCAGGGCAAAGACGGCCAGTCCCGCGACGGCCGCGACCAGGCTGCGCCGCAACGCCAGGGGCAGTGGGCCATGGCGGCGGAAGGGCTGCTCGATCATCGCCCAGCTCAGTCCGGCCAGGGCCAGGGTGATGACCAGAATCGCCAGTTTGCCCGGGATGGTGGTGACCTCATGTCCGGAAATCGCCAGCAGGACGATCAGGGGGTGATGGATCAGGTAGGCCGAATAGGAAATCAGCCCTACGGAGCGGAACGGTGGGCTGGCCAGGATCCAGCGGGCCGGGCCGGACGATGCAAACAGGACGATCAGCACCGCGCCGATCACCGGGATCAGCGTAAGCGGGCCCGGCCAGCCGCGCGGCGCGGGCAGGGCCAGTACGCCGGCCAGGGTCAGGATGAGGCCCGATGCGGCCAGAATCCCCGCCCAGGCGCGTGGCAGCCGCGCGGCGCGGGGCAGCGCCATGGCCGCCAGAACGCCTCCCAGCAATTCCCACATCCGGCTGTGCAGCATGTAGAACGACAGCGTCGGCCGCATCCCGGATGTGGCCAGCGTCACCGCCAGGCTTGCCAGCGCCAGCCCCGCCAGCACCGGACCCATCGCCCGCCGGCCCAGCCTGGCCACCAGCGCGACAAGCGGCGGAAACAGCAGATAGAATTGCTCTTCGACCCCCAGGCTCCAGGTGTGCAGCAGCGGATCCAGCAGGGCATCAGGGTTGAAGTAGTCGATGAGGTTGTAAAACCAGACATTTGACAGGAAGGCCAGGGTCGACACCACCGCCCCGCCGTAATAGCGCAGTTGATGCGGGGTCATCACCGCCCAGGCAAAGGGCAGGATCACCAGCATCGTCGCGCACAGGGCCGGCAGGATGCGGCGCACCCGCCGGGCATAGAACCGGCGATAGGTGAACGTGCCCTCGGCCCGTTCGCGCAGCACGATCCCCCCGATCAGAAAACCGGAGATGACGAAGAACACATCCACGCCGGCATAGCCCGACCGGACGCCAGGCAAGCCCAGATGATAGGCGATGACCGACAGGACCGCGATGGCGCGCAGCCCGTCGATTTCGGGGCGATATGCTCCGCCGCTGCGTGACTGCGCCATGCACCCATCCGATTGACCGCTTGCCAAGCTGGATAGGGTCTGTCTAGGGAAAGCACAAGTTGCCCGCCCGGTGCCCCGAATGATCTATCTGGCCGCCCAGAATCTTCTGTTCATCAAGCCGCACAAGACGGCCTCGACTTCGGTCGAAATCGCGTTGTCCTGTGCGCCGGGTAGCGAGTCCGACATCATCACCCCCCTGCTTCCCGAAGACGAACGGAAACGGGCCGAGGCTGGCGGCCGCCCGCCGGAAAACTGGGCCTGGCTTGGCCTGGTCGAGCGGCGCTATCTTGCCGACCTTGCCATCTACCGCGCTACGGGCCGTGTGCCGGGACGCTGGCTGCCCGGCGGGCATGGCAAGCTCTACTCGAAGATTTCGGCGCGCTACTTCAACCACATGACGCCACAGGACATCCGCCGCCGCGGCGGCGGCGCCATGCTGGCCCGCGCCTATCTGGTGACCATGGTGCGCCATCCCTATGAACAGCTGGTCTCCTGGGCCTGGCATCACAAGCGTCTTGCGGGCGGCGATGTGTCGCTGTCCAGCATGATCGATCGTGGCCTGGCGCTGCCGTCCCCGAACCTGCCCTATCTGTTCGATCGCCGCCGCCCGGATTTCGTGATCCGCTATGAAAACCTGGCCCAGGATCTGGCCCGCCTGTCGGAACGGGCCGGTGTGGACCTGTTGGCGCATATGACCGACGCCAAGGGCAGCCACCGCAGCGACCGCACGGCCGCGGCCCAGGCGCTGAACCCTGCCCAGAAAGCTGCCCTCCTGGTTCGCGATCGGGCGATCTTCGATACCTTCGGTTACGAAACCTAATCCCGCGGCAAGTCGCGGGCATAGCCGAGCAGGTCGAAATCCCGGTCATAAAGCCGTCGCACGCGCTCCAGCGTGCCCGCGTCATAGTAACTGTCCAGCCGGCGCCCCGCGGCCTTTGCCCGCGTGGGGTTGATACGGGCCATGGCTACCGCGCCCAGCCCCAGCTCCGCTGTCAACGCCGCGAAATCCTCGGCCAGCGTCTCGAACCTCAGCACCCGGTCCACCAGCATGCGCCCGGAATGATCCACCAGCCAATGCGTCTGGTCGGGCAGCACGGTGAAGAATGGCACGAAGGGCCCGTGCCGCGTCATCCGCCAATCCAGGTATTGCGCAAAGCTCATTTCGGCGAACCTGGCGGCCAGCCCGGGATTGCGAAACTCCTTCAGGTATTCGTAATGCGACACGGCGTGGTCGAAGGGATTGCGCACCGCGGCAAACTTCAGAAAGCCGGCGAAGGCCTCGGACCCCATCTTGCGCTGCATGTCGGCCGCGGTCTCATGCTTGCGGAAATAGGCCCTGTCCGGCGCCTCGCGCAGCGGCAAGCGCCGGAGCGCGCGCCGCCAGATGGTCCGCGTGCCGGAAACGGCGAAAGGCTCGAGCGCGGCCGTCATTGCGGTGCCGGCCGTCTTGGGAACGTGCACGAACAGGAAGTTGTGCGAGGTGGACAGGATCATCCCGGGATCCTTATGCCAGATCCGCCCACTTGAGCTGCGTGTTCCGCGTGACCATCCGGGTCAGCCGCCGTCCGACCACCTTGTCGAAGTCATAGGCCGCGATCTCGCCCGAACCCGGCCGCCGTGCCCAGATATCCGCCTCGCCGATGACATGGCCCGCTGGCAGGTCGCGGTCGGCCACCACCGAGCCGCGGGCAAAGCGATACACGTCCTCCTCGGGCGCGGTCCGCGTCTTGGGATTGTTCAGCGCGGTCCAGATTTCCTTCGACCGGTCGATCAGGAAGCGCAGCTCGGCCGGGTCCATCGAATTGATGATGTCCGGCCCCTTGCGATAGCGCGTATCGGTGTAATGCCGCTCGAGGATCGAGGCCCCCAGCGCCACCGAGGCCAGGGCCATTTCCGGCCCGATCGAATGGTCGGAAAACCCGACGACCGCCTTGGGGAAAGCCTGCCGCAACTCGGTCACGCCCCGCAGCGAGACGATCTCCGGCGGGCTGGGATACAGGTTGGTGCATTCCAGCAAGGCATAGGGCAGGCCGGCATCTTCCAGGATCTGCACGCTGGCCCGGATCGTCGAGATCGTCTGCATGCCGGTGGAAAGGATCACCGGCTTGCCCTTGCGGGCGATGTGCCGGATCAGCGGCAGGTGGTCGGCCTCGCCGCTGCCGATCTTGTAGGCCGGCACATCCAGCGTTTCCAGGAAATCCGCCGCTGCCCGCGAGAAGGGCGTGGAAATCCAGATCATTCCCAGGCTTTCGGTGTAGCGCTTCAGCTCGGCCTCCTCGTCCAGGCTCAATGCGCAGCGTTCCATCACATGCCAGATCGACTGATCGGCATTCGGCGGGAAGATCGACTTCGCCTCGTCGGTCATCTCGTCTTCGATGATATGGGTCTGGTGCTTGATCATCTCGCAGCCCGCGCCGGCGGCCAGGCGAACCATTTCCTTGGCCACGCCCAGATCGCCTCCGTGGTTGATGCCGATTTCTGCAATCACCAGCGGGGGATGGTCCGGTCCGATCTTGCGGCCTGCGATCTGCATGTGGCTCTCCTTGTGGCTTGCCCCCAGATAGCTTGACCCGTGCGCGCGCGCAAAAGGGAAATGCGCGCCGTCCGGGTTGCGCCGCGCGCGGTTCCGCGCCACATAGGCCCCGAGCGGAGGGGCGCGCGATTGGCCAAGGGCAAGGGCATTCATCACTGGCTGGTCTCGATCCAGCGCCGGCTGGAGGCGCGGTTCACCCATGACATCTCGGACCCGCACCACCGCCGCCGCAGCCAGCAGTTCGTCGACTGGTTCGATCATGGCATCCTGCGCCGACCCTGGCACAATTTCGCGCTGGTCGGTCCGGGTCTCTACCGCTCGAACCATCCCGATGCCGCGCGTCTGGAAGACTATGCCAGGCGCGGAATCCGGTCGGTGTTGAACCTGCGGGGGGCAAAGCACCAGTCCCCCTACAAGTTCGAGGCCGAGGCCTGCGCCCGCCTGGGCCTGCCGCTGGTGGTGGTGCCGATGTCGGCGCGCCAGGCGCCCCATGCCGCCGCCATCCTGGCCCTGATCGAGGCCTATCGCACCCTGCCGCGGCCGATCCTGGTGCATTGCAAGTCCGGCGCCGACCGCACCGGTCTGGCCGGGGCGATCTGGAAGATGGTGATCGAGGGCCGCCCCGCGGCCGAAGCCCGCCGCCAGCTGTCGCCCAGGTTCCTGCATTTCCGCTGGTCGAAGACCGGAGTCCTCGACCGGTTCCTCGACGCCTACGAACAGCGCCTGTCTCAGGGCCCGATCTCCTTCGAGGACTGGGTCCGCACCGAATATGTGCGCGAGGCGCTGATGGCTTCGTCGCGCTAGACGGACCGGCGTGCCAGCACCCGGCGCGACCTCAGCTCCGGGCGGGCGGCAGAGCGGGCGGCCTTCGTCCTGGCCAGTCCGTGGCCAGGTGCCAGGCCTGGCCCATCGCCAGAACCGCCGCATCCGCGCCGACCGGCCCGGCCAGTTGCAGCCCCATCGGCAAGCCCTGTGACGGGCCCGGTGGCCCAAGGCCCATGGGCAGCGACAGGCAGGGCAGGCCTGCCAGGCTGACCGGGATCACCACCTCCATCCAGCGGTGATAGGTGTCCATCCGCCGCCCCGCCACCTCGGCCGGCCAGCGCCACTCGACCGGAAACGGCCAGACCTGAGCCACCGGCAGGGCCAGCGCGTCGAACCGGGCGAACAGCCGCGCCGCCCTTGCATACCAGCGGCTGCGGATCACGCTGGCGGCATAGACCTCGGCAGCCGACAGATTCAGCCCCTGCTCGATTTCCCAGAGCGTTTCAGGCTTCACCCGAGCCCGTTTTTCCGGGTCGGCGTGGGTTTCGCGGAATCCGTTGGCGTTCAGCATGGCGCGCAGGGTGATCCAGGCATGCCACAACTCCTCGGCCGGGAAGGGCGGGGCGATCTCTTCGACCACCGCACCCAGATCCTGCATCTGCCGCAGACCCGCCTCGCAGATCTCCAGGATTCCCGGCTCCATCGCATAGGCGCCGCCCCAGTCCCGCGCCCAGGCGATGCGCTTGCCCTTCAGGCTGGCTCCTTCCAGCCCGGCCGCGAAATCGGCGCCCGGCCGGTCGAACGGCACTTCGGGGTTGCGCCCGGCCTGAACCGACAGCAACCGTGCCACATCCTCGATCGTGCGGCCCATCGGGCCTTCGGTGGCCAGCGTGGCCAGAAACGTGTCGCCTTCGGCATCCGTCGGCACCAGCCCCCAACTGGGCCGGAACCCGTAGACATTGCAGAACCCGGCCGGGTTGCGCAGGCTGCCCATCATGTCGCTGCCATCGGCCACCGGCACCATCCGCGCCGCCAGCGCTGCCGCCGCCCCGCCGCTGGAGCCGCCGGGTGTGCGCGTCAGGTCATAGGGATTGCGCGTCGCCCCGAACACCGGGTTGAACGTATGGCTGCCGTGCCCCCATTCGGGCGTGTTGGTCTTTGCGATGAAGATCGCCCCGGCGCCCCGCATCCGCGCGGCCAGCAGGTCATCCCGGGTCGGCACGCAATCGGCAAACAGGGGCGAGCCCCAGGTGGTGCGCAGCCCCCTGGTCGCGCAGAGATCCTTCACCGCCAGCGGCAGCCCGTGCAGCCAACCCTTGCGCGGCGCATCGTCCGCCCGGCGGGCCTCGGCCATCAGGCCATCGGGGTCGCGCAGCGACACGATCGCGTTGATCGAAGGATTGAGCGCCGCGATCCGCGCCAGAACCGTGGCCATCACCTCGGATGGGGCCACCTGCCGCGCCGCAATCGCCCGTGACAGATCCGATGCAGACCAGTCCCAGAGGTCCATTTCCACCTTGCCAAAATGTCGCGCGACAGGAGAGGTCCGGAGAGGGCATGGGGCCCTCTCCGGGGTCTCAGGTGTTGATCACTTCTGCAACTCGGTCCAGATCGCGGTGATGTAATCCTGCGCCTTGCCGGTGCAGGTCATCAGGAAATGGCCCTTGTCCTTGAACTCGTCCGGGATGACGATCTCGGGCGCGTCCTTCATGTCGGCCGGCATGAATTCTTCGGAACCGGTGATGCCATTGGCGTAACGCGCAAAGGCCGAGATCAGGGCGGCGTTTTCCGGCAGGGTGATGAAGTCCAGGAACTTGTAGGCTTCCTCGACGTTCTTGGCGTCCTTCAGCAGGGCAACCTGATCCATCCACAGCGGGAAGCCTTCCTTCGGATAGCCGTATTTGACATCCGGGTTGGCCAGGCGCGCGCGGAAGATCGCGCCGTTCCAGTACAGGCTGGCCACGACATCGTTGTTCGACATCTTCTCGGTCATGCCATAGTCCATCGACAGCCACTTGGGCTTGGCCTCCAGCAGCTTGTCGCGGACCTTCTTCATCAGTTCGGCGTCTTCCGAGCACGGCTCGCCGCCCATGTACATCGTGGCCAGGGCCAGGACATCGTTCATTTCCGGCGTGACGTTGACCTTGCCCACCAGTTCCGGCGGCGGGTCGAGGAAGATGGCGGATGTGTTGATGTCGCCCGAATAGGCCTTCTGGTTCACTGCCATGCCGGTGGAGCCCCACTGCCACGGGATCGTGTACTTGCGGCCCGGATCATAGGCCACATTCATCCATTCCGGCGCGATGTTGGAATGATGCGGGATCTTGGACAGGTCCAGCTCCTGGATCAGGCCCTTCTCGATGTAGATCGGCACGTAGTTGGCCGAGGGCACGACCAGGTCAAAGCCCGACCCGCCCGCCTCGATCTTGGCCAGGGCGGTGTCGTTGCTGTCGTAATCGGTGATCGTGACCTTGATGCCGGTCTCGGCCTCGAATTTCTTGATCAGTTCGGGGTTGGTGTAGTCGCCCCAGTTGTACAGTTGCAGTTCGCCTTCGGCCTGGGCCAGGCCGGTGGTCACCATCAGCAACGCGATGCTGGACAGAAGTCTTTTCATTGCAGTCTCCCAGTTGTTGGTTTCGCTCTTGGTCTTGTCGCGGCTCCCGGCTCAATCCCTCTTGCGGGTCAGCAGGAAAAACAGGGTCAGCAGCGCCACGGTCAGCGCCAGCAGGGCCGAGGATATCGCATTGATCTCGCCCGTCACCTGCCGCCGGATCTGGCCCAGCATGTAGGTGGGCAGCGTGTCCTGCCCGGCAGACTTGATGAAGACGGTGATCACCACATCGTCGAGCGAGGTCACGAAGGCCAGCATCAGCCCGGCCAGGATGCCGGGCAGCAGGATGGGAAAGGTGACATGGCGAAACACCTGCCAGTCGCTGGCATATAGGTCGGATGCGGCGGTTTCCAGCGTCAGGTCCATGCCTTCCAGCCGGGCGCGGATCGGCAGATAGGCAAAGGGGATGCAGAAGGCGGCGTGGGCCGCCACAAGATAGCCCATGCCCTGATATCCCGTGGCCTGCCGGATCGCGGCGAAAAAGATCAAGAGCGCCACGGCCGTCACGATTTCCGGCACCATCAGCGGCTGGTTGATCATCACATAGATGAAGGTCTGCCCCCGGAAGGCCCGGCGCCTTGTGGTGCCCAGCGCCGCCATCGTGGCCACCGCGGTCGAGATCACCGCAGCCGTCACCGCCAGATACAGCGACCGGATCGTGGCATCCTTCACATCGTCGTTGTCCCAGGCCACCGCATACCAGTGCAGCGACAGCCCCTCCCAGTCCGAGATCGACCTGCCGGCGTTGAAGGAATAGATCACCAGCACGATGATCGGCAGGTACAGCACCACGAACACCAGGACGGCGATCGCATTGAACCCCGGCAACCGGCTGATCGAAAAGCTCCTAGCGGCCATTGCGGTCGTCCCCGTTGGCATAGCGGACATAGACCAGCAGGGCGGCGGTCACGATGACCAGCAGCGTCACCGACAGAGAGGCGCCCAACGGCCAGTTGCGGCCCTGGCCAAACTGCAGCTCGATGAAATTCCCGATCATCATGTTCTTGCCGCCGCCCAGGATGCGCGGCGTCACATAGGCGCCCAGCGCCGGCACGAAGACCAGGATCGATCCGGCCACGATTCCCGGCTTCACGATGGGCAGGATCACCCGGCGCAGCACCTGCCAGCGGCTGGCATAGAGGTCATAGCCCGCCTCGAGCAGCCGCATGTCGAACCGGTCGATCGCGGCGAACAGCGGCAGCACCATCAGCGGCAGATAGACATAGGTCATGCCCACGAACACCGCCCCGTCGGTATAGATCATCTCGATCGGCTTGCTGATCAGGCCCAGCCGCATCAGCGTGGTGTTCAGCAGGCCCTCGTTTCGGATGATCTCGTTGATGGCAAAGGTCCGGATCAGCAGATTGGTCCAGAAGGGAATCGTGATCAGGAACAGCCACAGTGCCCGGCCGCGCGGCGGGCGGGTGGCGATGAACCAGGCGGTCGGGAACCCCACGACAAAGGTGAAGACCGTGGTCAGGATCGACAGTTTCACCGACCGCCAGAAGATCGTCAGATTGGCATCGGCCCAGGCCAGCGTGCCGTCGAAGATGTCGCGGGTGAACAGGATTCCGCGCCAGGCATCCAGCGAGAAGCCCCATACCACATTGCCGTATTTGCCGGGCAACAGAAAGGAATAGACCACCACGATGATCAGCGGCCCCACCGCGGCCAGGGCCAGGATCACCAGCGCCGGCGCCGACAGCAGCCAGCCGTTGCGGGCCGCCCGGCGAATCTGGGCCTGTTCGGCGGGGCTCATGGCGTCAATCCCCCACGATCTGCGCCGCGCCGGGCACGAAGGTCACTCCCACGGCCTGGCCCTGCGCCAGCCCCGCATCGCCCGTGGCCGGGCTCTGCAACCGCGCGACCAGTTCGCTGCCATCCGCAAGCGCCAGGTGGCAATGCGTGTCGGTGCCGAAATAGACCAGGGCCCTGACCGTGGCTGCGATCGATCCGGCCTCGCCTGCTGCCACCAGGCGCACCTGTTCGGGCCGCACCGTCAGCGTCACCGCCCCGCTCGCGGGCGCGCCCGGCAGCGCCACGACATCGCCCGTGGCCAGCCGCACGCCGCCCGGCACCGCGGTGGCGGGCAGGAAATTCGTCTCGCCGATGAAGCTGGCGACAAAGCGGTTCACCGGCCTTGTGTAGATGTCGCGCGGCGTGCCCACCTGTTGCAGCTTGCCTGCGCTCATCACGCCTATCCGGTCGGACATGGTCAGGGCTTCTTCCTGGTCATGCGTGACGAAGATGAAGGTGATCCCGGTTTCCGTCTGCAGGCGCTTCAACTCGATCTGCATTTCCTTGCGCAGCTTCAGGTCCAGTGCCGACAGCGGTTCGTCCAGCAACAGCACCCTGGGCGCGGGCGCCAGGGCGCGGGCCAGCGCCACGCGCTGCTGCTGGCCGCCCGAGAGTTGCGCCGGTCTGCGGCCGGCCAACGACTCAAGCTTGACCAGCGCCAGCATCTTTTCGACCTGCGCCGCCACCTCGCCCGCCGGGCGCCCCTGCATCACCAGGCCAAAGGCGATGTTCTGCGCCACGCTCAGATGCGGGAACAGCGCGTAGCTCTGAAAGACCGTATTCACCGGCCGCTTGTTGGGCGGCAATTCGGTGATGTCCTCGCCCTTCAGCAGGATCGCGCCCGACGACGGCATCTCGAACCCTGCGAAAAGCCGCAAGAGGGTGGTCTTGCCGCAGCCCGATGGCCCCAGAAGGGTGAAGAATTCGCCCTCGCGGACCGCGATCGACACATCGTCCAGCGCGCGAAATGTGGTGGCGCCCTGACCGAACTCCTTCACGACTCGGGCGGCTTCGATGGCGGTTCCGGCGGCGGCAGGACGGGCTGTGGTCAAGGGACTCTGACTCCGGGGGTTTTGATCACTTTCACCACTTTGGACGGCAGTCGGACGCCCGTGCAATGAAAATCGGCATCACGCGTGCAGAGGCGGCCGACGCGCAGCCCAGGGTTGCGCCTGCTCAAGTTCGGCGCACAGCGCGATCAACTCTTCATCAGCCCCGTAAGGCGCGGCCAGGTGGATTCCGATCGGCAGGCCCTCGGTCGACTGACCGAGGGGAATCGAGGCCGCCGGCTGGCCGCTGGCATTGAAGATCGCGCAGAACGGCGAATAGGCGAAGATGCCCTGCGGTCCGGTGCGGTAGGCCACATAGTCGGTGGTGTCATGGGCAAAGCGGCCCACCCGCGCCGGAGGTTCGGCCAATGTGGCCGACAGCAGGATATCCCAGCCCGTGTCGAACCAGCCCGCCATCTGCCGGCCGAAGGCATGGATTTCACCCACCGCCTGCAGATAGCGCAAGGGCGACAGGCTCTCGGCATGTGCCACTGCGCCACGCCCCACGCCCTCCACCAGATCGCCGGTCAAGGCCCGGCCCTTCAGCGCACCGCGAATCCCCAGGGCAGTGCCCACCGCCACGATATCGGTCCAGGCCCGCATCATCATGGGCACATCCGCGCGCGGCCGCGCCACCTCGACCCTGTGGCCCAGGCCTTCCAGCAGCTGCGCGGCCGCGCGCACTGCGGTGGCCACCTCCGGGTGGATCGCCTCGCCGGTAAAGGTGGTGTCGCACAAGGCCACACGCAGCCGTCGCGGCGGGCGGCTGATCGCCGCCGCATGGCCCCGCCCGAGCGGAGGGGCCACATAGGGCGCGCCCAGATCCGGCCCCTCGCAGGCATCCAGCATCCGCGCCGTGTCGCGCACCGACTTCGTCAGGAAGCCGTCGATTGACATGCCCGCCCAGCCTTCGCCGGCAAATGGCCCGTCCGGCAACCGGGCGCGCGTCGGCTTGAACCCGAACAGGCCGCAGCTTGACGCCGGGATCCGCACCGACCCGCCTCCGTCCGAGCCGTGGGCAAAGGCCACGATCCCCGCCGCCACCGCGGCCCCGGCGCCACCCGAAGATCCGCCCGATGTGCGGTCGAGGTTCCAGGGGTTCCGCGTCGGCCCGCCATAGACCGCACTTTCCGTTGCTGCGCCGATCCCGCCTTCGGGACTGGTGGTGCGCCCGAAGGTCACCACGCCCGTGGCCCGGATGCGCTGGTAGATCGCGCTGTCCGCGGAATAGGTGGTGTTGGCCAAGAGGCGCGATCCGTTGTGGCTGGGAAAGTCCACCGCCTCGCAGCCCAGATCCTTCAGCAGGAAGGGCACGCCCCGGAACGGCCCGCGCGGCAGGCCCGCCGCGATCATCCGGCGCGCAACCGCTTCCTGGATCAGCACCACCGCGTTCAGCTGCGGGTTCAGCGCCGCCACCGCGTTCAGGGCCGCATCCAGCAGCTCGTCGGGGCTGACCGCGCCCCTGGCCACCAGTTCGGCCTGTGCCGTCGCATCCAGTGCCGCCACGTCCCGCATCATCCGTCTCCGCAATCCGGCTCCGGATTCCGGGCCGTGCCATCCGGCCCAGCATGGCGCGGCGCCGGACGGGTCGCTTGGCGAATCCGACTTGGACTGGTTCGTCCGCGACACCTGGCCCGCGGGGTCAGGCGGGGCGGGGCAGCACCGCTTCCAGCGAGGTCTGCAAGATTGCAAGGTCCAGCGGCTTGGCGACATAGCCATCCAGCCCCGCGGCCAGATAGGCCTGCCGATGCGTCTCTGTCGCATCGGCGGTCATGGCGACGACGGGCGGCCGGGCGATCCCGCGCCGCGCGGCATCAAGGCAGATCAGCCGGAAGGTTTCGATCCCGTTGGTGCCGGGCATGTTCATGTCCAGCAGCACCGCCGCCGGCGTTTCCGCCGCAATCAGCGCCAGCGCCTCTTCGGCATTGGCGGCCTCGACCGGTCTGGCGTTCAGCAGGCGCAGGTAACTGGCCGCGACCAGCCGGTTGGTGGCGATGTCATCGACCACCAGCACCCGCGCCCCGTCCAGGACCGCCGGCCGTGCCGTCTGCGCCGCATCCGCCGGCATCTGCGACAGCGGCGCATCCATCGGCTGCAGGTGGAAGGTCAGCCGAAACCGCGCCCCATGCGTCTGCGGCATCAGCACCAGATCGCCCCCCATGGCCCGTGCGATCTGGCGCGAGATCGCCAGGCCCAGCCCCGTGCCCCGCGCGGCGCCCGGCCCCTGCAGGAAGGGCTCGAACAGGTGGGCCGCGACTGCGGGGGCGATGCCCGGTCCGGTGTCGCTGACCGTGATTGCGGCCAGTCCCGGCGCCGCCTGCACCCGCACGGTGATCGTGCCCTGCGTGGTGTGCTTCAGCGCATTGGACAGGATGTTGGACAGGCATTGCCGCATCCGGTGCCCGTCAAACCGGGCCAGGGCGGGCAGGTCTTCGGGCAGGGCCAGCTCGATCCGGATGCCCTGGGCCTCGGCCAGCGGGCGAAACAGCGCCACCGTCAGCCGCACCTCCTCGGCCAGGTCCAGGTCGGCGGGCCGCAGCGTCAGCCGCCCCTCGCGCGCCGCGGCCAGGTCAAGAATGTCGTCCAGGATGGTGCCAAGGCCGCGGGCCGACTGCACCAGCGTCGCCATCCGCGAGCGGGTGTCTGGCGCCCTGGACATGGTCAGCTCGATGAATCCCATGCCGATGATCGCATTCAGCGGTGTGCGGAGTTCATGGCTCATCTGCGCCAGGAACAGCGATTTCGCCTGATCGGCCGCCTGGGCTGCGGCACGTTCGCGGGCGATCTCATCATGGATGTCATGGTTGGCCATCAGGATGCGCAGCGCGAAAAGCGCCGTGGCCAGCGTGATCAGCGTCGACAGGGCCAGCCCTCCCATGTCGCCAAGCCGCAGCCAGACCGCCGCATTGCCCACCAGGCTGATCGACAGCACCGTGCTCCAGCCGGTCAGTGCGAAGGGAAGGTGGATGCAGCGCACCGACATCAGTTGCAGCAGCGTGACGGCGATGACCCCGATGGAAAGGGCGCGGGCAAAGGTGTCGTCCAGTTGCCACAGCAGCGCGGCCGGCAGGGTGAATGCCAGTTCGGCCACCACCACCGCCCCATGCGCAGCCAGATAGCGCCAGGGCTGCCGCGCGGGCTCGAGATCCTGCAAGGCGCGCGCGCCCAGCCATTCCACCGCGGTATCCAGCGCCGCCAGGATCAGGCACAGGCTCAGCGGCAGGTAGATCGCCATCACCAGATAGGCAAAGATCGTCAGGCAGGTTCGCGTGATCTCGACATTGCCCAACACCCGTGCCTGTCGCGCGATTTCCTCGGGCGACTGGGCCGCGACAAATCGGTAGAGGGGCGCATGCATGGGGCCAGGGGTCCGCCGCCGGGAATGACGCCGCATCCGACAGCCCGGGCACCCGTCCGTCAACCCATCCGGAAGGCTCAGCCACCGGTTGCCGGCTGAATGCGGATTTCCTGCCGCAGTGTTCCGTCTCGGTTGAAGATCAGGATGCGCCCGTCGGCGGTGACCACCCCGATCCAGTTGCGCCCCATCGTCACGGCTTCGGCGCTGGCGCCGGCGGGCAGGGCCAGCGCCTCGGGCAGGGCAGGGGCAGAGGCCGGGATCGGCAGGCGGGTGACAAGCAGCCAGACCACGGTTATGACACCGCCAATCATGCTGGCGGTCAGGCCGATCACCAGCCATTTCAGCAGCGTCACCGACGGCGGCAGACGCTCGGGGCCTTCGGCGGGATCGGACATGGGTTTTTCCAGCGGGGATGACGGCGATTACAGCGAGCGGACGCTTGCCCTGACCATCGGCCCGCAAGCGCCCGACCGCCTTGATAAGGCCTTGGCCGCCCTGGTGCCAGAGGATGTGGCCCTGTCGCGCACAAGGATCATGAAGATGATCACCGAAGGCGCGGTATCGCTGGACGGCGTGCCGGTCATCGACCCCAAGGCCAGGGTGGCGCAAGGCCAGATCTACACCCTGCGCCTGGACCCGCCCCAGGTGCTGGAGGTGCTGCCCCAGGCGATACCCCTGTCGGTCGTCTGGGAAGATGCCGATCTGATCGTCATCGACAAGCCGGTGGGCATGGTGGTCCATCCCGCGCCGGGAACGCCCGACGGCACCCTGGTCAACGCGCTGCTGGCCCACTGCGGCGAAACGCTTTCGGGCATTGGCGGAGTGAAGCGCCCCGGCATCGTGCACCGGATCGACAAGGACACTTCGGGCCTGCTGGTCGTGGCGAAATCCGACCGCGCCCACCATGATCTCGCCGCCCAGTTCGAGGCGCATAGCGTCACTCGCCATTATCTGGCCGTGCTGCATGGCACGCCCTCGGCGGCCGACCCCCGCCTGCGCGGCCTGCGCGGTGTCAGTTTCGAGGCCGGTGGCATCCTGAAGATCGCCACCCATCTGGACCGCCACCGCACCGACCGCCAGCGTCAGGCCGTGGTCTGGGATCAGGGGCGCCATGCGGTGACCCGGGTGCGGGTGCTGGAAAGCTTCGGCCAGGGAGCCGCCTGTCTGGCCGAATGCCGGCTGGAAACCGGCCGCACGCATCAGATCCGGGTCCACATGGCTTATGCGGGTCATGGGCTGATCGGTGACGCCACCTATGGCGGCGCGAGGCGGCAGACCGCCAGGGCGCTGGGCGCCCAGGCCGCGGCCCTGGCCAACGCCTTTCCCCGGCAGGCCCTGCACGCCGCGACGCTGGGCTTTGACCACCCGCTGACCGGCGAGCGTCTGGAATTCGCCGCGCCCCTGCCGCCGGACATGCGGGCCCTGCTCGCGGCCCTGCGCGCCGGGGTCTGAGGCGGGGTGGCCCGCGCCTCAAACCCCGACCGAAGGCCCGCAGCCCCGCGCGGCCATGCCCGACCGCCCCGCTGCGCGCCCACCGGGCGGTCGGGCATCGCCCCTGTCGGTGCGGCGCCGGCTGCGAGCTCTTCCACCGGGTTCACCACGAATTCCGCGGCAAGATTCCGGCCGGCGGAAATCCGGTCATGCCACGTTCATCTTTCGATGGCCGGATGAAGCAGGCTTGCAACCCGGCCCCGTGATTCCTAGATTTGCGCATTCCCGGGGGCTTCAAGGCAAGACCCGGGCGAAAGGGAGCGTCAAACAGTGAGCACCTATGCCAACCTGCCGGCCCCCAGCCCCGAACAGGGGTTGAACCGGTATCTCCAGGAAATCCGCAAGTTCCCGCTGCTGGAACCGGAACAGGAATACATGCTGGCCAAGCGCTGGGCCGATCATCAGGACGCGCAGGCCGCCCATCAACTGGTGACATCGCATCTGCGGCTGGCCGCCAAGATCGCCATGGGCTACCGCGGCTATGGCCTGCCCCAGGCCGAGGTGATTTCCGAGGCGAACGTCGGCCTGATGCAGGCGGTCAAGCGGTTCGACCCGGACAAGGGCTTTCGGCTGGCCACCTATGCGATGTGGTGGATCCGGGCCTCGATCCAGGAATATATCCTGCGGTCGTGGTCGCTGGTCAAGCTTGGCACCACTTCGGCCCAGAAGAAGCTTTTCTTCAACCTGCGCAAGGCCAAGGCCAAGGTCGGTGCGCTGGAGGACGGCGATCTGCGCCCCGAGGCGCTGAAGCAGATCGCCAAGGATCTGTCCGTCTCTGAAACCGAGGTGATCGACATGAACCGTCGGTTGTCCGGGGGCGATGCATCGCTGAACGCGATCGTGGGGTCCGATGGCGATTCGACAACGCAATGGCAGGACTGGCTGGAGGACGAGAATTCCGACCAGGCCAGCGATTACGCCGAGAAGGACGAGTTCGACGCCCGCCATGCGCTGCTGGCCCGGGCCATGGCCGTGCTGAACGAGCGCGAGAAGGATGTGCTGATCAAGCGCCGCCTGGCGGACGAGCCGGTGACGCTGGAGGAACTGTCGGAAAGCTATGGCGTCAGCCGCGAACGCATTCGCCAGATCGAAGTGCGCGCCTTCGAAAAGCTGCAGCAGAAGATGCGCGAACTGGCCCGCGAAAAGGGCATGATCATCCCGGCCTGAGCGCCGGAGCCGGCGGGATCCGGCGGTGGCTGCGCCGGGCCTGCCCTCTCGGCCGCGGCTGCCGCCGTGACCTCGGGTGGTGGGGGCTCCGCCCCCGCTGCGCCCCCCGGGATATTTGGGGCAAGGAGAATGCATCGGCGCGCGCGCGTGGCAGCCAGGGCGGGCTTGCGCGCGGGTGGCTGCCGCGGGCGCGACGGGGCATGCGCGCCTGATGCGGGCAGGGATGGCATGAGCCTGGCGTCCGGTTTGCCGTGCCGGTTTCCGTTTGAATTGGGGGGCCGGTCCCGGTATCACCCGGCCTGACGCGCAGGGAGATCGCCCATGACCATGCTAGGCACCTTTCTCAAGCCCATGCACCCGGAAGGCTGGCGCTTTGTCGCGATCTTCGCCGCGGTGACACTGGCCCTGTTCTGGCTGTGGGAGCCGCTGGGCTGGGTGGGCCTGGGGCTGACCATCTGGTGCTATTACTTCTTTCGCGACCCGGTGCGCTCGGTGCCGCTGGGCGAGGGGCTGGTGCTGTCGCCGGCCGATGGCGTGGTGTCGCTGATCGAGCCCGCCGTGCCGCCGGCGGAGCTGGGCCTGGGTGAGGCAAGCCTGCTGCGCGTATCGGTTTTCATGTCGGTGTTCAATTGCCATGTGAACCGGATGCCGGTTGATGGCAAGATCGCCACCGTGGCCTATCGGCCGGGCAAGTTCTTCAACGCAGCGCTGGACAAGGCCAGTTCCGACAATGAACGCAATGCGTTGACGATCGAGATGGCCGATGGCCGCAAGCTGGTGGTCGTGCAGATCGCCGGGCTGGTGGCGCGGCGCATCGTCTGCTGGGCCAGGGTGGGGCAGGGGCTGCGCGCCGGCGACCGTTTTGGCCTGATCCGCTTTGGCTCGCGTCTGGATGTCTATCTGCCGCCGGGGGTGGCGCCGATGGTGGCGCTGGGCCAGACCATGATCGCGGGCGAGACCGTGCTGGCCGACCTGAACGCCACCGGCCCGGCGCGGCTGGCGCGGAGCGCGTAGATGGCAGAGCGCAAGCGTCGCGAACTGGATCTCGCCCAGCTCTTGCCCAACATGATGACCGTGGGGGCGCTGTGCTCGGGGCTGACCGGGATCCGCTATGCGGTGGCGGGCAATTTCCAGATCGCGGTGACGCTGATCCTGCTGGCCGCCGTGCTGGACGGGCTGGATGGCCGCCTGGCGCGGCTGCTGAAGTCGGTCAGCGAAATGGGTGCCGAGCTGGATTCGCTGGGCGATTTCGTGAATTTCGGCGTGGCGCCCGCGCTGGTCCTGTACCTGTGGAACCTGCAAGCCATGGGGACCGAAGGCTGGGCGGCGGCCATCTTCTATGCGGTCTGCTGCCTGCTGCGACTGGCACGGTTCAACATCGGCAACCGCGCGGATGTGGAAAGGCCCAAGGGCATGCCCTTCACCGGGGTGCCGGCCCCGGGCGGTGCGATGCTGGCCCTGCTGCCCATGTATATCTCGTTCACCTGGCCCGACCTGCCCCAGGTGCCGCCGGCCATCCTGGCGCTGTATATCATGGGCGTGGGCGGGCTGATGATCTCGCGCCTGCCGACACCGTCGTTCAAGTCGGTCACTTTCTATGCCGAGAATGTCCGCTATGTCGTGCTGGCCGCCGTGCTGGTGCTGGCGGCGCTGGCCAGCCATCTCTGGGCCACGATGATGGTGATCGATGCGGCCTATGCCGTGGCCATCGGATGGTTCCTGGCCACCTGGCGGCGGCGCAGGGCCCGCGAGCCCCTGGGCGACACCGACCTTGCCGATCCCGAGCCCGACCTTTCCGGCCCGGACCATCCGGACGAGTGACCTTGCCCCTGGCCGGCGATCTTTCTAACCTGTCTCGCAACAGGGGAGGGACAGGATGGAACCGGTTCGTTGGGGTGTGCTTGGGGCTTCGAGATTCGCGCGCGAGCATATGGCGCCGGCGATCCACATGGCGCGCGGCGGCAAGTTTGCGGCGCTGGCCAGCGCCTGGGCCGACAAGGCCAGCGAATTCCGCGATTTCTGCCCCGATCTGAAGGTCCATCCGACCTATGATGCCCTGCTGGCCGATCCGGAGATCGACGCGGTCTACATCCCGCTGCCCAACCATCTGCATGTGATGTGGACGCTGAAGGCCCTGGCGGCGGGCAAGCATGTGCTGACCGAAAAGCCCATCGCCATGCATGCGCGCGAGATCGACCAGATCATCATCGCCCGCGACAACGCCAGGCGGCTAGCCGCCGAAGCCTACATGATCGTGTTTCATCCCCAGTGGCAGCGCGCCCGCGAACTGGTGCAGTCGGGCGCCATCGGCCGGGTGAGCCATGTCGATGCCGCCTTCAGCTACGACAACCGGGACGACGCGCAGAACATCCGCAACCGGGCCGATACCGGCGGCGGCGGCATCCGCGACATCGGCGTCTATACCTATGGCTCGGTCCGCTTCGTCACTGGTGCCGAGCCGCAGGATCTGCAGGCCAGGCTGATGCGCGAAAACGGCGTGGACACCTGGGCGCAGGTGACCGGCACGATGGCCGGGGCGGCCAGCGGGTATTGCCCGCGCTTCACCTATTCGGCCATGACTTCGATGCGGTTGTTCCCCCGGCAGGAAGTGACCTTTCAGGGCGACAAGGGCATGATCCGGGTGGCGAACGCGCCGTTCAACGCCAATGTGCACGACATGGCGAAAATCGAGTTGCACATGCCCGGACAGGCCATGCGGGAAGAGCGTTTCCCCCGCTCCAACCAATACGTGCTGCAGGTCGAGGCGTTCAATGCCGCGGTTCGCGATGGCACGCCCTATCCCTGCCCGCTGGAATTCGTGCGCGGCACCCAGGCGATGATCGACCGGGTGTTCAACGTCGGGATCGAAATCGCGATCTAGGGCGAATCGGCCCAACAAAATCGGCATTGCGCCGGGGCAGAGAGGGTGACAACCGCCCGCAGCCTTCCCATATCCGGAACACACCGGAAGCAGGAGGCTTTCATGACCGAGTCTACCGAAATCCCCAAGGATTCCAAACCCGTGCCGAGCCTTGACCGCAGCCGGATGGCCTGGCGGCTCTTGCATGTCATCCTGGTGGGCATCCTGATCGGCGCGGCGACGGCGGTGCTGCATGTGATGACCATCGTGCAGTTCATCGTCATGCTGGCCGACAAGGGGCAGCCCAACGCCCAGATTGCGGCCTTCGGCACCGCCCTGGGCAAGTGGCAAGCCAAGGCGGCCAGATTCCAGACCGCCGCCTCGGAGGACAAGCCCTGGCCCTGGTCGGCGCTGGACTGAAGCGGCCGGCCCGGTTTGCGCCAGATCATGGCGCGGCCGGGCTTTCGGCGGTCTCATGCGGGGTGAACCTTCAGGAGGATGGCCATGCGCAGCCCGATCACGATCTATCTCATCGCATCCGAAGCAGCTTTCTCGATCTACCGGGGCGAGGGCACCAGGGGTCTGACCCGGATCGCCCACCAGAAGGCTGACCAGCTTGGCCAGGTCGTGCATGGCTTTCGTTCCGAAAAGGTCCACGGGCACACCGGGCCGGGGGGCGCCTCGTTCACCGTGGGCGCCGACCCCGGGGCCGGCGAGGATCTGGAACGCGCCAGCCTCGCACGTCATGCCGTCGCGGCGCTCGACCAGGCCTGGACCGCGGCGCGCGCCGACCGGATCGTGATCGCCGCCGGTCCGAAGCTGCTGGGCGCGCTCCGCGATGCGCTGCCGAAGCAATTGGCCGCCCATGTCGCGGCCGAACTGCCCAAGGATCTGATGAAAACCCCCGAGGCCGAGTTGCCGCGTCACCTGGCCGGGGTATCGGGGGTCTGACGCGCGGCGCCGGCGGGCGGATCAGCCGCCAGTGCGGCCGGCATCCTGGGCGGGCGTTTCCGCTGCGCCATGACGCTCGGGCAGGGCAGCGCCATGTCGATCGGCGGCGGCGAGTGCCTCGATCGGGGGCCAAGGTCACGGGCCAAGGTCACGGGCCAAGGTCACGGGCCAAGGTCACGGGCCTCGCTAGGGGCGGACAGTGCGCTAAAGGTGGGGGATGGGTTTGCCCCATCCTTCATCCCGCGATTCATCCTGGCCCGATTCCGCGGGCATGGCCGGTGCGGCGCCGTTCAGATCTGCCGTGCCGGATGCGGGCGATGGCAGGCGGCGGCCCGTGACATGGCCGCCGCCTGGTTGTTGAAAGCCGCGCGGTCGGGCGTCACGCCTCCATCGCCTCCAGTTCGTCGATGAAGCCCGCGATCATCGACAGGCCCTTGTCCCAGAAGGCCGGGTCGGTCAGATCGAGGCCGAATGGCGCCAGAAGCTCCTTGTGGTGCTTGGAGCCGCCAGCCTTCAGCATCTCGAAATACTTGTCCTGAAATCCCGGCAGCCCGCCGGCATAGGCGGCATAGAGCGCGTTCACCAGCCCGTCGCCGAAGGCATAGGCATAGACATAGAAGGGCGAGTGGATGAAGTGGGGGATGTAGGTCCAGAAGGTTTCATACCCGTCCATGAAATCGAAGGCGTCGCCCAGGCTTTCGGACTGGACGCTCATCCACAGCGCGTTGATCGCGTCGGGCGTCAACTCGCCATCGGCGCGTGCGGCGTGCAGCTTGCATTCGAAATCGTAGAAGGCGATCTGGCGGACGACCGTGTTGATCATGTCCTCGACCTTGCCGGCCAGCAGCGTCTTGCGTTCGGCCGTGGTCCGGGCCTGATCGAGCAGCGCGCGGAAGGTCAGCATCTCGCCAAAGACCGAGGCGGTTTCGGCCAGCGTCAGCGGGGTGGAGGACAGCAGTTCCCCCTGCGCCGCCGCGAGCCTCTGGTGAACGCCGTGGCCGAGTTCGTGCGCCAGCGTCATCACGTCGCGCGGTTTGCCCAGATAGTTCAGCATCACGTAAGGGTGCACGGTGGTGACGGTGGGATGGGCGAAGGCGCCAGGCGCCTTGCCCGGCTTGACCCCGGCATCGATCCAGCCGCGGGTGAAGAACGGCTCGGCCAGTTCTGCCATGCGCGGATCGAAGGCGGCATAGGCCTTCGTCACCGTTGCCCGGGCCTCGTCCCAGTTCACCAGTCGCGGCTGTTCGATGGGCAGGGGCGCGTTCCGGTCCCAGATCTGCAACTTGTCCAACCCCATCCATCTGGCCTTCAGCCGGTAATAGCGGTGCGACAGCTTGGGATAGGCTGCGACCACGGCATTGCGCAGCGCCTCGACCACTTCGGGTTCCACATGGTTCGACAGGTGCCGCGCCGTCTGCGGCGTCGGCATCTTGCGCCAGCGGTCCTCGATTTCCTTGCTCTTGGCCAGCGTGTTGGTGATCCGGGCGAACAGCTTGATGTTCTTGTCGAACACCTCGGCCAGAGCCCGCGCTCCGGCTTCGCGCCGGTCACGGACCCCATCGGTCAGCAGATTCAGCGTGGCTTCCAGGTTCAGCGGCTCATCCTCGCCTTGCACCTGGAAGGTCAGGCCGGCCATCGTCTCGTCGAACAGCTTGTTCCAGGCACTGGCCCCCACGACGCTTGCATCATGCAGCCAGGTCTCCAACTCGTCCGAGAGCTGATAGGGCCGCATCGCGCGCATCCGGTCGAACACCGGCCTGTAGCGTGCCAGATCGGCATTCTGCGCCAGCAGCCCGGCCAGATGGGCATCCTCCAGCCGGTTGAACTCGAGCGTGAAGAACACCAGCGGCGTCGTGGCCGAGGTGATCCGATCCTGGCAGTCGGCAATGAACTTTGCCCGCTCGCTGTCCATCGTGTTCTGGTAATAGCGCAGACCGGCGTAGGACATGATGCGCCCGGCCACCGTGTCGATGCGTTCATATTCCCGCACGCAGGCCAGCATCTGATCTGCCGTCAGTCCGGCCAGCTTGCCCTTGTAGGCCGCCTCGAAGGCCAGGACCGCGCGCTGCACATCGCCCATGTCGCGCTCTAGCTCGGGCGCGTCGGGGCTGGCATAGAGGTCGGTCAGATCCCATTCGGGAAGGTCGCCGAACTGGAGGGAACCGTGCGAGGGCGAGACATCAGACAGGCGCATGGGCGGAATCCTTTGGTGTTTGGCCCTATGTAGGGGGAAAAGCGGCCGACCGGAAGGCGGGGTGGATAGAGCCGGGGCTCTGCCCCGGACCCCGGGATATTTAGGAACAGATGAAACCGGCAGAGCGGAAGCCTTCGAGGGTCGTTGCCTGATCGGGGCTGGCGGCGCGGTCCCAGTGCAGAAGCCGGGGGTTGGCCAGGTCGAGGCCGGATTTGCGGCGGGCGTTGGGTCTGGTGCCGTCGCAGGCCAGGGTGAAGACCAGATCGGGCCGGACCGCCAGGTTGGGGCCGAAGCGATCGGTGACATGGGCCCGCGCCCAGGTAAGGATTTCGGGAGTCTCGGCCAGGGTCAGCGGGCATTTCGCGATCGGCACCAGGCCGTTGCCGTGGCGCAGGGCGAGGCTGGCTTCGGGCCCCTGTGGTGCGATCATCACCAGAATGGCGCGGCAGGTGCGGGGGCCGCCTTGCGCTGCGGCATCGGGTTTCAGCATCAGGCGGAACGTGCCGGCGGCCAGGCGGTTCAGCACCAGCCGCGCCTGGGGCGGCAGGCGAAGGGCCAGGTTCAGCCACAGGGCGCGACGTTCGGCCTCGGGCAGGGCGGCGGCGCGCTCCAGCGCCGTCAGCACCTCGTCCAGACCGGGCGGCGGGCCATGAGGCGCCGGCAGCAGCAGGGCTGCGACTTCGGCCCTGTCGCCGCTGGCCTGCAGGCAGGCGGCGAGCAGGGGGGCCGGGGTGCCGGTCGCCGCGGCGGCCCAGGACATCAGCACATCCGCGGACGCCAGCCGTTTCGGGCGCGAGCCTGTGAGCAGGCGCCGGGCGAGTTCGGCCTGGGGGTGCCGGTCCAGCAAACGGGCATCGGGCGCACCCTGGGCGATCAGTGCCGCAAAGCGGATCATGCCAGTTCACCGGCCCGCAGGCCCTGGGCGGCCCAATGGGCGGCGAAGGCCTGGGTATGGCCGTGGGTGGCGATCACATGTTCGGCCCCGGTGGCCCGGACCGCGAGGTTCAGCCCGGGCCAGTCGGCATGGTCCGAAAGGACGAAGGCGCGCCCTGCGCCCCTGCGTCGCGCCGCCAGCGCCATCCATCCCGATGCGGTGGCAATCCGGTGCGGCCCCAGCCCCAGCCCCCAGGCCGTGGCCGGCGCATTCGGCGGGGCGATGATCAGCGCACCCTGCGGCGGGGATTGCCCGGCCTCCAGCCTTTGGGTGGCTGGCAGCGGATAGCCCTGGCCACGCAGGATCGCCGTCACCTGGTCGACCACCGGGTGGCAGCAGATCGGCCCCTGCTGGCCGAGCCCGGCCATCAGCCTTTGGGCCTTGCCGAAGGAATAGGCCAGGATGACCGAGGCGTGGCCCTCATCGGCATTGGCCCTCCACCAGGCGGCCATGTCTTCCAGCACCTGATCTTCGCTCTGCCACCGGAAGATCGGCAGGCCAAAGGTGCATTCGCTGATGAAGGTGTGGCAGGGCACTGGCTCGAAGGCTTCGCACAGCCCGTCTCTGGCCAGCTTGTAGTCGCCCGAAACCACCCAGACCTCGCCCGCCCGTTCGACCCGGATCTGCGCTGAACCCGGAACATGGCCCGCCGGGTGAAAGCTGACCGTCACCCCGCCGATCCGCCGCGTCGCGCCATAGGCGAGCCCCTCGGCCTGGATGCGGCCCAGCCGGTGACGTAGCACCGGCAGCGCCTGGGGTGTGGCGAGGTAGGCACCCATTCCCGGTGCGGCATGGTCGGAATGGCCGTGCGTGATCAGCGCGCGCGGCACGCGGCGCGTCGGATCGATGTGGAAATCCCCAGCCGGGCAGTAAAGCCCCTCGCGGGTCTGGATCAGGACCGGGTCAGCCATCCCGCGATCCTATCCGCTGCGCACGGAAACGGGAATCCGGTTCTGCTCGGGCTGCCCGATACCGGGCCGGAAGCCTGCCGGGCAACGCAGCGACGGTCGGGGTGCCGGGCCGCGGGCTGATCGCCCCCGGCCCTCGGCCGTCGGCCCGCCGGAGCAATTCGGCCAGGATGCGGCGGGTCAGCGGTTTGCGGTGAACAGCCGGCAGGTCTCGTCCAGGAACTGGCCCCGCTCCCGATCCATCAGGACTTCGTGTTCTCCGCCAGGGTAAAGGTCCAGCCGTCCGCGCACCCAGGTTTTCATCCGGGCATGGATCGGCCGCGGATCGACGATCCGCTCATGGCTGCCCAGCCCCACCAGCGCAGCCAGATCGGGCGAGGGCAGCCGCCTCAGGTCGGCGCATTCGATCAGCGCCGCCCGCAGCCAGCCGATCGTCGGCCCGCCCAGGGCCAGGCCGGGCTGGGCCCGCAGGTGATCGCCCATGGTGTCCCACATCTCTCGGTCCCGGGTCAGCGTGTTGTCCTCGAAAGCCGCCTCCAGGACATAGCTGGCCGGCCCGGTCCCCGGCGCATAACGCAGCCCCAGCCCCAGGGCACAGGCCAGACGCGCGCCGGGCAGGATCAGCGGCCGCTGCCAGGCGGGGAGTTTGATGCCCCACATCGGTGCCGAAAACGCCACGGCCCGGAACGGATGCGGCCCCAGCAGCGTTCGCAGCCCGATGCAGCCGCCCATCGAATGCGCCAGCAGATAGAACGGTTCGGGCAATCCCCGCGCCCTGGCAAAGCCCACCAAGGCCCTCACATCGCGCTGGAATTCGGCGAAATCGTCCACATGGCCGGGCAGGGGATCGGCAAGCGCCCGTTCCGCCAGGCCCTGGCCGCGGAAATCGAGGGTCGCTGTAGCAAAACCGCGCGTCAGTAGATCGACGGCGGTGCGCCCGTATTTCTCGACATATTCCGTCCGGCCGGGCAGCAGCACCACCGTCCCAAGCGGGGCGTCCAGACCGAATGCCGCCACCCGCAGACGCCGGCCATCCTCGGCCTTGACCCATTCGGCAAAGCCGTCCCCGGGCCCCCGGGCCAGTGCCTGGAACAGCGGCGCCGTCATCCCAGGATCTGTCCCAGCTTCATCGCCAGCCCGACCTGGCCCTCCACTTTCAGCTTGCCCGACATGAAGGCCGACATCGGCGACAGGCCGCCTTCCAGCATCGCCTGGAACACATGGGTCTCGGCGGTCAGCGTCACATCCGCCGCCTCATCTGCCGCCTCGTCGGCCAAGCGCACGCCCTGCGCGTCCAGCATGATCGCGCCTTCGCCCGGCAGCACGAACTTCACCACCCCCGGCAGCGCGCCCGCATCCACGACCCTGGCCGCCAGCCGCGCCACGGCCTCCTCGATCACCGATGCCACACGTCTCTCCTTCGTGATCATCCGGCGCTGGACTTGCCTCGCCGTTTCATTACCTTTCCCTTATGAAAGCCCTGCGCGCCCTTCTCAATCCCGTCGTTGCGGCATTTCTGTTGCTGCTGGCCGCGCCCGCCCTGGCCGATGACGCAAGACTGGACGATCTTTTTGCCCAGTTGCAGGCCACCGACGATGCCGGGGCCGAGGCCGTGACGCAACAGATCTGGCAGGAATGGGCGAAATCGGGTTCGCCCGCGATGGACCTGCTGCTGCAACGGGGTGAAGAGGCGATGGCCGCCGGCGATTACCAGACCGCCATCGGCCATTTCACCGCGGTCATCGACCATGCGCCGGATTTCGCCGAGGCCTGGAACGCCCGCGCGACCGCCTATTTCAACACCGGCGATCTGGGCCCCTCGATCAACGACATCCAGCATGTGCTGGCGCTGAACCCGCGACACTTCGGTGCGCTGGCGGGCCTGGGCATGATCTTTGAAGAACTCGACGAGCCCGACAAGGCGCTGGAAGTCTATCAGGCAGCGCTGGCTATCAATCCGCACATGGCCGATGTAAGGCAGGCCGTGAAACGGCTTGGCGCGGCCAGGGGGCAGGATCTGTAATCGATGTTGGTTGAGGCAAGGGTGACGGCGGTCCTGGGGCCGACGAACACCGGCAAGACCCATTTCGCCACCGAGCGGATGCTGACCCATCGCACCGGGGTGATCGGCCTGCCGCTGCGTCTGCTGGCGCGCGAGGTCTATGACCGGATCGTGGCCCGGATCGGCCCCTCGCGCGTGGCGCTGATCACCGGGGAAGAGCGGATCGTGCCAGAGCGCACCCAGTACTGGGTCTGCACGACCGAGGCCATGCCGCTGGACATCGCCGCCGATTTCGTGGCGGTGGACGAGATCCAGCTCTGTGCCGATCCCGACCGCGGCCATGTCTTCACCGACCGCCTGCTGCGGGCGCGGGGCTTGCTTGAGACGATGTTCCTCGGCGCCGAAACCATGCGCCAGGTCATCGCCCACCTGGTGCCCGGCGTGACCTTCCTGAAGCGCGAGCGGTTTTCGACTCTGACCTACACTGGTTCGAAAAAGATAAGCCGGATGCCCGCGCGAAGTGCCATCGTCGGGTTCAGTGTTGAAAATGTCTATGCCATCGCCGAGTTGATCCGGCGGACGAAGGGTGGCTGCGCCGTGGTCATGGGGGCGCTCAGCCCGCGGACCCGCAATGCCCAGGTGGCGATGTATCAGAATGGCGATGTCGATTACCTGGTGGCGACCGACGCCATCGGCATGGGGCTGAATCTGGACATCACCCATGTTGCCTTTTCGGCCACGGCCAAGTTCGACGGCCGCCGGATGCGTGGGCTTCTGCCGCAGGAACTGGCCCAGATCGCGGGCCGCGCCGGTCGGCATACCGAAAACGGCACCTTCGGCGTCACCGGCGAGGCGCGGCCTTTCGACAAGGAAACCGTCGAGGCGATCGAAGGCCACCGCTTTCCCCCGGTCCGCAAGCTGCAATGGCGCAACCACGACCTGGATTTCACCAGCGCCGACCTGCTGATCCGCAGACTCGAGGCTCCGACGACCCACGAATGGCTGACCCGGGCGCGAGAGGCCGACGACCTTCTGTCGCTGAAGGCCCTGCTGGAACTGGCCGATGTGCGCGACAAGGTCAACGGCCCCAGGCGTGTGCAGCTGTTGTGGGATGTGGCGCGCATCCCCGATTTCCGCGGCACCTCGCAGGCCGACCATGTCACGCTTCTGGCGCGGATCTTCGATTTCCTGGTCGGGCGCGGTCTGGGCGGCGGAAAAGTGCCATCGGACTGGATGAAAACCGTCATCGAGCGGCTGGATCGGCCCGGCGGCGACATTGACACGCTCTCGAAACGTCTGGCCTATATTCGCACCTGGACCTATGTGGCGCAGCGCAAGGGCTGGGTCGAGGACGAAACCCATTGGCGCGAGGAAACACGCGCTGTAGAAGACCGCCTGTCGGATGCGCTGCATGCTGCGCTGACTCAACGGTTTGTCGACCGCCGCACCTCTGTGCTGCTGCGGCGGTTGAAGCAGAAGGAGACCCTCGTGGCCGAGGTGAATGACAAGGGCGAAGTGACGGTCGAAGGCGAATTCGTGGGCAGGCTGGAAGGCTTCCGTTTCCGGCAGGACGCATCCGGGTCCGCGGATGAGGCACGCACCCTTGCCCAGGCGGCCGTCGCGGCGCTGAAGCCGGAATTCCATCTGCGGGCGGACCGGTTCTACAATGCGCCCGACACCGAGATGGATTTCACCACTCAGGGCGGCCTGATGTGGGGCAGCGCGGCCGTGGGCAAGCTGGTCAAGGGCGCCGAGCCGCTGCGTCCCGGTGTCGAGCCCTTCGTCGACGACGAGGCCGGGCCCGAGGTGCTGGACAAGGTGCGCCGGCGCCTGCAGCATTTCATCGACCGCAAGGTGGCTGCCCAATTCGAGCCCCTGGCCGCGATGAGCCGGGATGAAACGCTGACCGGCCTCGCGCGCGGCTTTGCCTTCCGCCTGGTGGAAAACCTGGGCGTGATTCCGCGCGACAGTGTTGCAAACGAGGTGAAGGAACTGGACCAGGAGGCCCGCAGTGCGCTGCGCCGGCATGGCGTGCGCTTCGGCCAGTTCACCGTCTTCATGCCGATGCTACTGAAGCCCGCGCCCACCCGGCTGCGGCTGGTGCTGTGGTCGCTGTGGAACGATCAGCAGGATTTCCCCGAAGCGCCGCCGCCCGGCCTGGTGACGATTCCGAATCTGCCGGAAGTGCCGCGCCTGCACTATACGCTGGGAGGCTATCACCCGGCCGGGGCCCGCGCGATCCGCATCGACATGCTGGAACGTCTGGCCGACATCGTGCGCACCAAGGACAGCCGCGCCGGATTCGAGGCTACGCCCGAAATGCTGTCGATCACCGGCATGACACTGGACCAGTTCGTCGATCTGATGGCCGGTCTGGGCTATCATGGCGAAAAGGGCGAGCGGCCCAAGGTCAAGGCCGCGCCAGAGCCGGTTCCTGCCCCGGCGGCGGATCCGACCGCCAGCCAGAATCCGATCCCGGAAGAAGTCTCGCTGATCGCGCCCGCGCCGGAGGCCGCCGCGCCGGCGAGCGAGACCTCTTCGCAGGGCGAAGCCCCTGAAATGGAAGTGTTCTACACCTTCACCTGGATGCCCAGACCCCGTCCTCGCCCGGCCCGGGCGGAACGCCCGCAGAACCGCCGGCCAGAAGGCCGGCCCGCCGGTCAGGGCGAAGGCCGCCGTCGCGAACCGCAGGACAACCGCCCCAGGGCCGATGCCGCGCCTGCCGCCGATGGCGCCGCACCGGCCGAGGTCGCGCAGCCCGACAGGGAGGCGCGCGCCGACCGCGGCCCCGATGGCAAGCGCGATCGTGGCCACGCCGCGAAAGGCGGTGGCAAGCACGGCGGCAAGCACGGTGGCAAGCCCGGCGGAAAGTCTGGCGGCAAGTTCGACCGCAAGGACGAGGGCGCCAGGCCGCAGAAGCCGTTCGAGGCCCGCCCGCCGCGCCCGGAAAAGCCGATCGACCCGGACAGCCCCTTCGCGGTGCTGGCGGCGTTGAAGTCCAAGCTCTGATTGGCTGGCCACGGGGCAAGGTCATCGACAAGACCGGGCCAGCCCGCTGCGGCCAGGCTGCGGCTGGACAAGTGGCTGTTCCAGGCCCGGTTCTTCCGCAGCCGTGATGCGGCAGCCGAGGTCGTGATCGCAGGCCACCTGCGGCTGAACGGCCAGCACTGCCTGAAGCCCGGCCATGGCGTGGGGGCGGGCGATGTGCTAACCTTCGTGCAGGCAGGCCGGGTGCGGGTGATCCGCATCCTGGCACTGGGCAGGCGCCGCGGCCCGGTCGAAGAGGCGCGGGCGCTTTATCTGGACCTTGATGCCGCTGTCAGCGATCCAACATCTGCCGACAGGGGCGGCTCTGCCCTTGAATGATGCGCCCCGCTGAATTAGGCAGGCGGCGCAAGTAAACGAACGGGTCCCGCCATGACCTATGTGGTCACCGAAAACTGCATCGCCTGCAAATACACCGACTGCGTCGAAGTCTGTCCGGTGGACTGTTTCTACGAAGGCGAAAACATGCTGGTCATCCATCCGGATGAATGCATCGATTGCGGCGTCTGCGAACCGGAATGCCCGGCCGATGCGATCCGTCCGGACACCGAGCCCGACATGGAAAGCTGGGTCACGTTCAACCGCAAATATGCCGAGCTGTGGCCGGTCATCGTGACCAAGAAGGACATGCTGCCCGATGCCGAGGCCCGGGATGGCGAAAAGGACAAGCTGAAGAAGTATTTCTCGGAAGCGGCCGGCCCCGGCGGTTGATCGGCGCGGTTGCTTGCCGGCGCTGATTCGTCCCGATGCGGCATTTGCGCGCGATGGGCTGCAATTGATGATCAAATCCGGCCAACCAGCCTGATTCCCGCCCCCCGGGCAGGTTGGAATCGGCCTGATTCTGTGTTATACACCCGTCACAATCCATTCGGTCCTGCACCCCCGACCCCAGTGCTGTTTGCCTGGGACCGGGTTTTTGACGAAAAACCACCTCGGATCGGCGCGGCTTCGGCGCGCGGCGGGGGGTTTTCGTGTGAAACGGGGCCTATCGAGGAAGTGACCGCATGACCAAATCCAAGAAGCCCGATTTCCGTCCGAACGAGTTCGTTGTCTATCCCGCACATGGCGTGGGCAGAATCGTCTCGATCGAAGAGCAGGAGATCGCGGGCATCCATCTCGAACTGTTCGTGATCTCGTTCGAGAAGGACAAGATGACGCTGCGCGTTCCGACGCACAAGGCGACCGAAGTGGGCATGCGCGCCCTCTCGGCGCCCGATGTCGTGTCGAAGGCGCTGGATACCCTGAAGGGCAAGGCCCGGGTCAAGCGCGCCATGTGGTCGCGCCGGGCGCAGGAATATGAACAGAAGATCAACTCGGGCGATCTTATGGCGATTGCCGAGGTGGTGCGCGACCTGCACCGCGCCGATGATCAGCGCGAACAGTCCTATTCCGAACGCCAGCTTTACGAAGCCGCGCTGGAGCGTCTGACCAGGGAAGTGGCTGCCGTCTCGGGCGTGGACGAGGCCGGCGCGCAAAAGACCGTGGACGCCGTCCTGGTCAGCCGCGCCGCCTGATCCTGCGGGAAACAGTGGAACGGCGGTCCTTCGGGGCCGCCGTTCGGCATTTTCGGGCTCCGCATCTCAGGCACCGCGCGGGATGCCATGGCCCATCCGGCGGCCTTGCAAGGCCCGGCCCGCGCCCGCGCGGTCCTGGGCCCGCAGCAGACGTTGGTCCGCCGACGGCAGGTCGACCAGCCGCGAAAGCCCCGGTCGGCGCCGTCCTGCAACAAGTCGCATTCGCCATTTCCCTTGCGCCCGGGCCGGGCTAAGGCTCGGTCGCAATCTGCCGGAGATTCCCATGCCTGATCTGCCCCTGTCGTTCTTTCGCGATTGTCTGACCCGCCTTCCCGCCCCGGACGCCGCCGCGATCGCCGGGGCCACGGCGCGCAATGGCCAGTTGACCAAGCCCCCGGGCGCGCTGGGCCGACTTGAGACGATCGCCATCTGGCTGGCCGGCTGGCAGGGCACGGACAGGCCGCGGATCACCGCGCCGCAGATCGCGATTTTCGCTGGAAATCATGGGGTCGTGGCCAAGGGCGTCTCAGCCTTTCCTGCCGAGGTGACGGTGCAGATGGTCGCCAACTTTGCCCATGGCGGCGCGGCGATCAACCAGTTGGCGCGCAACGCCGGGGCCAGGCTGACGGTGCAGGCGCTGCAACTGGACCAACCCACCGCGGATTTCAGCGAAGCCCCGGCGATGACCGAGGCCGAACTGGCGGCGGCCCTTTCCACCGGCTGGCACGCGCTGGAAAAGGGCACCGATCTGTTGATCCCGGGTGAAATGGGCATCGGCAATACCACTTCGGCCGCCGCGATGGCCGCGGCGCTTCTGGGGGGCCGCGGGGTGGACTGGGTCGGTCGCGGCACCGGTGTGGATGCCGAAGGCCTGGCTCGCAAGGCCGCGGTCGTGCAGCAGGCGCTGGACCTGCACGCCCCAGCCTTCGCCGATCCGATCGAGGTGCTGCGCCGCCTGGGCGGTCGCGAAGTGGCGGCGATGACGGGCGCGATGCTGGCCGCCCGGATGGTGCGCGTGCCGGTGCTGCTGGATGGCTTCATCGCCACGGCAGCGGCGGCGGTGCTGGCCAAGGCCGCGCCCGGTGCGCTGGATCATGTGCTTGCGGCCCATGCCAGCGCCGAAGCCGCGCATGGCAAGCTTCTGGCGGGATTGGGTCTGGAACCTCTGTTGCAGCTCGGGCTGCGACTGGGCGAGGGTTCGGGCGCGGCCCTTGCCATCCCGCTGGTGCGGGCAGCGGCGGAATGTCATTCCGGCATGGCGACCTTTGCCGAGGCGGGCGTGTCGGAGGGCTGATCAGCCTTCCTTGGGCAGGGCCAGAACGATCAACTTGCCGTTCTTCTGATAGCGCAGGTCGGTCGCCGAAATGGCGACCACCTGGCCGCCGTCGAGACTGTCGCCGACCTTTACCTTCTTCAGCGTGCCATTGCCCAGCCGCACATAGGCATAGCGCGCGCTTTCTGTCCCGAAAACCCCGATCAGCGCGATCTTCGACAGGTTCAGGGCATCCTTCTCGGTCGCGGTCTTGGCGACCGAGGCCGAGGTCGGAATCCTGGGCGCCGGGGTATCGACTTCGGGTTCGGCCTGGGCTTCGGGGGCCGCATCGGCCTGCGGTTCGGGCTGGGCCAGCGCGGCGGCGACGGCGGCATCGACCGCCTGCGACAGGACGGCAGGCCGCGGCGGCGGCAGGCGCGAGACATCGACGGCCAGGTCGGCCGCGCTCTCATCCGCGGTGGTGGGCGCATCTCCCAGCCCCGCGGTCGAGGCCGCCGCCGCCGTCACCCCCGCCGATGTGGCCCGCGCGCGCGGACGAAAACCCGCGAGTTGCGGGTTTGCGGCAGGCGGGGGGGCTGTGGTTTGCACGGCGGGGACCAGGCCGTCTGGTCGGGCCCGTGGCTTGAAGCCCTTCAGCTCGGGGTTGGGTTGCAATGGCGTATCGGCGGGGCCCACCCCCGTCCCCGGCAGGGCGATGGCCCCTGGTGTCGCCGTCGCACCGGCCTCGGGGGTGATGGCGGCCGGCTCTGCGACCGCCGCGGGGGCAGGGGGTGCCAGCGCCGCAATGGCCGCCGGGCGGGGCGGTGGCACCCGGGCCGGCTTGCCGGCCACCAGCATCACACCGTCTGGCGTCAGGATGCCTTCCGGAGAGGGAATGATCCGGCCCTCGGCATCGAATTTGTAGACCGTGCCGAACGGCGGCGGTTCGGGCGCCGCGGCGGGCAGCGTATCGCCCGCCGTGGCGGCATCGGGCAGGCTGACGGGATCGGCCAGATGGGTCTGCGGTTCCATTGCGGCCAGGAAGATTTCGTCGCCCGCGGCATCGCCAGCGGTCTGGCCGACGGCGGCCTCGGTCGAAACGACAGTGCCGGGGGCCGGCTCGGCGGCCGGGTTCCGGGTCGCGGTTCCTGCCGCTGCTGTCGTCTCGACGGAGGCCGCCGCCGCGGCGCCGGCGTCGGCCGGCGGGGCTGCATCGGCAACCTGGCCGGTCGTCGTCGCCGTGTCGGTCAGGGCCGCTGCCGCGGCATCCTGACCATCTGCCGCCGCCTCGTCCGCCGCCGACGGAGTGGCCTCCGCCGCTTGTCGGGCGTCGGCTGCGGTGGCTGGGTCGGGCGTCGGCACGGCAGGCGTTTCGGCAAGCGGTTCTGCGGCGGGCGTCTCCGCCTGCGAGATTGCCGTGGTCGCCGGTGCGGCCTGATCCCCGCCGAGCCCGGCCAGGAAGAAGCTGGACCAGGCAGCGATCAGCGCCAGAAACACCAGCAGGATACCGGTCAGGATCAGGCCCAGATAGCGCGGCTTGCCGCGCACCGGCACCGGCCTGCCGCCGAGCCCTGTCATCGGCTTGGGTGTGGCGGCCTGCGCGCCGGCCGCGGCACGACCGGCCGGGGCCGCGCCCGGAGTGGCGGCGGCGGTCGCGGTTGCCGCGACCTTGCGCCGACCGATCCCGGCACCGGCAATGCCGGGCGCCGTGACCATGGTCCTCATGCCTTTCAGCGCCCTGCCTGGCGCACCGGCCCTGGCATCAGGCTTTGGCGCGGCCTTGGCCTGGCTCGCAGGCGGCGCCGCTCCGGCGTCGATGGCGCCCACCGGGCGCACCGTCGCCGGCCGTGTCGCGCTGGCGGCCCCCAGACTGGGGGCGCCCGCGCCCGTGCCGGACTGCGCCCGCCGCGCCGCCAGCGCCGCGCGCACCGCATCGGCCGGGGCCTGGGGCAGGTCGTCTTCGGCTTCGGGCACCGGGGCCAGGGATTTCTTCAGCGCCGCCGGGGTCAACGGTTCGGGCAGGTCGTCCGGTTGCACATCCAGCGCGATCGGCGCGTCTTCGACCACCGGTTCCGGCTCCGGTACCGATTGCGGTGGCTGGGGTGTCGCGGCCTCGAACCCCGGCGCCGAGACGATCGCGGCCGGCGGCCCGGCGGCCTCGCCTGCCGAGACCGCGGCCACGGGTGCCGCGGCTTCGGCAGACTCGGTCTCGCCAGGTCCGGTCCCGACAGGCGCAGCCTGATCAGACTCGGCCCGGGCAGACTCGGCCAGGGTCGTCTGCGGCGCTTCGTCCACCACGGGCTGCGGGCTCGGTGCTGGCGCGGCCTGAGCCTCGGGCGCCGGTTCGGGTTGGGGCTCGGGTTCGGGGGCCGCGCGCGGAAGGTCGCGGATCACCACGCTCACCGGCTCATGGTCGCGTTCGACCTTTTCGCCCTCGGACAGCAGCGCCGGCGACATCCTGGACGGGCCGAAGAACGGCTCGCTGGCGAACAGGCCATTCTCGGGCACCGCGACAAAGCTGACCGGGTTGAACCGGTGCTCGGCGGCAAAGGCCTCGGCCTGCTCCAGCGTTTCCTTGGCCACGACGGCCACCTGCACCTCGGCGCCGCTGCCATAGGTGTCATAGGCCAGTTCGTCGACGGCATAGGGCGTCATCCCCTCCAGAGCGGCCCGCACCTGGCGCTTGCGCTTTGCGGCATCGGGCCCCGGCGCGGCCACGGTCGTATACAGGATCTGGTCGTTCGGGATGATCAGCTTGGTCGAAATCCCCCGGGGCGAAAGCCCCAGTGCGGTCGACCGCATGTAGGCCAGCGCCTCGGCCAGATCGGGCGCGTCAAACCGGGTGACGCCGATCTGCAGCCAGCCGCGCGAGGTGCGGTGCAGAAGCGCCACCTGCTCATCGCGCAAATCGAGTGCAAAGGATGGTTTCATCTGAGGATTTGGTCCGTTTTCGCGGGCGGAGGCCCCTGTCCGCACGATCGCGCCCTTCCTACATGGCTTTGCGCGGCTTGAAAAGAAAACCAAGGTGATTAAGCGCCTTTCCGCAGGTTCGCCCGGGGGCAAGAGCGGCAGGCTTCCGCCCAGGTGCGAGTCCTTTCGGCGCGGGCCAGGGACGGCACCGTTTCCAGCGGCTACCATTCGGCGCAGTTTTCAGGAGGTTCCCATGCGCAAGTTTTCCCTTTTCGATCTGACCCCCATTCCGGCCCCCGTTCCGGCCCCCGTTCTGGCCCTGACGCTGGCCCTGATGCTGGTGCTGGGCCTGTCGGTTCCTGCCGCGGCCCAGCAGGCTGACGTGGCCGGACAGATCACCGTCACCGGCGAGGCCAGCGTGAATGTCGTTCCCGATCTGGCCAGCGTGTCGCTGGGTGTCACGACCAACGGCGCCACCGCATCCGAGGCGTTGAGCGCCAATTCCGCCGCCGTGCAGGCGGTGATGGATCGGCTGACCGGTGCGGGCATCGAAGCCGGGGATATCCAGACCTCGAACCTGTCCCTGACCCCGAACTACACCGCCTATGACAGCAACCAGGTGCCGCAGATCCAGAACTATACGGCCTACAACATGGTCACGATCACGTTGCGCCGGCTGGATCAGACCGGCGCGGTTCTGGATGCGGTGGTTCAGGACGGCGCCAACACGTTGAACGGGCTGACCTTCGGCCTGGCTCAGCCGCGTCCGGTGCAGGATCAGGCACGTCTGGCCGCCGTTGCCGACGCCAGGGCGCGCGCCACCCTGCTGGCCGAGGCGGCCGGCGTGCATCTGGGGAACATCATTTCGATCAGCGAAGGCGGCGCGGCCGAACCACCGATGCCGATGTATCGCATGGATGCGGCTGCGACGCCCGTTCCGGTCGCGGGCGGCACTTTGGACATTTCCGCCAGCGTCACGATCACCTGGGCGCTGCAACCCTGATCGCCCCTCCCCCGGATCGGTCTTTGACTCCGGATCAACCCGTGGCACCTGGCTGCGTGCCATTGCCTGCGGCACGGATGCAGGAGCAGACGGTGTGTCAATCATTCATTTCCCTTGCACGTCCTGGGGCTCTGGCCCCGGGCTGGGCCAGGGCCGGCCCCATGTAGGCGCCGAAACCGCGCTGTGAGCGGCCTGTGGCCACCATGGGCTGCTGGCTGATGCCTTCCAGGCGTCGGTCCAGGCCTATGTCGATGCCGTGCGGGCCGGCGATGCCGCAGCCGTGCAAACGGCAATGGGCGGGCTGAAGCCCGCCTATTCCAGGTTCTTTGCCGCCTTTGGCTGAGGATCGCGGATCAGGTGCTGGCCAGGGCCAGCGCCTGATCCAGATCGGCGATGATGTCGGCCGGATCCTCGATCCCGATCGACACCCGCAGCACATTCGGCGCCGCCCCCGCTGCCAGCTGCTTTTCCGGCGTCAGCTGGCGGTGCGTGGTGGAGGCCGGGTGGATGATCAGACTGCGCGCATCGCCCAGGTTGGCGACATGACTGAACAGTTTCACATGGTCGACGACCTTGACGCAGGCCTCGTAGCCGCCCCTCACCGCAAAGGTGAACAGCGCCCCGGCGCCCTTCGGGCTGATCCGTCGGGCCCGCTCATACCAGGGCGAACTTTTCAGGCCCGGATAGGTCACCGCCTCGATTCGCGGATCCTTCTCCAGCCATTCCGCGACCTTCTGGGCATTGGCCACATGCTTTTCCATCCGCAGGGGCAGCGTCTCGATACCCATCAGCGTGTAATGCGCCCCCTGCGGGTTCATCGTCATGCCCAGGTCGCGCAGCCCGACGGCAATGGAATGGAAGGTAAAGGCCATGGCCCCCAGGGTCGGGTAGAAGACCAGCCCGTGATAGGCGGGCTCGGGTTCGCTCAGCGAGGGGAACTTTCCAGACTTCGCCCAGTCGAACCTGCCGCTGTCCACAATCACGCCGCCCGTCACCGTGCCGTTGCCGGTCAGGTATTTGGTGGCCGAATGCACCACCAGCGTCGCGCCATGTTCGATGGGCCGGATCAGATAGGGGGTGGCCGAGGTATTGTCCACGATCAGCGGCAGGCCGGCCCGGTCGGCAATTCTGGCCAGGGCATCCAGATCGGTGACATAACCGCCCGGATTGGCGATGGATTCGCAAAAGATCGCCCGCGTGCCGGCGTCGATTGCCGCCTCGACCGCCGCCAGATCCTCGGTATCCACGAACCGGCATGACCAGCCGAACTTGCGGATCGTGTTGGAGAATTGCTGCACCGTGCCGCCGTAGAGCCGGGTCGATGCGACGATGTTGCACCCCGGCTGCATCAGCGGAAACAGCGCCAGGATCTGCGCCGCGTGGCCGGAGGAGCAGCACACCGCCCCCGCACCGCCCTCGAGCGCCGCGACCCGGTTTGCCAGCGCGCTGACGGTAGGGTTGGTCAGGCGGGAATAGATGTAGCCCACCTCCTGCAGATTGAACAGCCTGGCCGCGTGTTCGCTGTCGCGGAACACATAGGCCGTCGTCTGATAGATCGGCACTTGCCGCGCCCCGGTGGCCGGATCCGGCGCCGTGCCTGCGTGAATGGCCAGTGTTTCAAATCCCTGCTTACTCATCACATCCTCCCTGACGATTCGAGCGGCAAGGCTAGGCGCAGGGGGCCGTCGCCGCAACAGCCGCGCCAGTGGGCGATCGGGGGGCAGCCGGGGGGCGGCGAACTTGTGCCCGTTACAACTTCACCATTGCACCGCCGCCCGATCCCGGGCCAAGCAGGGCCATGACGCCCGATCTGTTCCTGGCTCTCGTGTCCTTTGCCTTCGTGACCTCGATCACGCCGGGGCCGAACAACATGATGCTGCTGGCATCGGGGGTGAACTTCGGCTTCCGCCGCAGCCTGCCGCACATGGCCGGGATCAGCCTTGGCCATATGGTGATGGTCGTGATGACGGGGCTTGGCCTGTCGAGCCTGTTGCTGGCCTTCCCCTGGGCCGGGACCGTGCTCAAACTGGCGGCGCTGGCCTATATGCTGTGGCTGGCCTGGAAGATCGCCCATGCCGATGCCCCGGGCCAGGGCGCCGTCGGCGCACGGCCGATGACCTTTGTCCAGGCCGCCGCCTTCCAATGGGTCAACCCCAAGGCCTGGGCCATGGCGCTGGGCGCGATCGCCGCCTATGCCGCCGAAGGCGGCCTGGCCGATGTGGCCCTGGTTGCAGCCGTTTTCGCCGCGGTCAACTGGCCCTCGATCTCGGTCTGGACCTATGCCGGCACGCGCCTGCGCCGCTGGCTGGGCGATCCATCAAGGTTGCGGCTGTTCAACTGGGGCATGGCTGCCCTGCTGATCCTGTCGCTCCTGCCCGTGTTGCGGCTGTAGCCTAGCGCAGCCACAGCCCCTCGGCCTTCAGCCGGTTGCGGATGGTCTGCTCGCGCACCGGCAGATCGCCCCGGTCGAACAGCGCCCGCGCCTTTGCGCCCTTGCCCTGCCAGATCATCCGCCGGAACGGCTCATGCGCCTTCAGCAGCTTCTTCACCGCGTTGGGCGCGGTCACTTCCTCCAGCACCTGCACCGCCAGGTCGCTTTCCCGCGCATAGAGCAGCGGCAGCGCCCGGTAATGGCAGGTCACATCGCCGTCCATCCCCGCCAGCTCTGGCCCGGGCCGCCCGCCGCCGAACGACGCAATCACAAGGGGCAGCACCACCTGGTCAAGCCAGGGGTTCAATTCCTGCAGCACCAGCTCCTTCGGCCTATCCTGCCATACCGCCACGGCATAATCGGCAAAGCGGGCGCCGAAGGCGCGCGCATCCGCACCAAAGAACCAGCCGGCGTTGAAATACAGGTAACGCTGCCAATACTCGTCGGGCTGGGTCAGATCCAGCGTCGCGGCGAAATCCAGCCCGAACCGGTCATACAGGGCCTTCCAGATGGCTGCATAACCCGGCCCATAGGGCTCGATCACCGGCCAGGTTCCCTCGCGCCGCATCGAGGCAGCCGGTCGGGTGAAATCGAATGGCACCTTGCCCAGATCGCCCAGGATCAGCGTGTCGGTATCCAGGAACAGAAAGGGCTCGGGCGGCAGGGCGGAAAGCGCCTCGATCTTGTTGCCGTAGGGATAGGTCTGGCCGAAATGCCGGCTCTCGAATGGCAGGATTTCGGCACCCTGATCGGCCAGCCAGGCGCGGAGGTCGCGGTCGGCGATGCGCGGGTCTTCGCGCCACAGCGGCCCCGGTTGCGGCTCGGCGATGATGAGCCGCCCGGTGAAGCCCGGCGCCCGAGCCCGCAGGCTGGCCACCAGCAAGACGGCCTCGTAGGACAACCGCCCCGCCTGTCCGACCGCGACGATGTTGAACCTGCCCATCACGCCCGCCTGCGCCTCCCCGCTCTGCCCGCGCCAGACTATCGGGCCCAGGCCGCGGCGAAAGTCAACCGCGCGGTCCCTTTGGTGAAAAACGCAGCGACAGGCACGACATGCCGCCATCCAGCTTGGCGCATTCGCTGTTGCCGATGGTCTTCACGCGGAAACCCGCCGCCCTGACCGCCGCCTCGGTCCGGGGAAAACCGGCCGCCATGATGACCAGATCGTTGAACCGAATGGCATTCGCCGCCGCTTCCTCGCCCGGCGCGGTGTGGATCACCCGATAGCCCGCAAGACAGCCCGATGCGTCCAGTCGCGGCGTCGCCAGAATCGTTTCGGCATCCAGCAGCGAGCAGTCGGTCTTGAAATGCAAGACGCCGGGCGGCGTGCGGACCTCGCGCACGGCATGGCCCCAGGCGCTCGTGATCCGTTCCAGCGCGGCGATGCCCCGGGCGTTGGTCCGCGCCGAACGGCCCACGAGAATCTCGCGCCCCGTCACCAGGATATCGCCGCCCTCGATGAAGGCCTCTTCGTCGCTGATCCGGGCGACGCGGGCGTAAAACGTCTCCAGCACCGGCGCCATCTCGCCGGCCTCGCCCAGCCGCGATGCCGCGCCAGGCCGCATGATCACCGCACCTTCGGGCAGGCACAGCGCGGTGTCCTCGACAAAGACGCTGTCGGGATAGGCGTCCAGCGCCGGCAGCACCGTCACCTCGGCACCGGTCGAGCGCAGCGCCGCCACATAATCGGCATGGTGCCGGCGCATCGGTTCCAGGTCGGGATCGCCGGTGTCCACCGCCCGCAATCCCCGGGTGATCGAGGCCGCCGGCGCGCGGCAGATCGCATGGGTAAAGCGGAAACTGGCATCGGCGGGGCGGGTCATGACGGCACCTTGTTTGCGGAACGGTCGGACCAAACCACGCCCCGCGCCGCCGCGCAAGCCGCCCGTCCGGCGCAGGCCGCAGCCACAGGCTGGCGCCGGATCCCCGACCGGCACGCACAGGCTCGCGTCCCGCCATGTGGCGGGCGCTTGCGGCCTTTCGCCTTGCGCCAAACATCCCGGGGGACGGCGAAGCCGGGGGGCAGAGCCCCCAGTCGCGGCGCCCGCCGCAGCCCTACCGCAGCCCTACCGCAGCCGCTGGCCCCGGGTGTCGAACAGCATGGCACGGGTCGCATCGAACCGGGCGGTCAGCCGCTGGCCGGGCGACAGGTCGCGCCCCTCGCCCATGGCCAGCGTCAGCACCGGACCGCCCCGGCCGGGCGTGGCATAGGCAAAGGTCTCGTCGCCCAGGTGCTCGACGATCTCGATCATCAACTCCAGCCCGGCCTCGCCGCCCCGACGGAACAGTTCGGGACGCAGGCCCAGGGTCAACTCGGCGCCGTCGTCGGGCGCCGAGCGCAGCGGCGGCAGGGGCAGGGTCTGGCCCGCGAATTCCGGCAGCACCAGCCGGCCGCCCGAAACCTGGGCTTTCAGGAAGTTCATCTTCGGGCTGCCGATGAATCCCGCAACAAACAGGTTGTCGGGGTCGTCATAGAGATCCAGCGGCCTGCCGACCTGTTCCACCCGGCCTTCGCGCAGCACGACGATCTTGTCGGCCAGGGTCATCGCCTCGACCTGGTCGTGGGTGACATAGATGATCGTGGCCTTCAACTCCTTGTGCAGGCGGGCGATTTCGATCCGCATGTGCACGCGCAACTCGGCATCCAGGTTCGACAGCGGCTCGTCGAACAGGAATACCTGCGGATTGCGCACGATGGCGCGGCCGATCGCCACCCGCTGCCGCTGGCCGCCCGACAGATCGCGCGGGCGGCGATCCATCAAGGCCTGCAGGCCCAGGATCGCGGCGGCGGTGTCGACCCGCCGGGCGATCTCGGACGCCGGCAGGCCGGCGAATTTCAGCGCAAGGCCCATGTTCTCCCGCACCGTCATGTGCGGGTAAAGCGCATAGGACTGGAAGACCATCGCGATGCCGCGCTGGCTGGCGTCGACCTCGTTCATCCGCCGGCCGCCGATCGTCAGGTCGCCGCCGCTGATTTCCTCCAGCCCGGCGATCATGCGCAGCAGCGTGGACTTGCCACAGCCCGACGGACCGACGAAGACCACGAATTCCTGCGGCGCGATCTCCAGGTTCACGCCCTTGATCACTTCGACCGCGCCATAGGTCTTGCGGATATCCTTCAGTGTCAGACCGCCCATCGCTCACTCCGCCTTCAGTTGCAGCACCTGGGCGCCAAGACGGTCCGAGGTGACGGTGACCGTGATGTCGCCACGGCCCTGGGCCTGCACCCAGAAGCCGGTGGACCCCGCCCGCAGGGGCACAAAGCCCGGTCCGATCCGGCGCCCGGCGCCGGTGACGGTGATCGAGACCGGTTCGGGGAAGAACGGCAGCTTGTTGCCCACCTGGTCCAGTGCGCGGACCATGATGCGCACCGCGTCATGGGCGCCGATCTCGGTGGCGTCCGGCGTGACCTGCAGCGTGGTTGCCACCGGGTCGGCGGCAAAACGCAGCCGGGCGACGGCCTGGCCATTCACATAGCCCGTCACCTCGGCATGTTCCCAGGTCATCCCCCACAGGCCCAGCTCGTCCTTGCTGAAATGGCGCTGGTCCAGGATCACCGGCGGATGCGGCAGATGCGGATAACGTTCACGATCCGGCCCGACGCGCTTGGGCGGATGCGAGCCATAGCGCAGTTCGACCTCGTCACAGTTGGTCAGGATGATCAGCGGCAAAACGCCGCCGATGTTGCGCTCGCCGCGCGCCCAGAACGTCACCGGTTTCAGGATGACTCCCTCGGCCGGGTCGGACTGGCTGGCATAGACATAAGCCGCGAATTTCGGTTCGCGGAACATGTCCATCACGCCATGGTGGCAGATGCGGTCGCCCGAACCGAAATCCTTGTGGGTGTTGTAGTCGAAGGCGCACCAGCCGATGGCGCCCGCGATCTGCGGATCGCCGTACATCGCGTTCAGCACTTCGAGGTGCCGCGTGACATGTTCGGCCTGGCGCTGTTCCTGGTCCCAGCTTTTCGTGGGGTACATGTGCCCGCCGAATTCGGTGATCATGTAGGGCACGGCATGATCCAGTCCGGTGACTTCCATCTGCGGGCGCAGCGGAGTGCGGGGGCGGTTGCCGCCCTGCTCCTCGTTGCCCAGGATGAAATCGTTCATCGTATAGACGTCTTCCAGCAGTTCGCTGTCGGTGATGTAACGCACGCCGCCGGTGGGTCGGGTGCTGTCCAGTTCGTGCGCCAGGGCATTGGTGCGGGCGTAGAAGTCGTGATTGTCCTGGCTTTCGTTGATCCGCACACCCCAGATGACGATGCTGGGGTGGTTCCAGTCCCGCGTGATCATGGCACGCAGGTTTTCCACGCTGGCATCCTGCCAGGCCCTGTCGCCGATGTGCTGCCAGCCGGGAATTTCCTCGAACACCAGCAGGCCCAGCCGGTCGCAGGCGTCAAGAAAATCGGTCGACTGCGGATAATGGCTGGTGCGGACCATGTTGACCCGCAGCTCGTGTTTCAGGATTTCCGCATCGCGGATCTGGGCGGCGCGGCCCAGGGCATAGCCGGCATAGGGAAAGCTCTGGTGCCGGTTCAGTCCGCGCAGCTTGATCGGCTTGCCGTTCAGTGCAAAGCCGGCGGCGGTGAAGCTGACCTCGCGGAAGCCGAAGCTCTGGCTCAGATTGTCCCGGCCGCCGGGCGCCTCCAGCACCAGGTCCAGAGTGTAGAGCGCCGGGCTTTCCGGCGACCACAGCCGCACGTCCAGCCCGGTCATCTCGATGCGCACCTCGGCCCGGGTGACGGCGGCTTCGGCCTGCGCGATCACATGACCCCCGGGATCCCTCAGCCGGGCCGTGACCTTGCCGGTCAGCGTCCGCCCCTGGGGATTGTCCAGCATCACCCGCGCCAGCAGACGCCTGGTCGGAGACAGGACTTCGGGCGTTTCGATCTTCACCCTCTCGATCGAGATGGGCGCCCGCACTTCCAGCCAGCATTCGCGGTAGAGCCCGGCATAGGTCAGGTAATCGATCACATGGCCGAAGGGCGGGATGGCGGGGTTTTCCGTGCCGTCGACCACAACGGTCAGATGGTTCACGCCAGGCTTCAGCCCGTCGGTCAGGCGGGCGATGAAGGGGGTATAGCCATCGGGATGTGTGGCCACGACCTCTCCGTTCAGCCGCACCACGGCATTGGCCATCGCGCCATCGAAGACCAGGCAGACTTCGCGCCCGGCCCAGGCAGGTTCGGGCGTGATCGACCGTTCATAGGTGAACCGGCGCTGATAGCTGCCCTCGTCGAAATAGCTGAAGGGCAATTCCACAGCCGTGTGCGGCAGGCGCACCCGGTCGCGGCCTTCGAACAGCCAGTCATCGTTGAAATCGGATCGAATGCGCATGTGTAAGCCTTACTTGACGCCGCCGAGCATGCCTTCGACAAACCGGCGCTGGAGAAGGAAGAAGACCAGGATGGTCGGAAGGGTGGCCAGCACATTGGCCACCATGATCAGCCCGTAATCGGGCGTGTAGGCACTGGCGAGAGACGCGACGACCAGGGTGATCGTCTTCATCTCGTTGGTCTGCAACACGATCAGCGGCCAGAGATAGGCGTTCCAGTTCGTCATGAAGACGATGATCATCGCGGCGGCATAGGTCGAGCGCATGACCGGAACGTAGATATAGGCGAAGATCTGCCATTCCTTCAGCCCGTCGATCCGGGCCGCATCGCGCAACTCGTGCGGAAAGGCGCGGGTCGACTGGCGGAAGTAGAAGATCATGAAGATCGCGGCGATCCCGGGCAGCAGGACGGCGGCAAAGGTGTTGGCCAGCCCGGCCTTGGAAAACATCACGAAGAGCGGGATCATCAGCGCGGCGAAGGGCACGGACAGCAGGAACAGCAGCCCGCCGAAGATCCGGTCGCGGGTGCGGGAACGGAAGATCTCGAACCCGTATCCCGCAAGCGAGGTGACGATCAGCGTCAGCACCGTGCCGGTGATTGCCACGAAGAACGAATTGGCAAAGACGCGCGGGGCGTCGACCAGGGTGAAGAACTTGGTGATGTTCTCGATCAGGTGGCTGCCGAAGCTGATCTTGCCGCCGGTGATGTCATTGGCGGTGTTGGTGGCGCCGGCGATCATCCAGTAGAACGGAAAGACCGAGATGAAGGCGGCCAGCCACAGCGCGCCCTGGATCAGCAGGCTGGACAGCCAGGCGAGGGTCTTGCTCATCCTAGCGCTCCTTGGCCACCTGAAACTGGATCCATGACAGGATGCCGACCATGATCACGATCAGCCACGACACGGTGGCGGCATAGCCATAGGTCGGCATGAAGCGGAAGGTCAGGTTGTAGATGTAGAGCGACAAGGTCAGCGTGGCGTCAGCGGGCGCGCCGCCCACGCCGGCGCTGGCGGTGATGGTGTTCACCTCGTCGAACAGTTGCAGCGTGCCGATGGTCGAAAGCACCGTGGTGAACAGGATCACCGGCTTCAGCATCGGTATCGTCAGCCGGAAGAACCGGGCGCGAGGCGGCACGCCATCGATCCGTGCGGCCTCGTAGATCGAGGGGTCGATGTTCTGCAGCGCGGCCAGGTAGAAGACCATGTTGTAGCCGGTCCAGCGCCAGGTGATCGCCAGGATGATCAGCACCTTGGCCCAGAACGGGTCGATCATCCAGCCGATCGGCTGCCGGATGATGTGCAGGAACATCAGCGTGTCGTTGACCACGCCATCCACGGCGAACATCGACTTGAACAGCACCGAATAGGCCACCAGCGAGGTGACGCAGGGCAGGAAGATCGCGGTGCGCAGGATGGCGCGGCCTTTCAGGCGCGGATTGTTCAGCGCCACGGCGAACAGCAGCGCCAGCACGATCATGATCGGCACCTGAACCACCAGGAAGATCAGCGTGTTCGACAGCGCGTGCTGGAACACAGGATCCTTGGTCAGGCGGATGATGTTGGCGAAGCCGCCGAAGTGGAGGTTCATCCCCTTGCCGGTCTGCAAACTCATCCACAGCGACCACAGGATCGGATAGACCATGAACAGGCCCAGAAGCACCAGAGCCGGCATGATGAAGGCCCAGCCTGCCCGGTTTTCCTGTCTGGTGACGCTGGTCATGGCCATGCGCAATCTCCTCGTTCCGGATCATCTGACAAGCAACGCCGCGGCCCCGGCCCGCTCGGCCCGGGTTGCCCCTGCGCCCTCCGGCGCGTCCCATCCCGGCAAGTGACCGGGATGGGACAGGTTTCGCAAGCCGCGAGGCGCGCCTTACTGGATTTGCGCGGCCACCTGCGCGTCGATCGCCTCGATCGCCGCATCGATGTCGCCGCCGGCCACCAGGCCCGGCAGCTGGGTCACGACGGCCGCATCGGCCTCGTTCGTGAAGATCCCGTAGTTCACGCCCGGAATCTTCGCCTGCCAGTCCGAGAAGTTGGCCCAGACCGCCTGACCGCCAAAGTAATCATCGGTGGCGGAATAGGCCGGGCCATTGCGCGCCGGCAGGTAGGACGAGAACGCCCCCTGGCCGACCAGGATCTTCTGGTAGAAATCCACGTCACCTGCCCAGATTGTCTTCAGGAAGTCGATGGCCGCATCCTTGGACGGGGCCGAGGACAGCACATACCAGGACGATCCGCCCAGGTTGGAATAATGCGTCGCCCCGTCCACGCCATCCAGCTTGGGCGTGGGCGCCACGGCCCACTTGCCGGGCATGTTGTTGTTCTTGATGCCGCCGGTCATCCAGACACCGGTGAACACGGCCGCCACATCGCCGTTGTTGAAGGCACCGGTGTAATCGCCCCAGCCCGAGACCTGCTTGTAGAGGTCCGGGGTTTGCAGCATCTTCACCCAGGTGGTCAGCGCGGCCTTGAACACCGGGTTGTCCTTGATGTGCACGCTGCCGTCGGGGTTGAAATACCAGGACCCGGCCGACTGCATCATGATGCGGATCGCACCCGCGTCATTCTGGTCGATCGAGAACAGCGGCTTGCCGGTCTTGGCCTTCACGGCCTTGCCGATCTCGATGATCTGATCCCAGGTCACGTCCTGCAGCGCGGCGGCGTCATAGCCGGCCTCGGCCAGCAGGTCCGAGCGATAGAACAGACCCGAAGCGCCCGAGTCGAACGGCAGCGAATAGGTCTGGCCGTCCACCGTGGCCAGCGCCACCTTGTAATCGGCGAACTGCGAGTAGTCGATCTTGTCGGTCAGCGGCTCGAACGCGCCGGGGAAGGACAAGAGGTATTTCTGGGCGCCGTAATCCTCGATCAGAACGATGTCCGGCAGACCCTCCGTCTGGCCCGAGGCCAGCTGGGTCTGCAATTTCTGTTCCAGGTCGCCCTTGGCAAAATCGACGACCGTGATCTTCACGTCCGGATGGCTGGCGGTGTAGCGCGCGATGGCCTCGTTCATGGCGGCCCCGTTGAATTCGGGCGCCCAGCACCAGACGGTCACTTCCGTGGCCAGAGCCATGGTCGCGGTCAAGAGCTGAATTCCGGCGGCGGCCAACAGGCCTTTGCGCCAGCTGAAGGTGAAGTGCTTCATGTAATCCTCCCGTTGCGGGGCCTCTCCCCGGCCCCGATCCGGCAAGGGTAAGCCAAGTAAAATTGCCGCGCAAGATTTTAGTAAAATTTTATTCGCCGCGACGCAGCAAGGCGGGCGCAGCATGGCGCCGGGGCGGCATGATGGCGAAGGATGGCGCGGGCCGGGATCAGGCCGGGATCGGGCGGGTCGATCCGCGCCAGATCATCCGGGCCGTCAGGATCGAACGCTTTGCCACCTGCCGGCCGGAAATGCGCTCCATCAGCAGATCGACCGCGGTCTCGCCGATCTCCTCGGAGGGCAGATGCACGGTCGAAAGGGGCGGGCTCAGGAATTGCGCCACCGAGATGTCGTTGAAACTGGCCACCGCAATATCGTCGGGAATCTTCAGCCCCAGTTCGTGGATCGCGCGATAGGCGCCGACGGCCATGTTGTCATTGCCGCAGATCAGCGCGTCGGGTCGGTCAGGCCGCGACAGCACCGCCTGGGTCAACCGATAGCCCGATTCTTCGGTGTTCCAGTCCGCCAGACAGATTTCCGGGTCATGAAGGCCACGGTCCTGCATCCAGTCGATATAGGCCTGACAACGCTTCTCGCGGTTCTTGACCCGGCCCTGGCGATCATGGTCCCACCAGCCGACAAAGCCGATGCGCCGGTAGCCGGCCGCGGTCAGCGATGTCAGCAGCTTGCGCATGGCCGAGCGCAGGTCGCTTTCCACCGCATCGATCTCGTCATCGCCGGGGGTGAAATCGGCACAGACCAGGTGGCGCGACAGACCCTTCAACTGGGCAATCTCGGATTCCTCGTGCACGCCGATGACGATCGTGCCCGAACACTGGCCCAGCAGTTTCGGGTCGGGGCCGGTTTCCGAGTGGTAGACCTTTACCGTTTCGACCTGCAGGGCGGCGCATCGGCGTTCGATGCCCAGGCGCAGGCCGACATAGTAGGGGTCGGCCAGTTCGGATTCGGGGCGCAGGAAATGCACCAGGGCGATCTTGGCAGGCGTTGCCGCCCGCGCCCTCTGCCTTGCGCGCGGCGTGGCATAGTTCATCGCCTCGGCGGTTTCGATGATCGCCTGCCGGGTCTGGGGTGACACCGACAGCGTCGCGTCAAAGTTCAGCACACGGCTGACCGTGGCCTGGCTGACGCCGACGGCATTGGCGATCTGTTTCAGCGTGACCATGGCCCGATCCTCTTGCGCCAATCGTGCATGCCATGCCCTGCGACAAGGCGCAACGCGGAAGCGGCTCGCTGGCGCCGACCCTGCCGATCGGATCGGACCGGGCCTTGCGGTCCGGTGCATCGTCCGCCGCGCCCGCGGAAACGTTGCGTCAGAGGGGTGGGGCAGGGCCCGCCCAGGCGGGGCCGCGCAGATCCGCCGCGGGCCTCGCCACGGCGACATCGGGTTGCGTCGCATTTCACAGAATGGTGGGCGACCCTGGAATCGAACCAGGCATGAGTCGCCTCGGCGGAGTTACAGTCCGCTGCCACACCTTGTAGCATGTCGCCCACTGCGGCGGGGAATAGCCAAGCCCCGCGGGGGCGTCAAGGGGGGCACATCACCGGCAGCTTTCCCCCGGCGGCACATCCGCAGGGCGCAATTCGCGGTGCAAACCGGGATGAAAATGGCAGGTCGCTGCGGCTTTCGCGCTTGCAAGCGCCGGGGGATTTCTGCACATCAGGTCAAAACGGGGGCCGAAGTGGCAGGCAATACCAAGCCGGACTGGGTGGTCGAAAAGGAACGGGCCAGACGTGCCGAGGCGCGTGAGACGGTCTGGCTGTTCGGCCTGCATGCGGTGCGCGATGCGCTGATGAATCCGGCGCGCGAAAAGCTGCGCCTGGTGCTGACCAGGAACGCCGCCGACAAGCTGGAAGAGGCGATCGCCGTGGCAGGCATCACGCCCGAAATCGTTGATCCCCGCCGGTTCCAGGTGCCGATCGACGAAGGCTCGGTCCACCAGGGTGCCGCGCTCGAGGCAAAGCCGCTGAACTGGGGCCATTTCAGGGATATCTGCGCCGCGGGCCCGGGCCTGCCGCTCGTCGTCTGCCTCGACCGCGTGACCGATCCGCACAACGTGGGCGCCATCCTGCGTTCGGCCGAAGTGTTCGGGGCCCGGGCCGTGGTGGCGCCCAGGCACCATTCGGCGCCCGAAACCGGTGCGCTGGCCAAGGCGGCTTCGGGCGCGCTGGAACGCCAGCCCTATCTGAGGGTCACGAACCTCAGCGAGGCGATGGTCGACCTGCGCGCCATGGGCTTTACCCTGGTGGGGCTGGACGGCACCGGCACGGTGGACCTGCGTCAGGCGCTGTCCGAGATCGGCCCCGGCCGCGCGGTAGCGCTGGTGCTGGGTGCCGAGGGTCCGGGCCTGCGCGAGAAAACCCGCGAGACTTGCGACGTGATCGCCCGCATTGCCTCTGCCGGCGAATTCGGCTCGCTGAACGTCTCCAATGCGGCGGCAGTGGGACTTTATGCCGCTTCGCAACGCTAGAGTGTTCACGTTTGTGCGTGCAGGACTGGAAATCCGTCGCGCGCGACCCATCTCTGACGGGAAGGGTGGGCCTGGAACTCCCGCTCCTTCCGTTCACTGTCCCTCGTTCCGCACTGGGCGCCCGGGCCAAGGCCGCGGGCGCCTTTTTCTTGGGTGAGATCATGCCCAGTGACCCCGCGATCCGCGATATCCTGAAATCGGTGAAGACCATCGCCCTGGTCGGCTGGTCGCCCAGGGCTGACCGGCCCAGCCATGGTGTCGCCGCCTACCTTTCAGGGCGGGGCTATCGGGTGATACCGGTCAATCCGGGCCAGGCCGGCGTGACCACGCCCTGGGGTGAGGTGGTGCGGGCCAGCCTGTCCGAGATCAGCGACGAGGTCGACATGGTCGACATCTTCCGCCGCAGCGCCGAGGTGGGCCCCGTGGTGGATGAGGCCCTGTCCCACCTGCGCGGCCTGAAGGTGATCTGGATGCAACTGGGCGTCGTCAATGAAGCAGCCGCCGCCCGCGCCGAGGCCGCCGGCCTTCAGGTGGTGATGAACCGCTGCCCCGCCATCGAGATCCCGCGCCTCGGCCTTTGATGAGCCTCATCAACCTGTCCGCGAACCGCCAGCGCCTGCGGCAACCGCTCCCCGCGCCCCTGCGCTGGCGCGCGACCGGCCCGGTGGCTGGGGGTTTCACACCCCCAGACCCCCGTGGGATATTTGCGCCAAGTTGAATGGGCCGCGGTCATCCGGCGAAAGCGAGAATGGCTGACCCGGAATGAAATCATGAAGACCTCCCGAACCTCGGCGCTGCGAGGCAAGATGCGGATTGAGGTCGCGTGATCTTCAACTTGGGAAAAATATCCCGCAGGGGTATGGGGGGCGCGCAAGCCCCCCATGCCCGAGCCGGTTGCGCGTCAGCGCAGAGGCGAGGGGAGATCGTGCCGAAGGCGCCGCCGGCGTGCCCCGGCCTCAGCCGCGCGATGCCTTTTCGGCCAGGCCCGACTGGCCCGCGCGCCGGTCCAGTTCCGCCTCGACCCGGGCCAGGCTGATCCCGCGCGAGGTCAGCATGACCAGAAGGTGGTAAAGCACATCGGCCGCTTCGCTGACCAGCCGGTCGCGGTCGCCCTTCACCGCCTCGATGATGGCTTCCACGGCCTCTTCACCGAACTTCTCGGCACATTTCTCGGGGCCCATGGCCAGCAGTCTTGCGGTCCAGGACGATTCGGGGTCTGCCCCCTGGCGCGCTGCGATGGTCTGGGCCAGACGGGAAAGGGTCATGTCAATCTCACGGGAATGCCGGCCGCCGCCATATGCGCCTTGGCCTGGCCGATGGTAAAGGTGCCGAAGTGGAAGACCGAGGCCGCCAGCACGGCGGAAGCGCCGCCCTGCGTGACGCCCTCGACCAGGTGGTCCAGCTTGCCCACCCCGCCGCTGGCGATGACCGGGATCGGCACGGCGTCGACGATGGCGCGGGTCAGGGCCAGGTTATAGCCGCCCTTCGTGCCGTCGCGGTCCATCGAGGTCAGCAGGATCTCGCCCGCGCCCTTCGCGGCCACGGTGCGGGCGAACTCGACCGCGTCGATGCCGGTCGGCTTGCGTCCGCCATGGGTGAAGATCTCCCATCGTCCGGGGGCCACGGTCTTGGCGTCGATCGCCACCACGATGCACTGGCTGCCGAACCGGTCTGCCGCCTGGGCGACCACATCGGGATTGGCCACCGCCGCCGAGTTGAAACTGACCTTGTCCGCCCCCGCCAGTAGCAGGGCGCGCACGTCTTCGGAGGTGCGGACGCCGCCGCCCACGGTCAGCGGCATGAAACATTGCTCGGCCGTGCGCGTCACCAGATCGAACATCGTGCCGCGGTTTTCGTGCGTGGCATGGATGTCCAGGAAACACAGCTCATCCGCGCCGGCCGCGTCATAGGCCCTCGCCGCCTCGACCGGGTCGCCCGCATCCACCAGGTTGACGAAGTTGACGCCCTTGACCACGCGGCCATCGGCGACATCCAGGCAGGGAATGACACGGATCTTCAGCATGCGTCCGATGTAGCGGCTGCGGGCCGCGGGGGGAAGGGGGCGCGGGCAGGGTCGGGCGGGTTGGCTCCGCCGCGGATCGTGCGGTCCGTCGCTGGGCCGAATCCGGAGGCCGCCCGTCGACCACAGGGCGGGAGGGCTCCGCTCAGGCGGGCTTTCGCCTCAACCTTTCAGTGCCGCCAGCGCCGCGCGCAGGTCGATCGCCCCGTCATAGAGCGCCCGGCCCGAAATGGCGCCGGCGATGATGCCGGTGTCGCGCAGGGCCAGCAGGTCTTCCATCCGGCTGACCCCGCCACTGGCGATGACCGGGATCGAAACGGCCCGGGCCAGAGCTTCGGTCGCGGCGATGTTGGGGCCCTGCATCGCGCCGTCGCGGTCGATGTCGGTGTAGATGATCGCGGCCACGCCCGCATCCTCGAAGCTGCGCGCCAGGTCGCTGGCCTGGACCGTCGTCTCGGTTGCCCAGCCCTGGGTGGCCACAAGGCCCTTGCGGGCGTCGATGCCCACCGCCACCTGGCCGGGGAAGGCCCGGGCCGCCTGGCGCACCAGATCGGGGTTTTCCACCGCGACGGTGCCCAGGATCACCCGGGCCAGCCCCTTCTTCAGCCACATCTCGATCGTGGCCAGATCGCGGATGCCACCGCCCAGCTGGGCCGGCACGCGGACACGGGCCAGGATCGCCTCGACCGCCGCGGCATTCACCGGATGGCCGGCGAAGGCGCCGTTCAGGTCGACCAGGTGCAGCCAGTCGCAGCCGGCGTCCTGGAATCTGGCCGCCTGGGCCGCCGGATCGTCGCCAAAGACCGTGGCCGCCGCCATCTCGCCGCGCAGGAGGCGCACGCATTGGCCGTCTTTCAGGTCGATGGCAGGATAAAGGATCATGGCAGGCTCCGTCGGTCTGGCCGGGTGATACGCGGGCCGCGCCCCGAAGGGAAGCCCGAGCCGCAGGCCGGCCCCCGTCGCCAGACCGCCGACCCATCAGCCCGCCAGATCGCCGGTCGGGATCGGATCATCCCCACCGGCGCGGGCGGGGCCAGATCGGCCATCATGCACCCGGTGGCCGCAAGCGGAACGCACCCGGTGGCCGCAAGCGGACTGGCGGCTCAGGGTGTCCAGGTGAGGAAGTTTGCAATCAGCCGCAGGCCCGTCGCCTGGCTCTTTTCCGGGTGGAACTGGGTGCCGATGATGTTGTCGCGCCCGACGATCGCGGTGACATCGCCGGCATAATCCACATGCGCCAGCCGCTGCGCCGGATCGGCGACGCGAAAGTGGTAGGAGTGCACGAAATAGGCGTGGTCGCCGGTCTTGAGTCCCTCCAGTACCGGGTGGGGCCGGTCGATGATCAGATCGTTCCAGCCCATATGCGGCACTTTCAGCGCGGGATCGGCGGGAACGATCCTTACGACTTCGCCCCCGATCCAGTCAAAGCCGGCCACATCCTGGAATTCCCGGCCGCATGTCGCCAGCATCTGCATGCCGACGCAGATGCCGAGGAACGGCACGGCGCGGCGGGTCACCGCCTCGGTGATCGCTTCCTCAAGGCCGGGCATCGCCTGCAGGGCGTGACGACAGGCCGGAAAGGCGCCGTCTCCCGGCAGCACGATCCGGCTGGCGCTGCGCACGGCCTCGGGGTCCGAGGTCACGATCGCCGCGCTGCAACCGGTCTCGGCCGCCATGCGCTGAAACGCCTTTTCCGCCGAATGCAGGTTGCCCGCGCCATAATCGACGAGAACCGTGGTCATCAAAGCGTGCCCTTGGTCGAGGGCATGATGTCGGCGGCCCGCGCGTCCACCTCGACCGCCATGCGCAGGGCCCTGGCGACCGCCTTGAACGCGGCTTCCGCAATGTGGTGGCTGTTGAAGCCGTGCTGGCGGTCGATGTGCAGGGTGATGCCGCCATGCGTGGCGAAAGCCTGGAAGAATTCGCGCACCAGTTCGGTGTCGAAGCTGCCGATCTTGGGCGTCGGAAAATCGAGGTTGCAGATCAGCCAGGGTCTGGCCGAAAGGTCCAGCGCGCAGCTGACCTGGGCATCGTCCATCGCCAGCGCAAAGTGACCATAGCGTCGGATGCCGCGCTTGTCGCCCAAGGCCCTGGCCAGCGCCTGACCCAGGGCGATGCCGCAGTCCTCCACCGTGTGGTGGTCGTCGACATGCAGATCACCCGTCGCCTCGAGCGTGATGTCGATCAGACTGTGGCGTGCCAGCTGGTCCAGCATGTGGTCGAAAAACCCGACCCCGGTCGAAATCCGGGCCTTGCCCGTGCCATCCAGATCGATCCGGACGGAAATCTGGGTTTCAGCAGTCTTGCGAGCGATCCGGGCTTCGCGCATTGGCAGCTCTCCTTGGGCTTGGCGCCTTATAGGCAAGGGGGGGGCTTTGGGAAAGTCTGGATTTTCGCGCCACGCCGGGGTTCAGTGGGGCCAGAGCAGGAGGTGACGACGCATGCCCTTTCCCGATCTTGCCCCCGACCTGGTGGTCGATTACCGCACCACCGCCCGGATGCCCGCCGATTTCGCCCCGTTCTGGGAACATACGCTGTCCGAAACCCGGGCGCATCCGCTGGACACAAGGCTGGTCCCGGTGGCCGCGGGCCTGCCCCTGGTCGAGGTCTTTGACCTCACCTATCGCGGTTACGGCGGCCATCCGGTGCGCGGCTGGCTGATCCAGCCGAAAGGCGGCGCGCGGTCCTGCGTGGTGAAGTTCATCGGCTACAACGGCGGCCGCAGCTTTGCGCACGAGCATCTGTTCTGGGCCGCAACAGGCCGCGCCGTCCTGGTGATGGACACCCGCGGCCAGGGCTCGGGCTGGGCGCCGGGCCACACGCCCGACCCGGTGGGCTCCGACCCGGCCCATGCCGGCTTCATGACCCGCGGCATCCAGCGGCGCGAGGATTATTTCTACCGAAGGGTCTATGCCGATGCCGCTCGCGCGGTCGAAGTGGCGGGTGGACTGCCCGGCATCGATCCCCGGCGCATCGCCGTCACCGGCGGCAGCCAGGGCGGCGGCATCTCGCTGGCGGCCGCCGGTCTGGTGCCGGGCCTGGCCGCGGTGATGCCCGATGTGCCCTATCTTTGCGACTTCTGGCGCGGCGTGACGGTGGCGACGCGCGATCCCTACCTGGAGATCGCGCGCTATCTGGCCGTGCACCGCGCCGCCGAGGATCAGGTCTTTGCCACGCTGAACTACTTCGACGGTGTGCATTTCGCGGCCCGCGCAACGGCGCCGGCGCTGTTTTCGGTGGGGATCATGGACACGATCTGCCCGGCCTCGACCGTCTATGCCGCCTACAACGCCTATGCCGGCCCGAAGGAGATGGTGCGCTACATGTTCAACGATCACGAAGGCGGCGGCCCGTTCCAGCTCGAGCGACAGCGGGAGTGGCTGGATGGCGTCTGCCCGGCCTGAAACCCCAGCCCCCGGCCCCTGGGGCTCTGCCCCAGACCCCGGGATATTTGACCCAAGTTGAATGGGGTCGGCGCGGATTGCGCTTCAACTTGGCGCAAATATCCCCGGGGGTCTGGGGGCGGGAAGCCCCCACGCCCCCGAGGCGGAGCGAAGGCCGCGACGCGGCCCAGACCGTCGCGCAGCGGCCTTTCGATCAGCGATGCAGCCAGCCGAGCGGGTGGGCGGAAAAGGCGTGGCAGGCCGATCCGTCGGGAAAGCCGATGTCCCAGTTTTCCCAGGTGGTGGGCTGGCCGGACAGGGCCCAGCGACCCCAGCGCAGGGCGATGATCTGTCTGATCGCGTCACGCCGACCCAGGCGATCCAGGGCCTGGAAGACGTAATGGTGCATGAAGGGACTGGCGAGCACCAGCCGGTCCGGTCCGGGGCCGTCCTCGGGATCGAGCGACCGGGCGGCGACCCGGTCGGCCAGGGTTTCGGCCTCGGCGCCCTGGACCAGACCAGTCAGCAGCAGGAAGGCCAGGGCCAGCTGGCTGGCGGGCTTGCCGCCGGGGCTTTCCTGCCAGCCGCGCGCGGTGGCGTGGGTGGCGCGGATTGCCTGGCTCAGGGCGGCGGCCCGGGCCGACCAGGGGTCGGGTCGGTGCAGCCGCCGGGCCAGTCCCGTGGCCAGGTGCAGGGCGTGCAGGAGGCGCAGGTTCAGCGTCAGGTTCGGCTCGCCCCGGTCGATCGGCGACCAGTCGAGGAACAGCCGCCGCCCGGCGCCATTGCGGATCAGGCCCGCGTCATCGCGCAGGCGGTCCATGTGGTCCAGCATCCGGCACAGCGCCGGCCAGTGGCGCGCCAGCACCTCGGGCGCGTCGGCGGCGCCGGGGTGATCGGCATAGGCCACCAGCAGCTCGACCCAGGAAAAGTTGTAGTCCGTGACCGCATAGGCCGGCACATCGCCCGGCAGGACCGAGGGCAGGAAACCCGAAGGTTCGGCCCCTTCCGCGGCCATCTGCAGGGCAAGACGCAGGGGGCGGGGGTCGTTCGAGATGGCCCGCAAGGCAAAGGCCGCGGGCACCACATCGCCCAGCCACTGGCTCGCCTCGCGCCAGACCCCGTCGACGATGCCGTCGAGCAGGCAGGACAGAAGGGTGCGGCGGCACATCCGGGCGATCGCATCGAACGGGGCACTAAGGTCTGGCAGGGAGCGTTCCGCCAGAGGATAGGCCTGGGTCCGCAGCCAAAAGAGCGGAGCTGGGGTCAGGGTCGCGCGGGTCTGCAGGCGGAACACCAGATAGCGCGCGCCGCGGAAGCTGAAACCTTCGACCCGCTGGCGTCCCGGTCGCAGGGTGAACCGGTCGGTCGGACGCATCCGGCAGTAGCTGGCCGGGTCGGACAGCACCAGCTTTCCGTCGTGCTGTTTCTCGGCATAGGAGACGCTGAGCGTCTCGCCGCCCAGGGCAGAAACATCAGCCAGGCCGAGGCAGCTCTGGCTGTGGCCCAGGTCGAAGATCCAGATCGCCTCCTGCCCGGCTGCCAGGGTTTCGGGCAGCGGGCCGGGGGACGAGGCCGCAAGCGCCGCGCGCAGGTCGACATGCGGGTCGGTGCTGGTCGGGACGGCGGGGCCGAGCCGCGTCTGCCAGGGGGTGGTCAGCGGCGTGACGCTTTCGCTTGGCAGCGCAGTCACGCGGGGGCGCAGCTCTGCCCAGATCGGCCCCCGGGCAGGTTGCAGGATGCGGGCCCGGGCCCAGGCGCTGCAATCGGCCTCCTGCCAGTCGCTGACGCGCGCCATGTCGCGGTCCTCGACCCCGCTGCCATAGATCGACACCCGGCGGACGAGCGAGGACCAGGACGCATCGCGACTGACCCGCCAGTCGCCATCGGTCGTCAGCACGACCCGGCCGTCCAGTTCCAGCCAGCCCAGCACTCCGGCGGCGGCGCGGTGGACATAGGCGAAATGCGAATAGCCGGGGCAATAGACCTGCACCGCCAGACGGTTGCGGCCGGCCCGCAGCGGGTGGGTGATGTCGCGACTGTCGATCGCCATCGACGCGGGCCAGGACCGTTCCGGCCCGCGCCCGGTGAAGACCCCGTTGACCCACAGCCGATACCGACTGTCGGCGGTCAGGTGCAGCACGGCCTTCTGCGGAACCGAGGCAAGCTCGAGATCGGCGCGCAGGTTGACATAGGCCTCGGTCAGGTCGAACGGATGGTCCGATCCGATCCAGTAACAGCCATCCGGCGCCAGGATCGTGTCGGCCATCAGGCCAATGTTCCGTAGAGCGGCGCCAGTTTCTGCACGATGCGATAGGCATGCACCAGGCGGGCGGGGGGAATGTCGGGCTGGATGAAATGTCCGCCGTTGAAGATGAACCCGCCGCCCGGCGCATAGATCGCAAAGCGGGTGGTGATATACTCCTCCAGCGCGTCGCCTTCGTATTTCAACAGCCCGTCGATCACGTCCAGCGAGCCGTAGATGGTGATCCTGTCACCCCATCGTGCCTTGACCTCGCGCGGGTCCATGCCGGCGCTTTCCTGCACCGGATGCCAGGATGCATAGCCCATCTCGATGATGTCATCTACGATCTGCAAGATGTAGCCATCGGAATGCAGATTCACCGGCAGGCCGCGCGAACGGGCGTGCTGCACCACGCGCATCGCATAGGGCTTGATCAGCTTGCGCCAGGCCTTGGGGTTGAACAGCATCGTGCCGTTGCTGCCCCAGTCGTCGGACAGGGTCATCATGTCGACACCGGCCTCGACCAGGTTGTCGACCTGGCAACACATCCAGTCGGCGTATCGGTCGAACCAGGCGGCCATCCGGTCGGGTTCGCCGCCCAGATACATCCAGCAATTCTCGATGCCGAGAAAGGACGAGGTGCCCTCGACCATGCCCCAGCAATGCGCCAGGACCGCGCGCCTGCCCTTCTGCTGCGCCACCGCCGTGGCGATGTTGGTGCCACCGAAATCGTAGTTCCAGGCGGTGTAGTTCAACCATTTCGGGTCTTTGGGATCTTCCAGTTGCAGGTCGGCCAGCTCCCTGATGTCGAACCGGCGGCCATACTGGTTGGGAAACGGCATCAGGCCGACAAAGACATCGACGCCGAATTCCTCGAGAAACTTTTCGCGCGGGCCGTAGTCGGCCTCCAGCCGTTCCAGGAATTGCTTCTGGTAGAGCCAGCAGTCGATCGGCGTGCGATCCACGGGCTGGCGGTTCAGCGTGGCCATCACGCGTTCCGGCGAGTTCATTCTTCCTCCAACACCAGCATGCGGCGCCAGGTGGGCAGGTCGATGCCATCCACGAAGCCCGAATGAAAACTTTCCCAATGCACCTGTTCCCATTGCGGGACGACCGTCTTGATCTCGGCCGGACATTTCCGGATCAGCTCGGCATAGGCCGATTCCAGCAGGCGATAGCCCGAACTGGGCGAGACCCTGTATCTCGGATGCGGCGCGATCAGCCCGTCCTCCACCATGGTCTGGTCCAGGATGTCGGACATTTCGTGCAGCATCTCCAGCTTCTCGTCCCAGTCGGTCGACACCAGCGGCGCGCCTTCGACGATATGGGCCAGACGGTTGCTCATCCGGGGCAGGCGGAAGAACATGTCGGTCATCCACTTGTCATAGGGATAATAGGTGCGGTCCAGCATGAAGGCGATCTGCACGCCCCAGCGCAGGGATCGCGCAAAGCTGGTCGAGGCGTAGAGCATGTTGTCGCGCAGAAGCGCGCGCTTCAGCGCATAGACCCCCATGCCGCTGAAATACCGGCACCAATGCGCCAGGCGGCGCAGGCGGACCGGTTCGGGATAATAGGCCGCCAGCGCGCTGCGGATCGCGCTGAACCGGCCCGAAGGGTCGTGCCAGACCTCGCCCGCGACGACATGGGTGATGTCCTCTTCCGGGATCGACAGCCATTCGGTCAGCGTGGCAGGCGGATGCGACAGGCCGATGGTGGATTGCAGATGCTGCTCCAGGCTGGTCAGCGCCACGCCGTTGGTGCGGGTGTAGCCTTCGCGCAGTTCGCGGCCGCGCCAGGAATGGGGCAGGCGGGTCGCCAATGTGTCCTCGATCGCGGCGCCGCGCGCCTGCATCACTGCCCCGGGCAGCAGCACGTTCACCCGCAGCCCGAAATGGTGATCGGTGGAATACTGGTCATCCAGCCGCAGCACCTCCGAGCCATAGCCGAAGAATCCGGCCGCCATGAGGGCGGTTTCGTCGGGATGGGTTTCGCCCAGCAGGGGCAGGACGACTTCCGACCAGAAGTCGTGGCTTTCCTCGATGATCCCGCGTTCTGCCATGCGTTCCGGCCTCCCCTCCGGTTTCCTGGCTTCTGGGTCGGGCCTGCGATCTGCCTGCGAAGGTTCGGGCCCGGCACCCAGCGGTCAGACGATTCCCGACGCCGCCCCCTTCACCTCGGGCCGTTCCTTGGCCTTCAGCGCCCGATAGCCCGAGGCACGATAGGTCGCCACCGGGTCATGCGCGCCGCCCTGCCGCATCCGCGCTTCGGCCAGGATGGGCGACACATCGGTCAGAAAGGCGGCCTTCAGCATCCGGTGCGCGGCCAGAGTGTCATTGGCCGCCTGCGCTTCGGCCAGAGCCTTGCGGTCCACCAGGCTCGCCTGGATATGGGCCCGGGCGATTTCCACGGCCGAGGCCATCAGGCTTTCGATCGGATCGGTCACGTTGTGGCTCTGGTCGATCATGTAGGCCGGGCCGAACCCCGTGGCGCCGCGCAGTTCGGCATCGACCAGTTCGTTGAACACCAGAAACAGCCGGAACGGAGCGATGCTGGCGGCGTCCAGATCATCGTCGCCATACTTGCTGTCGTTGAAGTGGAACCCGGCCAGCTTGCCGACATGGATCAGCCGCGCCACGATCTGCTCGATGTTGGTGTTGGGGGCGTGGTGGCCCAGGTCGACCAGGCATTTGGCCTGCGGCCCCAGGGTCTGCGCGGCGATCAGGCTGCTGCCCCAGTCGCTGATGACCGTGGAATAGAAGGCCGGTTCATACATCTTGTGTTCGATGAACAAGGCCATGTTTGCAGGCAGGCCGGCGTAGATCTGGCGCATGGCGTCCAGGTAATCGTCGAACATCCGGGTCAGGTTCTGCTGGCCGGGAAAGTTGGTGCCATCGCCCACCCAGACGGTCAGGGCATTCGAGCCCAGCGCGCGGCCGATCTCGATGCATTCCAGGTTGTGCTCGATGGCCTGCTGGCGGGTCATGCGGTCCACATTGGCAAGCGAGCCGTATTTGTAGCTGTGCTTCTGGCCGATCTGGTCCTGGAAGGTGTTCGAATTGATCGCATCAAAGCCCAGCCCGTATTGCGCCGCTTCCTGGCGCAGGGCGTTGTAGTCGCTGACCCTGTCCCAGGGGATATGCGGC
>JAKALB010000086.1 GCA_021813365.1 Pseudomonadota bacterium | reverse complement strand
GAAGCTGGCGGGCGAGGCCGCGCATTGGGGGCTTTATGCGCTGATGCTGGCCATGCCGATCACCGGGCTGCTGGTCTGGTATGGCGGCGTGACCTCGTTGGCGGGGCTGCACAGCGAGATCCTGAAGCTCTTGACCATCGTGCTGATCGCGCTGCATGTGGCGGCTGCACTGTTCCATCAGTTCGTGCTGAAGGACAACCTGCTGCTGCGGATGCGGAAACCGTTGGACTGATCGGGGCGTTTCCCGAACGATCCAGAGCGGAGCCTGCCGCCCCTTTGCCTGCATCAGCCGCGCAGGAAGGCGTCCACCGTCGCCTCGAACTCGCGCGGTTTGTCGGCATGCAGCCAGTGGCCCGCGCCGATCAGCCTGGCAAGGCGGGCAGCGGGGAACAGGGCCCGGATCACCTCGCGGTGTTCGGGCCTCACATAGGCGCTTTCACTGCCGATCAGGAACAGGGCCGGGCCATCAAAGCGGCCCCGGGTTTCCGGCCAGCCGACGATCTTGGGCATTTCGGCCTCCAGAACATCCAGGTTCAGCCGCCATTCCGGGCCGCCGGGCGCCCTCAGATCGAGCGATTGCAGGAAGAAGGCGCGCAGGCCCGGGTCGGCGACCGTGGTCGCCAGGCGGCGGTCTGCTTCCATCCTCGAGGTCAGGCCGGTCCGGTCCAGGGCGCGCATCGCGGCGATGTGGTGCGACTGGTCATGGGCGTAAGGCACCGGGGCTATGTCGGCCACGACCAGTCGGCGCAGCAGCTCCCCCCGGGTCAGGGCCAGTTGCATGGCGGCCTTGCCGCCCATGGAATGGCCCAGCAGGTCGACCGGGGCACCCAGCGCCACGATCACCTCGGCCAGATCGGCGGCCATGTCGGGATATGATTGCGTTGCCGCCCGGGGGCTCAGCCCATGGTTGCGCATGTCGACCGCCACCACGTTGCGGCAGGTGGCCAGGTTGCGGGCGATGACGTTCCAGTTCCGGGCCGAGCCGAACAGACCATGGGCGATCAGCAGGGTCGGCTGGGTGATGGCGTCGCGGGCGGGGTGCAGGATCTGGTGCAGCATGGGGCGCAGAGGTAAATCACTCGCCCGCCCGGGGGAAGCCGGAATGCGCGGCGGCCCTTGTGCCGGCTGCCGATGCTGGCCGGCGGGCCAGGAGCCGCGGGCGTTGATGCGCGGGGGGCCATGGGCTACACCAGGTCAGGTTGGCAGAGGGTTCAGGGTATGGTGGCGGTCAGCATCCAGCAGATGGCGGATCGGGTCGCAGCCCTGCTGGGCGAGAAATACCGCGTCACGGGCGACCTGACCGCCCGGGCCGACAAGGCGCGCCGGCGGATGCCCGCCAGGGTCCATGCCGCGATCATCCGTCTGGCTGTCGCGGCCGACATGGCGCGGAATCCCCGCCTGTTGCCTCAGGTCGACATGGGGGCGGTTGCCGGCGCCTATGACCTGGCGCTGAAGCATTTGCGCGATGTCGATGCAAAGGACCGCCGCAAGGGGCTGGTGGTGGGTGTGGCGGGTTCGATCGCCTTCAGCATCCTGGTGGTGGCGGTGCTTCTGGTGGTGGTGCTGCGCTGGCGCGGCTTCCTGTAGCGGGCAAGGCAGGGAAAGCCGCGGCCGGTCTGGTCGGCGGCGGCGGCCGATGCCGCCAAGGGGCCTGGCCGCCGGGGGGCCTGGTCGCCATCGGTCGCCTTTGCCTGCGGCCGCGCGCAAGGCAGCGGTCGGGGGGCTGATCGCCCCCCGCGGGCTATCGCTATCCTGGAACCGTGGCGATGGCGATGACCGCCCCCCGGGGATATTTGCGGCAAGGTGAACCAGACCCGCGCGATCCGGCCCAGCCGACAGCCGACAGCCGACCCGCGGCTTACAGCCCCGGATAGATCGGGAAGGCCTTGCAGAGCGCCTCGACCTTGGCTTTCACCGCGGCTTCGACCTGGGCATTGCCGTCTTCGCCGTTTCTGGCCAGACCATCGACAACTTCCACGATCCACTGACCGATCTGGCGGAACTCGGCTTCGCCGAAGCCGCGGGTGGTGCCGGCCGGGGTGCCCAGGCGCACGCCCGAGGTGACGGTCGGCTTTTCCGGGTCGAAGGGGATGCCGTTCTTGTTGCAGGTGATATGCGCCCGGCCCAGGGCCTTTTCGGTTGCATTGCCCTTCACGCCCTTGGGCCGCAGGTCGACCAGCATCAGATGGGTATCGGTGCCACCGGTGACGATGGCCAGGCCGCCTTTCAGCAACTCATCCGCCAGCGCCTGGGCGTTCTTCACCACCTGGGCGGCATAGGCCTTGAATTCCGGACGCAGCGCCTCGCCGAAGGCCACGGCCTTGGCCGCGATCACATGCATCAGCGGGCCACCCTGGATGCCCGGGAAGATGGCCGAGTTGACCTTCCTGGCGATATCCTCGTTGTTCGTGAGGATCATGCCGCCACGCGGACCGCGGAGCGTCTTGTGGGTGGTGGTGGTGGCCACATCGGCATGGGGGAAGGGCGAAGGATGCACCCCGCCCGCCACCAGGCCGGCAAAATGCGCCATGTCGACCATCAGGATCGCGCCCACCCTGTCGGCGATGGCGCGGAACCGGGCGAAATCGATCTGGCGCGGCACGGCCGAGCCGCCGGCGATGATCAGCCTGGGATTGGTTTCCACCGCCAGACGCTCGACCTCGTCGTAGTCGATCAGGTTGTCCTGCTGGCGCACGCCATATTGCACGGCATGAAACCACTTGCCCGACTGGTTCGGCGCCGCGCCATGAGTCAGGTGGCCGCCCGAGGCCAGGTTCATGCCAAGGATCGTGTCGCCCGGCTTGAGCAGCGCGTTGAACACGCCCTGGTTGGCCTGACTGCCCGAGTTGGGCTGGACATTGGCGAAGCCGCAGTGAAACAGCGCCTTGGCGCGCTCGATCGCCAGGTTTTCCGCCACATCGACCCATTCGCAGCCACCGTAATAGCGCTTGCCGGGATAACCTTCGGCGTATTTGTTGGTCATCACCGAGCCCTGCGCTTCCATCACGGCACGCGAGACGATGTTTTCCGATGCGATCAACTCGATCTCGTCACGTTGGCGGCCCAGCTCATGGGTGATGGCGAGAAACAGTTCGGGATCGCGGGTCGACAGGCTTTCGGTGAAGAAACCGGGGTCGCGGTGGCTCAGGGACATGGTGCGCTCCGTTTTTGGGATGCGGCTATCTAGACTGGCGCGAAGCCGACGAACAGGGTGGAAAACGACAGGTTGCCGCCGCAGGGCGAAAAAAGTTTCCGATCGGAAACATTCTGTGCCGAGGTGAAACCGGGAAAACCACGGCGCAAGGGGTTGAGTTTGCCGGGCGGGCAGGGATGATGGGGCCGTAACCTGGACGGGCCGTATCCTGGACGGGCCGGAACTTGGGCGGGAGTGTGCGTGTGGGCCAGAAGATCGCGTTCCGGGCTTCGGCCACGCCAGTGGCGCAGGCGGCCCTGGCCGAACTGGTGGCGCGGCACGGTGACACGCCGCTGGCGGCGGCGGATGTGGTCGTGGCGCTGGGCGGCGACGGCTTCATGCTGCAGACGCTGCACGAAACCCAGGGCCTGGGCGTGCCGGTCTATGGCATGAACTGCGGCACGATCGGCTTTCTGATGAACGGCTATTCGGCCGAAGGCCTGGCCCAGCGGCTCGAGACGGCGGAAGAGGCGGTGATCCACCCGCTGGCAATGCGCGCCGTGGGCATCGATGGCCATGTGACCGAGGCGCTGGCGATCAACGAGGTTTCGTTGCTGCGGCAGGGCGCGCAGGCCGCCAAGCTGCGCATTCTGGTGGATGGGGTAGAGCGTCTGGCGGAACTGGTCTGTGACGGCGCGATGGTGGCCACTCCCGCCGGATCGACCGCCTACAACTACTCGGCGCACGGGCCGATCCTGCCGATCGGCGCGGGTGTGCTGGCGCTGACGCCGCTGGCCGCATTCCGCCCCCGGCGCTGGCGGGGCGCGCTGCTGCCGCAGAAGGCAGTTGTGCGGTTTGAAATCCTGGAGGCCGACAAACGCCCGGTGCGCGCCGATGCCGACAGCCGCCCCGTGCCCAATGTGGCCGTGGTCGAGGTGCGCCAGGACACCAGCGTCAGCCACCGCATCCTGTTCGATCCGGGGCACGGGCTGGAAGAACGGCTGATCGTCGAGCAGTTCGCCTGAGCCGGCCCGGCCCGTCGAGCCAGTCAGCCGGGCCAGTCAGCCGGATGGGTCCGGCTCCCAGGCCTCGCGCTTGCGGTATAGTGTCGAGGGCGCCACACCCAGCGCCTTGGCGGCGCGCGGCAGCGATCCGCCTTCGGCCAGGATCGCCGCCTCGATCACTGCGCGTTCGATCTGGGCGAGGGTGAGGCCGCGCAGGGCCGCGATGGCTTCCTGCGGCGTCAGCGTGGGGGCGGGGGCCGGGCCGGCCATCGGTTCTGGCGGCGCGGGCGCGCGATCCAGGGCACGCAGCGGCGCGGGGACCAGAGCTTCGGGCAACATGTCCAGCGTGACGCGGCCGCCGGGATGCACCAGCACGATCTGCCGGATCAGGTTCAAGAGCTCGCGCACATTGCCGGGCCAGGGATGGTGCGCCAGCAGGGTCTCGACCGGCAGCGACAGGCCGTCGAACGGCTTGCCCGTGCCCGCGGCGTAATGCGCCAGCGCGGCGCGGGCGATTTCCACGGCATCCTGCCCGCGTTGCCGCAGCGGCGGCAGATCGATCCGCAACGTGTCGAGCATGTGCAGCAGGGCCGGGTCCAGCCTGCCGCGGGCCAGGGCGAGGCCGGGCTCTTCGCTGCTGCCGGCGACCAGGCGAACCTGGCCCGGCAGGCTGCGGTGTCCGGTCGTGTCGGGGCTGCCGGCGCGATGGAACAACGGCAGCAGGCGCTGCTGGATGTCCAGCGGCAGGAAGGGCAGGTCGGCCAGGTACAACGTGGTCTCTCGAGCGGAATAGAGTGCCCCGCTGTCGGAAAACAACGCGCGTTCGATCTCGGGGATCGGCGTGTTGCGGCAGTCGATGGCCAGGAAAGGCGCGTCCGCTCGGCCCGAAAGCGCGTGCAGCATGCGAGCGGTCAGTTCCTTGCCGGTGCCCGGTTCGCCGCAGACCAGCACCGGCGCCATGGTCGGCGCGGCGGCGGCGATGCGCAGCGCGACACCCGCCATGGCGCGGGACGAGCCCACCATGGCCCCCAGGCCCTCGGCGATGGCACGGGGGCGGCGGCCCGGTGCAGCCAGGCTCTGCGCGGCGCTGCGGGTCGCGGCGATCAGCCGCTCTTCGCCAAAGGGTTTCACCAGGAAATCATGGGCGCCGGCGCGCATCGCCTCGACCGCGCGTCCGACGCCGCCATGGGCGGTGATGACCACGATCCGCAGATCGGCGCGGCGGGAACGCAGTTCGTTCATCAGTTCCAGCCCGTCGCCATCGCGCAGGGTCAGGTCCATCAGGACCACGGGCACCGGGCGGTCGCGAAACAGCATGCGGCCCTCGGCCGCGGTGGCGGCCACGCGCACCTCGGCGCCGGCGGCGATCAGGATCGAGCGGTAGACCATCCGCAGCGAGGCCATGTCCTCGATCAGAAGGACCCGCAGTCCGGCCAGGGGCTTGTCACGAGAGGGATTCAAGGCGCCTCCACGCCAGGGTGAAGCGGCGGCCGCGGCAGGCGCGAAATGGCAGCAATCGTGCCTTCGGTCAGCAGCCGGATCTCGGCCAGCTTCGGCGCCAGATCATCGATCAGACCCTGCTGGACCTGGCGGTTCAGCGCCTGGGTTCGGGCCAGGAGCTGCATGGCGCCGCCAGTGCCGGCCAGCGCAATCAGCACATGGGTCGCCGCGCGCAATTCGGCCGGATCGGGCGGGTTGCCGGCGCGGTTCAGCCAGTCCAGCGTCTCGGTCAGGTCCACCACGATGCGCTCGAGGATTTCGCGCCCGGTGGTGGGGCCGGCCAGCGCGCAGACCCGCAACAGCGGCTCGGGATCGAACAGCGGCGGCACCTCGGCGGGCAGGGCGGGCGCGGCGGCTGCGGTGGATGCGGCCGCGGATTTCAGCAGGCGTTCGACCACGCGCAGCAGTTCGACCGGATCGGGCAGGGGCTTGATCAGAACCCGGCTTGCCCCGGCGGCGATCAACTCGTCCAGACGCTGCACCGAATTGTCGGCGGTCATCGCCAGGGCGGGCGCCTGGGCATGGGCACGGGCCTGGCTGCGCAGCGCCCGGATCACCTGCGCGCCCGACAGGCCGGGCATCAAGGCATCCACGATCAGAAGGTCATAGCTGTGCCGGTTCAGCATCTCGACCGCCGCCGGGCCGGAATCGGCCAGATCAACTGTTGCGCCTTCGGCCTCCAACAGGCCGCGCAGCAGGGTGCGGCTGGTGGCGCTGTCGTCCGCAGCCAGGATACGCGCGCCGGCCAGCCGCCCCCGGACTTGGGCTGCCGCCGCCGCGAGAACCGGTTCGGCCACCGGGTCATAGGGCAGATGCACCCAGACCTCGGCCCCGCCGGTGGCGCGGTTGCCCAGACCCCAGACGCCGCCCAGGTCGGCCACCAGCCCAGCCACGATCCCCAGGCCCAGCCCATGGCCGTGCGGGGCGCCGACCATCCCGCCTGCCAGCATGACCTGCGGAAAGCCCGACCCGTCGTCCTGCACCCGCAGCCCCAACCGCAGCGGCGAGACACGGTGCAGCAGCACGTCGATCTGACGGGCGCCGCCATGCGTCAGGGCATTGCCGATCAGGTTGCGCAGGATGCGGTCCAGCAGGACGGCGTCCAGCATCACCCGCTCGGGCAGGTTCGGATCGCGGCGGATCGTCAGGCGCGCGCCGCGACGGGCGGCGGGGCGGGCATAGATCACCTCCAATTCGGCCAGCAGGCTCGGCAGATCGGTCAGCGGTTCCGGCGGCGGGGTGCCGGTCAGATCGGCCAGCGCCGCGCCGATCATCCGCGCCAGTCCCAGCGATTGCTGCAGCGCCGCCGCCAGATGGACGCTGGCCAACGGCGTCAGCTCGGCCCGGGGGATCAGGCGCAGGTGGTCGGTCAGCTCGGCCAGGGCTCCGCGCATGTCATGGCCCCAGTACCGCGTCGCCACCAGATCGCGGGGGTCGACATCCGGCAAGGCCTGGTCCTGGGCAGGCGGGCGCGTCATGTCGGCACCTCCCCGGCTCCACCATTGATGCCGAGGCTGCCTTGCCGCAGGTCGTTGCCCGGGATGTGCGCTGCCATGCGCCAAGCCTAGGTTCGGCCGGAAAAAAGTCCAGCCTGACGCCGCGATCCTATCCTTTGGCGAGGCCGATTCTGCGCAGGGCCGCGGTGATTTCGTCAAGCACGGCCGGGTCGTCGATCGTGGCCGGCATCTTCCAGGGCTGGCCGTCGGCGATCTTGACCATCGTGCCGCGCAAGACCTTGCCCGAGCGCGTCTTGGGCAGGCGGTCCACCACGATCGCGCGCTTGAAATCCGCCACCGGGCCGATTCGCTCTCGCACCAGGGTGACGCATTCCCGCACGACCTCGTCATGCGGCCGCTTTGCTCCCTTGTTCAGGCACAGGAACCCCAGGGGCGACTGGCCTTTCAGCGCGTCGGCCACGCCGATCACCGCGCATTCGGCAACATCCCTGTGGCTGGCCAGAACCTCCTCCATGGCGCCGGTCGAGAGCCGGTGACCCGCCACGTTGATCACGTCATCGGTGCGGGCCATGATGTAGAGATAGCCGTCCTCGTCCTTCATCCCCGCATCCCCGGTCTCGTAATAGCCGGGGAAATGCTCCAGGTAGCTTTTCCTGAATCGGGCGTCGGCGTTCCACAGCGTGGGCAGGGTGCCGGGGGGCAAGGGCAGCTTCACCGCGATGGCGCCCAGTTGGCCGGGCGGCACCTCTTGCCCGCCCTCGTCAAGGATACGCACGTCATAGCCCGGCATGGCGACCGTGGGCGAGCCGATCTTGACCGGCAGCGCCTCGATCCCCAGCGGGTTGGCGGCGATGGCAAAGCCGGTCTCGGTCTGCCACCAGTGGTCGATCACCGGCACGTTCAGATGGCGCTGGGCCCACTGGATCGTGTCGGGATCGGCGCGTTCGCCCGCCAGGAACAGCGCCCTGAGGTGGGACAGGTCATAGCGGCCGGGCAGCTTGCCCTCCGGATCGTCGCGCTTGATGGCACGCAGCGCGGTCGGCGCGGTGAAGAAGGAACGAACCCTGTGCTCTTCGATCACCCGCCAGAAGGCCCCGGCATCGGGCGTTCCGACCGGCTTGCCCTCGTAGACGATGGTGGTGCAGCCTGCGATCAGCGGGCCATAGCAGATGTAGGAATGGCCCACGACCCAGCCCACGTCGCTGGCGGCCCAGAACACGTCGCCCACCCCGCAGTCGTAGATGCTCTTCATCGTCCAGTTCAGCGCCACCAGGTGCCCGGCCGTATGCCGCACGACGCCTTTCGGGGCGCCGGTCGTGCCGCTGGTGTAGAGGATATAGGCCGGATGGTTCCCCTCGACCGGCACGCAGTCCGCCGGTTCTGCGCCATGCTGAAAGGAATGCCAGGCAACATCGCGGCCGGGGGTCAGCCCGGCCACTTCCTGTTCGCGCTGGAAGATCACGCAGAACTCGGGCTTGTGGCTGGCCATGTCGATGGCGGCATCCAGCAGCGGCTTGTAATGCACGATGCGGCCGGGTTCGATGCCGCAACTGGCCGCGATGATCGCCTTTGGCGTGCAATCGTCGATGCGCACCGCCAGTTCTGCCGCCGCAAAGCCGCCGAAGACGACCGAATGGATCGCCCCCAGCCGCGCGCAGGCGAGCATCGCCTCCAGCGCCTCGGGCACCATCGGCATGTAGATGATGACGCGGTCGCCCTTGGCCACACCCCTGGCCCGCAGGGCCCCGGCCAGGCGCGCGACGCGCTCCTGCAACTCGGCATAGCTGATCACATGCCTGGTTCCGGTCACCGGGCTGTCGTGGATGATGGCCGCCTGTTTGCCCCGTCCGGCCGCCACGTGCCGGTCGACCGCGTTCCAGCAGGTGTTGACCCGGGCATCGGTGAACCATTCATAGAACGGTGCGCGCGTGTCGTTCAGTGCCCTGGTCGGCGCCGTCACCCAGTCGATCGCCCCGGCCTGATCCAGCCAGAATGCCTCGGGATCGCCCTGCCAGCGCGCATAAAGCTCTTTGTATGCCATTGTATACCCCCCTCGCCCTGCCGCCCGGTTAGCCCCGGCTTGTGAGTCGTTCAACGGCAATGAAACACTGCGACATGCCCTGCGACAATATTTTGCAGAAATCCGCGGCGCAGGCCTGCAAAGTTTTGCAAACCGGCCGCAGCGCAAGACGGCTGCGCAAAGATCGCCCAAGTTTGCAAACCCGCCGGCCCCTGGCTGGCGTCGGATTCCAGCCGGGCCGCCGCCTCCTGCCGTTGGCGCGGGCGGCAGCGGTGGCGGGGGCGCGCGCCCCCATCCGTCAACTGTAGTGCTTCACCGGGGTTCCGGCGATGGCAGCCATGTTCAACAGTCCGCGCGCGGTGATCGAGGGTGTCACCACGTGCGCCCGGTTGCCCATGCCCATCAGGATCAGGCCCACCTCCAGCCCGCCTGCCTTCATCTTCAGCATGTTTCTGGCGGTGTTGGCCGCATCGGTAAAGCCGAAGATCAGTGTATTCGCCGCGCCCTGCATCCGCGAATTGGGGAAGATGCGCGCGCGCAGGTCCGGGTCGAGCGCGGCATCGACGCTCATCTCGCCTTCAAAGGTGAAATCGACCGCGCGGGTGTTCAGAATCTCCATCGCCGCCCGCATCCGCCGGCCCGAGTCACTGTCCAGATTGCCAAAGTTCGAATGGCTGCACAGGGCGACCTTGGCCGCCACACCGAACCGGCGGGCATGGCGGGCCGCGCCTATGGCCGACAGGGCGATCTGCTCGGGGCTGGGCACCGGGTTGACCTGGGTGTCGGCGATGAACAGCGGCCCATCCTCCAGGATCATCAGGCTCAGCGCGCCATGCGGATGCAGCCCGCCCTGCGCCAGCACGTCGCGCACCACGGTCAGATGCGAAAGATACTGGCCAAAGGTGCCGCAGATCAGCGCATCGGCATCGCCGCGGTGCACGGCCACGGCGGCGATGGCGGTGGAATTGGTCCGGATGACCTGCCGGGCCACATCGGGCGTCACGCCGCGCCGCTCCATCAACTGGTGATAGCTGCCCCAGTAATCGCGATAGCGCCGGTCGCTTTCCGGGTTCACCACTTCGAAATCGCGGTCCGGCTTGATCGGCAGGCCGGCGCGTTCGCAGCGGCTGGCGATCACCTCGGGGCGACCGATCAGGATCGGGCGCACCGTCATCTCCTCGATCATCGTATTGGCCGCGCGCAGCACGCGCTCGTCTTCACCCTCGGCAAAGATCACCCTGCGGCCGGACTGGCGGGCCACTTCGAACACCGGCCGCATGATGAGGGCCGACTTGTAGACCGAGCCGTTCAGTTTCTCGCGGTAGGCCTCGAGATCGGCGATCGGGCGCGTGGCGACGCCGGTCTCCATCGCGGCCCGGGCGACGGCACTGGCGACAACGCCGATCAGCCGCGGGTCGAAGGGTTTCGGAATCAGATAGTCCGGCCCGAAGGACAGCCGCTCGTCGGCATAGGCGGCCGCGGCCTCGGCGCTGGTCGTGGCGCGGGCCAGCGCCGCGATTCCCTCGATGCAGGCCAGTTCCATGGCGCTGTTGATCGTGGTCGCACCCACGTCCAGTGCGCCGCGAAAGATGAAGGGAAAGCAGAGGACGTTGTTGACCTGATTGGGAAAATCGCTGCGGCCCGTGGCGATGACGGCATCGGGCACCGCGGCGCGCACCACATCGGGCAGGATTTCCGGGCTGGGATTGGCAAGCGCAAAGACGATGGGCCTGGCCGCCATCTTCCGCACCATGTCCGCCGTCAGCACGCCAGGGCCGGACAGGCCCAGGAACAGGTCGGCCCCGCCGATCACCTCGTCGAGCGTGGCGGGGGTCGTGCCCTGGGCATAGGCCGCCTTCTGGTCGGTCATCTGATCGACACGCCCGCGGTAGACCAGGCCCGCCAGGTCGCACAGCCAGACGTTCTCGCGCCGGACGCCCAGTTTCAGCAACATGTCCAGACAGGCAATGCCCGCCGCTCCACCGCCGGTCGAAACCACCTTGATCTCGTCGAATCGCTTGCCCACCACATGCAGCGCATTGGTGGCCGCCGCGCCCACCACGATGGCCGTGCCATGCTGATCGTCATGGAACACCGGGATCTTCATCCGCTCGCGGCACAAACGTTCAACGATGAAGCAATCCGGCGCCTTGATGTCCTCGAGGTTGATCGCGCCGAAGGTCGGCTCCAGCGCACAGACGATTTCGGCCAGTTTCACCGGATCGGATTCGTTCAGCTCGATGTCGAAACAGTCGATGTTGGCGAATTTCTTGAACAGGACAGCCTTGCCTTCCATCACCGGCTTCGAGGCCAGGGCGCCAATGTTTCCAAGGCCCAGGACCGCCGTGCCATTGGTCACGACGGCCACCAGATTGCCCCGGCTGGTATAGCGGTGCGTGCTGGCGGGGTCGGCCTTGATCTCCAGACAGGCTTCGGCCACGCCGGGCGAATAGGCCAGCGCCAGATCGCGGCCATTCGCCAGCGGCTTGGTGGCCCGCACCTCAAGTTTGCCGGGTTTTGGGAACTCGTGGTAATCCAGCGCCGCCTGGCGCGGGCTCTGCCATGTCTTGTCCATCCGCTTCCCCAAAATAGTCGTTCAAGGCTAAACTATCCGCCCGGGCGCGGGCTCGGGCTGATCCTGTGATGCGACATCGGGGCGCGAAGGAAAAGCTTGAAAATGTCGCTTCAAGCTTGAAATATGGCCGCCCGCCCCGCCGCACGTCCCCCCACCCGCCCCCAGGAGCCGATCATGTCAGAAATCCGTGCCGAGATCCTGCTGCCCACGTCGGATGTCCGCGCCGATCTGGCGTTCTTCACCAGGACGCTGGGCTTCCGGCTGGACACGATCTATCCGGCCGACGATCCGCGGGTGGTTGTCGTCTCGGGCCATGGGCTGCGGCTGCGGCTGGATCAGGATCTGAAGGCGCCCGCGGGCAGGCTGCGCCTGCTGACCGACGATTGGGCGCGTCTGGCGCAAGGCAGGGCCGAGCTCACCTCGCCTGGCGGCACGGTGGTGCAGCTGGACGAACTGAACCCGCCGCTGGTGCTGCCCAGAACCGAACATGCCTTTGTCGTGCGCCGCCTGGCCGATCAGGCGCCCTGGGTGATCGGCCGGGCCGGCATGATGTACCGCGATCTGGTGCCGAACCGGCTGGGCGGGGCGATGATCGCCAGCCACATCCGCGTGCCGGACGGCAAGGTGCCCGACATGGTGCATTTTCACAAGGTCGGCTTTCAGCTGATCTTCTGCATCAAGGGTTGGGTCGATGTGCTGTACGAAGATCAGGGCGGCCTGCGTCGTCTGCATGCCGGTGACTGTTTCATCCAGCCGCCCACCATCCGGCACCGGGTGGTGGAGTCGGGCGACGGGATCGAGGTGATCGAGATCGGAGTGCCGGCCGAACATGTGACCGAGATCGACCATGCGATGACCCTTCCCAATGCCGAGCTGAATCCCGATCGCGAATGGCAGGGCCAGCGTTTCGTGCACAACCTGGGCAGCACGGGCCGGTTCGCCCCGTTCCGCATCCCGGGGTTCGAGGCGCGCGACACCACGATCAACGCCAACACGAAGGGTGTCGCCTCGGTCCTGGTCGCGCGACCCGTCGGTGGCGCCAGCCCCTGGACGCGGCACCATGGGGACATCCTGTTCACCTTTGTCATGTCCGGCGAAATGACGCTGGAGGGCGAGGGCAAGGATCCCTACCGCCTGTCGCCGGGCGATGCCTTCGTGATTCCGCCGGGCATGAAGACCCGCTACAGCGCCCCCAGCGCCGACCTGCAACTGATCGAGGTCTCGCTGCCGGGCCAGTTTCAGACCGAGATCGTCTGACCTCACGCCGGGGGCGAGATTCTCTGTCGGGTCCGGGGTTGCGCCGGCCCCGGCGCTTGCAACCCGGGGCGAACGGTTCCAGACTTGTCCAAACGGTCAGGAGAATCCGGTTCATGTCATTGCTCGACCTTGCCACCGAAGTGCGCCCGCGCGCCTATGCGCCCTATTCCCGCTTCAAGGTGGGCGCGGCGATCCGCACCCCGTCGGGCGCGACCTATGTGGGTGTCAATGTGGAAAACGTGGCCTATCCCGAGGGCACCTGTGCCGAAGCCGGGGCGATTGCCGCCATGGTCGCCGGGGGCGAGACGGAAATCGCCGAAATCCTGGTGATCGCCGACAGCCCCAGCCCGGTGCCGCCCTGTGGCGGCTGCCGGCAGAAGATCGCCGAATTCGCCAGGCCCGACGTGAAGGTGACGCTGTGCACCACCGAAGGCGCGCACAAGGTGATGACGGTGGCAGAGCTGCTGCCCGGGCTTTACACCGCTGCGCATATGGCAAAAGCCTGATGGACGCTCGCGCCATCATCGTCAGGATCCGTGACGGCGGCATTCCTTCGGCCGAGGAATTGGCGTGGTTCGCCAAGGGTCTGGCCACGGGCGAGGTCACGGATGCCCAGGGCGGCGCCTTTGCCATGGCGGTCTTGCTGAAGGGTCTGGGCGAGGAAGGCCGTGTGGCCCTGACCCGCGCCATGCGCGATTCGGGCCAGGTGCTGACCTGGGATCTGGACGGGCCGGTGCTTGACAAGCATTCCACCGGGGGGATCGGCGATTGTGTCTCGCTGCTCCTGGCGCCCGCGCTGGCGGCCTGCGGCGCCTATGTTCCGATGATCTCGGGCCGGGGGCTTGGTCACACCGGCGGCACGCTGGACAAGCTGGAGGCGATCCCCGGATTGCGCACCGGTCTGGGCGAGGATCAGTTGCGTCGTCAGATGCGCGACATCCGCTGTGCCATCGTCTCGGCCAGCCGCGACATCGCCCCGGCGGACCGGCGGCTCTACGCGATCCGTGACGTCACCGGCACGGTGGAAAGCATCGATCTGATCACGGCGTCGATCCTGTCCAAGAAACTGGCCGCCGGCCTGGAAGCTCTGGTTCTGGATGTGAAATGCGGCTCTGGCGCCTTCATGAAGACGCTGGAGGCGGCCGAGGCGCTGGCGCGTGCCCTGGTCAGCACCGCACAGGGCGCGGGATGCATGACCAGCGCCCTGATCACCGACATGACGCAGCCCCTGGCCACGGCCGCGGGCAATGCGCTGGAGGTGATCGAGGTGATGGAGACCTTGACCGGCACTTCGGTCAACGCGGCGCTGTGGGACATCACCGTGGCGCTGGGCGGCGAGGCGCTGGCGCTGGGCGGCATCGCGGCGGATGCCCTGGATGGCGAGGGCCGCATCACCCAGGCGCTGGAATCGGGCGCGGCGGCGGATGCCTTCGGCCGCATGGTCGCAGCCCAGGGCGGGCCGGCCGATTTCGTCGACCGCTGGCCCGATCGGCTGCCCGCCGCCACCGTGATCCGCGAAGTGCCGAGCCCCGGGCGCGGCTTTGTCAGCGCGATCGACGGTGAGCGGCTGGGTCTGGCCGTGGTGCGGTTGGGCGGCGGGCGGCAGCGCGAAGGCGATCGCATCAACCCCTCGGTCGGCCTGTCGGATCTGGCGGGGATCGGCGAGGAAATCGGCATGGGCGATCCGCTGGCGATGGTGCATGCCGCGACCGAGGCGCAGGCCGAAGAGGCCATCCGTGCCGTGCAGGCGGCCTATGTCCTGGCCGGAACCGCGCCGGAAGAACCACCCCTCATCCTGAAGCGGATTGCCTGATGACCGACCCGCAGAACCGGGCCTTCCTGATCGTGATGGACAGTGTTGGCTGTGGCGGCGCGCCTGATGCGGCGGCCTTTGGCGACGCCGGCGCCAACACGCTGGGCCATATCGCCCTGGCCTGTGCCGAGGGCCGGGCCGAAACCGGCCGCAGCGGGCCGCTGCGCCTGCCGAACCTGGACCGGCTGGGGCTGGGGGCGGCGATCCGCCTGTCGACCGGGTTGGAGCCGCCGGGACTGGGCGTGCCGCCCTCGGGCCGCTGGGGCGTGGCGCAGGAAATCAGCCGCGGCAAGGACACACCCTCGGGCCAC